>DASXCH010000174.1:0-68913 GCA_036491275.1 Caulobacteraceae bacterium
GGAAGCCCCGAGGCGGGCGTCGCCGGCAAGCTGCTGATCAATACCTCTCACCTCGACCAGAGGCCGCTCTATGAGCTGCCGGCCTTGGTCAGCCATGAAGGGGCGCCCGGCCACCACATCCAGATCGCGCTCGCCCAGGAACTGACCGGCCAGCCGCTCTTCCGGCGCGACAGCGACATCACGGCCTTCGTCGAAGGCTGGGCGCTCTATGCCGAACAGCTCACGCGCGAAATGGGCCTCTACCAGACGCCCTATGAGCGCTTCGGTCTGCTCTCCATGGAGATGTGGCGCGCCTGCCGTCTGGTCATGGACGTCGGCATCCACTGGAAGGGCTGGACCCGCGATGAGGCCATGGACTGTCTGAGAGAAAACAGCGCCCTGGCGGAAAAGAACATCCAGACAGAGACCGACCGCTACATCGGCTGGCCGGGCCAGGCGCTGGGCTACAAGATTGGCCAGCTCGAGTTCGAGAAGCTGCGCGACAAGGCGCGGGCGGCGCTAGGTCCCAGATTCGACTACCGCAGCTTTCACGACGCGGCGCTGGACGAGGGAGCCATGCCGCTTTCTGTTCTCGGGGCGCGGATGGATGCCTGGATCGCCGCGCAGGCGGCCAAGCCATGAGCTTCAGGGGATTGAAGATGGTCGGACGTTTTGCATTGGTTTGTCTGGCGGCCCTCGCTGTCCCGCTGGCGGCTCGGGCGGATTGCCAGTTGGGCGAGCTGTTCGAGCTGCCAGTGACCATGCAGGGCCTGCGGCCCGTCGTGCCGGCCAAGGTCAACGGCGAAGACGCACGGTTCGTTCTCGACAGCGGCTATTATGAGAGCTGGATCAGTTCCGGCGCGGCCAGCCGCCTGAAGCTGAAGTCCACCCTGGCCATGAGCGACTATCGCGCGCAGAGCGCCGGCGGCTCGCCAATGACCAATGTCGGGACCTTCACCTTGGGCGGCCTCGCCTTCAAGGACGTGCCGTTCGAAGTGGATGACGCGGAGGCGGGAGAAGGGATCGACGGAGCGATCGGCCAGAAGCTGCTGAAGATCGGTGATGTCGACTACGACCTGCACGATGGCGTCGTCCGTCTGATGCGGCCGCAGGATTGCGACGATCAGCCTCTGGCCTGGTGGCTGAAGCCGGGAGAGACCTTTGGCGTGGCCAGCCTGAGTTCAGGCGGTATCTTCGGCACCGATTCAACGGCGACGGCGACGATCAACGGCATCAGTTTGAGAGTCGGGTTCAGAACCGGCGAATCTGTCTCGCTGTTGACCCAACAGGCCGCCAAGAAACTGGGCATCAACCTGAACGATCCGAGCGTGGTCTCCGCCGGAAGCATCGACTGGGAGGGCGATGCGGTGAAGCTGTGGATCGCGCCGATCAAGAGCTTTGCCTTCGCCGGCGAAGAAATTCGCGACACCAGACTGCGGATCACCTCTGCCGACATCACCGGCTATGATCTTCTGCTAGGGTCCGACTACTTCCTGTCGCACCGCCTCTACTTCGCCAACGGACAACACAAACTCTACGTCACCTATGTCGGCGGTCCGGTTTTTGCCGCCTACAATGGCGGCCCAAGCGAAGGCCGCAAACCTGATGCGGAGAAACGGCCAGAAGAAAAGCAAACGCCGCCACCGGTCGCGCAATGAGGGTCACGCCGGCGCAATTCATCGGCCCGCCGTCTCGTTGGAATTCAACGTGAAGAGACTCGCGTTCGCCGCAGCGATGGCGACGCTTGCAATCGCTCAAGTCGCAAGAGCTGATTGCAAGCTCGGAATCATCGCCACCCTGCCCGTCACCATGGATGACGGTAGCCCGGAGGTCGAAGCAAGGATCAACGGCGTCGCGGTCAGATTCATCGCCGACAGCGGCGCCTTCTACAGCGTCATCTCGCCTGGAGTGGCCCAGGAGCTGCGGCTGCATCTGCAGCCGGGGCCGTTCGGCATGTACATGCAGGGAATCGGCGGAAACACGTCCCAGATAAGCGTTGCGGAGATCAAGAGCTTCAGTCTCGGGAACACACCGAATTTCCACGCGGACTTCGCCGTAGGCGGCAGCGAAGCCGGACCAGGCCTTGCTGGCCTCATCGGCCGCAACATTCTCAGAATGGCCGATATCGAGTACGACCTCGCCGACGGGGTCATCCGGCTCGTGGAGCCTAAGGGTTGCGGTCGGCTTCCCCTGGCCTATTGGCTCAAGCCAGACCAAAGCTATGGCGAAGTCAGCATGGAATCCGAGGAGGACGGGCCCCGGTCCCAGGTCTTTCGGCCTCCGTTCCGGGCGTCGGCCACGGTCAACGGCAAGCGCATTGTGGTGGAGTTCGATTCCGGCGCGCCAGGCTCGATGCTAACGCTGGCCGGGGCTCGTCGCCTGGGTATCGATCTGAATGCCAAGGGCGTAGAGCAAACCGGCCTGATCGCGGGGGTGGGCCGACATAAGGTCCGGTCATGGATCGCGCCGGTTGACGATTTCGGCATCGGCGGAGAGAACGTCCAGCACACCCGCCTTCGGGTCGGCGACTTCGAGATGGATGACGCCGACATGCTGATCGGCGACGACTTCCTGTTGTCGCACAGGGTCTTCTTCGCCAGCAGCCAGCACAAGATCTACTTCACGTACAATGGCGGCCCCGTGTTCAAACTCGAGGCCAATCCGGGAGAGCCGGCCGCTTTCGCCGCCGGGGCGGAACCGACTGACGCAGCCAGCTTCGCGCGGCGGGCGGCCGCGCGGGCGGCTCGCAGAGACCTTGCAGGCGCAAAGTCGGACTACTCAAAGGCCATGACGATGGACGTCAAGGTCGCCGACTATCCTCTCGGCCGCGGAATCGTGGAACGCGAGGCAGGTGAAAACAAGACGGCGCTTGCCGATTTCGATCGGGCCCTGGCCCTCGATCCCGACAGCTGGCGCGGCCGTCTTGGGCGAGCCGGCCTTCGCCTGGAAGCCGACGATGACACAGGCGCCCTCATCGACCTGGACGCCGCCGACAAACTGCTGCCGCCAGAGGCGCACGAACGCCTCATCCTGGCCGATCTTTATCTTTCCGCCGGGGCTCCGGATCGGGCGGCGCCGGCCTTCGATGCCTGGGTGAAGGCGCATCCGGAAGACAACAACATGGCGGCGGCGCTGGGCGGCCGTTGCCTCGCCCGCGCGCTTGCGAATGTGGATCTCGAACGGTCAAGAGCCGATTGTGAGAAGGCGCTGCACCTCCAGAAGGGCGAGGGGCTTGCCTTTGAGGGACGCGGCTTGACCCGACTGCGCCTCGGCGATCTGGATGGCGCGATCGGCGATTTCACCGCGCTTCTCGAGGTGCGGAAGACAGCCCCATGGGCCCTCTGGGGCCGAGGCCTCGCCGAGGCGAAGAAAGGCGAGGCGGCTCAGGCCAAGGCCGACTTCACCGCGGCCGCCGCGGCGCGACCCGGAATCGGGAAGGAAGCCGAACGCTTCGGCCTGGGCGCTCCCAAAACCTGAGGGGACTCACGCCGCCTCGAACACCGCGGCCAGGCCCTGGCCGCCGCCGATGCACATGGTCTCGAGGCCGAGCTTGCCATCGCGCCGTTTCAATTCACGCAGCAGGTTGGCCAGTATCCGCCCGCCGGTGGCGCCGATGGGGTGGCCGAGCGAAATGCCTGAGCCGTTGACGTTCAGCCGCTCGCGATCATCCCAGCCCCAAGCTTTCAGCACGGCGAGCACCTGAGGCGCAAAGGCCTCGTTGAGTTCGACGAGGTCGATATCGGCCCAGGAAAGGCCGGTGCGATCGAACAGGCGCTTCACCGCCGGCACAGGACCGATGCCCATGCGCGAGGGATCGCAGCCGGCGGCCGCCCAGGCGACGAACCATCCCATCGGTTCCAGGTTGAGTTCAGCGAGCTTGTTCTCGGCGACCACCAGGCAGGCTGCGGCCGCGTCGTTCTGCTGGCTGGCGTTGCCGGCGGTGACCACGCCGTCCTTCTCCAGCGGCTTGAGCTTTGCAAGGCTTTCGGGCGTGGCGTCCGCGCGCACGCCTTCATCCTGGGCGAAGATCACCGGATCGCCGCGTTTCTGCGGGACGGCCACCGGGACGGTCTCATCGTCGAACTTGCCGGCCGCCCAGGCCGCCGCCGCCCGCTGATGGCTCGTGGCCGCGTATTCGTCGCAGGCCTCGCGCGAGATCTGATAATCGCGAGCCAGGTTATCGGCTGTCTCGATCATGCCGGAAATGACGCCGAAGCGTGCGATGGGCTGGCTCATCACCCGTCCGCGGGCGAGCCGGTCGTGCAGCGTCACCGAACCGGCGCGCGCGCCGGCGCGCATATCGGTGGTGTAGTATTCGGCGTTGCTCATGCTCTCGACGCCGCCGGCGACGACCACATCGGCCGCGCCCGTCTGGACCATCATCGCCGCGTCGATCACCGCCTGTAGCCCGGAGCCGCAGCGCCGATCGAGCTGGTAGCCAGGGATCTCGATCGGAAAGCCGGCGGCCAGCGCGCTCCAGCGCGCAATGCAGGGCGCCTCGCCGTTGCCGTAGCCCTGGGCGAAGATGACATCGTCCACGGCAATCGGGTCGATCCCGGTCCGCTCGACGAGGGCCTTGAGGATCACCGCGCCGAGGTCGCCCGCCGTCAGCGGCGCCAAGGCGCCCAGGAACTTGCCCACCGCCGTGCGGATCGGGCAGACTATCGCGGCGCGTCTCATCTCATCCTCCGTGCGGGCGCGAGCGTGGTGGACGGCCTGACCGAACCGGTCAAGGGTCCGCCGGATTGGGGAGAACCGAGATCATGATCCGCACCAACCAGCTCGCCGTCACCCCGCTCACGCCGACCATCGGCGCCGTCATTTCCGGCCTCGACCTGCGCGAGGATCACGCCGACGCGGTGATCGGCGACATCCGCGCCGCCCTCCTGGATCACAAGGTCCTGTTCTTCGAGGATCAGGATCTGACGCCCGTTCAGCAACGCGACTTCGCCGCTCGCTTCGGCGAACTGCATATGCATCCGCTGTATCCGGGCGAGGAGAGCGTCCCGGAGATCATGATCCTCGACAACCACCAGCAGAACCCTACCGACAACGATCACTGGCACACCGACGTCACCTTTCTGGAGCGGCCGGCGCTGGGCGCGATCCTGCACGCGCGCGTGTTGCCGCCGTCCGGCGGAGACACGCTTTGGTCGAGCATGACCGCCGCCTACGAAGCTCTGAGCCCGGCGATGCAGGACTTCCTTTCGACCCTGTCGGCGGTGCATGACCTGGCCTACGCCTTCGCCGCCGACGGGATCGTCGCCCAGGCCGCAGGCCGCGAGCGCTATGAGAAGGCACGGGCCGAGAACCCGCCGGTCGTCCATCCGGTGGTCCGCACCCACCCAGAGACCGGCAGGAACGGCCTCTTCGTCAATTCCGGCTTCACCCGGCGCATCAAGGGTTTGAGGCACGAGGAGAGCCGGGCGTTGCTCGATTTCCTGTTCCGCCACATCCAGAAGCCGGAATTCTGCGTCCGCTGGCGCTGGCGCGAGGGTGCGGTGGCCTTCTGGGACAATCGCTGCACCCAGCACTATGCAGTCAACGACTATCTGCCGGACCGACGGGTGATGACCCGGGCGACGATCTTCGGCGACAGGCCCTACTTCCAGAAGGCGGCGTGAGCCGGAGCGGCGGCGGAGCGGTCTGGGGCTGGCTCCTGGCTGCGAGCCTGGCTGCCGGACTGATCTTCGCGTTCACGCACCGCGACACCGTCGCCACCTTCATGACCGCGGCGGGGCGCGTCGTGGGCTCGGTCGAGGGCGCCGGCGGGAGTCCTTGAGGCATGACGGGGAGCGAAACGGGCGGCGCTCTCGCTGAATGGCCGCTGTTCGGCTTTTCGGACGACGCGCGGCCGCTTCTTTCCAATGCACGAAGGTCAGCCACGCCGGTGGCGCTGGCGACCATCATCGGCCTTTCCGGCGGCGGCCCGCGGCCGGTCGGGACCCAGATGGCGTTCGCCGGCGAGGATGTGAGTGGGTTCCTCTCCGGCGGCTGCCTGGAATCCGACGTGGCCGGCCACGCCGCCGAGGTGTTGGCCGACGGCCACTCGCGCCGGCTGACCTATGGCGAAGGCAGCCCCTGGGCCGATATCCGCCTGATGTGCGGCGCGCGCATGGATATCCTGTTGGAACGGATCGCGCCCGACGACGGGGCCGTGGAGACCCTTCTCTCCCTCACCGAAGCGCGGAGAGCCGCCGTGTGGGTCTCGGATGGCGAGCGGCGCGCGTGCGGACCGCAGGATGACGCGCCGGCGTCTTGGCCGGGCGCTTTCCAGCGCCCCTTCAGGCCGGCCCCGCGCCTCGTCGTGCTGGGCGCCGACCCGACGGCCCTGGCCATAGCCGCCTTGGGCGCCGAGGCGGGCTGGGAAACGACCCTGGTGCGGCCCAACGGCCCGGCGAAGCCGCCGCCGCTCGCGGGCGTCGCCTACAGTCGCGAGGACGCCGCCGAAGCCATGGCCGCCGTCGGTCTCGATCCCTGGACGGCGGTTGCCGCCGCCACGCACGACGCCGAGCTCGACCACGCCGCTCTGATCGCCGCCCTGCCGTCGAGCGCATTCTACGTCGGAGCTCTCGGGGCGCGTCGCCGCCGCGGGGAGCGTGAGACGGCGCTGCTGGCCGCCGGCGTGGCGCCTGAGGATATCGCCCGCCTGCGTACGCCCATTGGGCTCGAGCTCGGCGGTAAAGCGCCCTGGGAAGTTGCGGTGGCGGCGTTGGCCGAGATCATCCAGGCCTGGAACGCGGGGGAGTCGGTAGACCAAGCTATGCAGGACAGTTAGTCTCCGACGATGACGATGCCGATTCCGGAATGTGCGACGCCGGTCAGCGCTCCCCAGCCTAAAGAGGTCAATACCCGACTTCCTGCCATCGGCCGCCTCTCTGCATTGCCCAGGCCATTCCTGAAGTGGGCCGGTTCAAAGCAAGGACTTCTCCGCCACATAGTGACCGCCGTTCCCTCGACGTTCGGTACATATTATGAGCCGTTCCTCGGTTCTGGCGCTCTCTTTTTCCACTTAAGTCCGGAGAAAGCCAAGATATCAGATTCTTGTGCTCCTCTTATTCAGACTTACCTCTCCGTAAGAGATAACTGCGCTGAGGTATCCAGACGTATTGCCAAGATAAAAATAGACAAGGACTCTTATTACCGAGTGAGAGACATTCGCTTCGCTTCCGACCTAGAGCGCGCCACATATTTTATATACTTAAATAAGACTTGCTGGAATGGGCTCTATCGCGTCAATTCAAGAGGTGAGTTCAACGTTCCTTACGGTACCCCAAACGGTCATACCCTAGTTGACGCAAAGAATCTATTCAGTTGCTCAACCGCGCTATCCAAAGCGGGCGTGCAAATAACGACTGGAGATTTTGAAGAAACTGTTGAAGACGCTAAGGAGAATGACTTTGTTTTTTTTGATCCCCCGTACGTTACCAAGCACAACAACAATGGCTTCCGCGACTACAACGAATCCCTTTTCAGCTGGTCAGACCAGAAACGCCTCGCGGCTATCGCGTGCAAGCTTCGTGACAAGAAAGTCAACGTTGTTATCACTAACGCAGATCACGAAGAGGTGTTAGCGCTCTACCCGGAATTTAATATTAGGCACATGGATCGACATTCGACTTTGGCCTCCAATGCCTCTCGCCGTATGGCGATCAGAGAGGCGTTGATTTACACGAATGATCGTGGATCAAACCAAAATGGCTGACTCGGTACGCCTGATCGATCCCAATAAAATACGTGCAAATCCAGAAAATCCCCGCTTAATATTTCGCGAGGAAGATCTTTTATCTCTTGAGAAAAGCATAGAGGCGCAGGGCATTCTCGTACCTCTGACCGTATATGAGGATGGATCTTACTTTGTAATCCTTGATGGCGAGAGGCGTTGGCGATGCGCCCGTAAGTTGGCGTTGGGCTCTGTGCCAGCTCACATACAAAATAAGCCTGACTTGCTGCAAAATATCATGATGATGTTTGCCATACATCAGGCTAGGTCGGATTGGGATCCCTTGCCAACCGCTCTTAAACTTGAGCAATTGTCAGCCGTATTGGAGAAGAGGTATGGCTACATTCCAACGGAGAGCCAGTTAGCGGCTGCGGCGTCCCTAGATAGGGGTGAGGTGCGACGATACCGACGTATCTTGGATCTCCCAAACCGATTTAAGAAGGAGCTGATGGAGGAGTTGGAGAAGCCACGGTCCAGTCAGGTATTGACTGTTGATCACGTGTTGGAGGCGGTCCGCGGCGCTAATTCTATGGTGAAGAGAGATGTAATTGATGGCGACCAAGAGGCGAAGCTAGCAGAGAGTTTGGTAGATAAATTCCGCCGCTCCGTGCTCAAGAGCACTGTGGAACCGCGCCTTTTGCCGAAAATGGCACGCGCGGTGGAGAGGGGGGATCTCACGCGGCGGCGAGCGAGAAACGCAGTCGATAAGCTAATATCTGATCCCGGTTACACAGTCGCGCAAGCGTACCGGGACACTGTGGAAGCCGCGGATTTTGAACATGGTAGTGTGCAGTTGGTGGAAAGGCTCGCGCTCAGACTAGAGGATAGTGCGGGGGTTGCGCAAATTGGGGATGAATTAAGAACGGCGCTTTCGAGACTGCAGAAAGTGATCAGAGCCCTGTTGAACAGTGACCGAGCATAAATTTCTCTCGTTGCCGACCGAGTTGGTCGGGGTAGCCGTGGCCGCTTATGACTATTTTAGACTGCACGGATACAGAGTGAGAGCCGATTATACTGAGCCAACCTTTCCGCGAGTGCCAGCGCTATTGTGCCGACGCGGACATGAGACGCTCATCGTTGAAATTGGTACGAAGTGGCGGCATGAGACGTTAGAGCTCTGGCTGGCGTATGCGCGGTCCCGGTCGAGCGACACAAGGCTTTGTCTCGTCAGTCCCGAAACTGCGAAGCTTAGCAATGCAATTCTTGGGTTTGTGACCAAAAATAAGATCGGTGTCTTGCGGGTTAATGGTCAACCAACGCAGATGTTGGAGACTGCTGACTTGGCAATGAATATACATCTTCCCGCTCTTGCGTCGTTGCCTCCGCCGGTGAGGAGGACGATGGCCCCAGTGTACGGGAAATGGAATTCGGATTGGCGAGACGCGTTAGACGATGCGTGTCAGGCGCTGGAAGTTGAGTCTAGGAAGTATCTTTCAGCCGGCGTGGCGTCCGGACGAGTGACTATCATGGGTGAAAATGGACAATTGAAGAATGTCACCTCTTCGCAGATAAAGAAGATGACCCTCGGTATTTTAGCCGCCACATTTCGGAACATTGTGAGTAAAACTGCCAAAGATGCTGTTATTGGGAATGCCCTGACGCAGATCAATCCGGAGAGAGTGGGATTGGCGCACAATAAACCATCGAAAGCGGTTGAACGACGGCTACGTAGAAACGCTGGAACGCATATGTGGTCGATTATTAATTGTCTAAAGCAAATGGCGAGTAAATAGTAAATAATCGGAGCTTATGTATTGAGCAAGCGGATACTCAGAGCTCACGTATAGCAATTGACTGGCGTTACGGGAAAGATCATTTGTGTGGTGGGTGGACTGGAGATCTTTCCATCCAAATCTCATCCACCCAGGTCCCGTCGTCCAGCCTCAGCGCACGCGGCTCCAGCGCCCACTGGGAGAATCCAAGGCGCGTGTAGAGCCGCAGCGCCGGGCCGTTGCCATCGGAAACAACGAGATGAAGCGATTCGACCCGGCCCTTGGCGGCTTCGATGAGGCCGGCGAGCAGGCGCTCGGCGCCGCCTTGCCCGCGCCAGGCCGGCCGCACATAGACGCCCCAGATGAGGCCCTTGTGGGCAAGCTTGGCGCGCGGATCGATCGACAGGCCGGCCGCGCCGACGAGCGTCTCGCCGTCGAAGAGGCCGAGCACGTGGTCCCGGCCGAGCTTGCCCGCCAGGGCGGCGAGTGGCGCGGCCGCCTCGTCGGCCGGCGAGGAGCGGAAGTCGCGGGGATGGACAGCGAAGGCCTCGAGGCGCAGCTCGCGCAGGACGGCCGCGTCGTCCGCCGTCAAGCGCCGCAATGCGAGGCTCAATGCTTCCCCGCCTTTTCGTGCGCCACGCGCCAGACGATGCCGCCGGCGTCGTCAGCGACCAGCAGGGCGCCGTCCGGCGCCACGGCCACGCCCACCGGCCGGCCCCACACGCCCGCGGCGTTGGCCACGAAGCCGGTGAGGAAATCCTCGTATTCGCCGGTGGGACGGCCACCTTTCATCAGGATACGGACGACCTTGTAGCCGGTCCGGCGGGCGCGGTTCCACGAGCCGTGGAGGCCGACGAAGGCGCTGCCGACATAGTCCGGCGGGAAGGCCGCGGCGCCGCCCCGCGCCTCGTAGAACACCAGCCCGAGCGCCGCCGAATGCGACTGGATAAGCACCTCCGGCACGGTGATCTTGCCGACCAGATCCGGCCGCTCGCCCTTGTGGCGGGGATCCTCGTGATCGCCGAGGTAGAACCAGGGCCAGCCGTAGAAGGCGTGGGGACGGACGCGGGTGACATAGTCCGGCGGCAGGTTATCGCCCATCAGGTCGCGTTCATTGACGGCGCACCAAAGGGTGTCGGTCCCCGGCTGCAGCGTCAGGGTGACGCAATTGCGGATGCCCGAGGCGTAGACGCTGCGGCGCCCGCCCATGGGGTCCATGACCAGCACGTCGCCGCGGCCGGTCTCCCGGCCCCAGGCGGCGCCGAGGCCGTGCTCGGCCTGCCATGCCTTGGCCGCGCTGAGCGTCTTTTTCGGCATGTCCTCCGCGTCATTGGACCCCGATCCCACCGAGACGAACATGAACTTCCCGTCCGGCGAGAAGGCGATGTCGCGGGTGGAATGATCGCGCGTGTCGGCCGCCAGGCGCGGAACGATGATCTGGGCCGGTCCGCGCGCCGCCAGATCGCCGTTGCGGTAGGGGAAGCGGACCACCGAATTGGCGTTCGCCACATAGAGCCACTGTGGGTTCGGCCCCGGCGGCCAGAAGGCGACGCCGAACGGCCGGTCGAGATGCTCGGCGAAGGTCGCCACGCGCGCAGGCTTGTCGGCGCCGGGAGCGATGCGCAGCACTTTCAGGCGACCGGCGCCGGTCTCGGCGGCGAAGACGTCGCCGTTGGGCGCAGTGCGGATCTGCCGCGGCGCGTCGAGCTTGGCGAACTCGGCGACGGTGAACCCCGGCGGCACGGCGAGATGGGCGTTGGCGGGCCTCGGCGCGACCGCCGGCGGCGCGACGCCTGGCCGGGTCATTTCCGGCGCCGGCAGGGAATCGACGGTGATCCTGCGAACGACGCCGGGTGCGTCGCTGGTCCAGTCGCCCCACGCCGCCTTGCCGGTGAGCACGGCCGCGCCGGCGGCGCCCGCGGCGAGAGCGGCAAGGAGAGTGATCGGACCTGGTCGCATGTCGTCCTCTCTTTCCCCCGCGGCGTCGATTAGGCTCCGATCCGATGCGAGTAAACGCCGCCGGGCCTCGCGCGTTAACCGATCGGCAACCCTGTTTGCCGCCCACTTCGAGACATCGGCTTACCGGAGTTGCTTATGAATCGAATCCATGAAGCCCGACCCGCCTTCGCCGAGCGCGTGTTCACGCTCGGATCGGCGAGCCTGTTCCTCGCGCTGATGGGCGCGGTGGCGTGGGCGCTCGCGGCCTTCAACGCTTTCTTGAAGTAGAACGCACGGCCTGCTAATAGGTCAATCCTGACGCTGTTAAGATAACGGCGTCGTGGAGAAGCTTTCGATGGCCGATGACGCAAGTCCGCCGCCGCCGCGCGTGCTGGAACTGACGCCGCTCAATCCGGATTTTCGCGAAGATCCTTATGCCGTCCTGGCGAAGCTGCGCGCCAACCATCCCGTGATGCGCGACGACCTCGCCGGCGTCTTCTTCGTCAGCCGCTACGAGGATGTCCGCGGAATCGTCACCGATCTTTCCCTCTGGCGCCATCCGGAAAAGGCCGAAGAGGCCGCCGTGCTGACCCGTCGCATCCTCGAGCAGGAGCCGGGGGCTGAGCGCGAACGAGAGCGCGAAGGCGTTGGCTCGATCCTGTTGCTTGACGATCCAGATCACGCGCGCATCCGTAATCCTCTTGCCCAGGCGCTCTACAAGCGAGTCGCCAAGTGCCGGCCGTTGGTCGAGGAGATCGTCGGCGAGGCGCTGGACGAGATTGAGGGTCAGAAGACCTTCGACCTGATGAAGGCCGTGTCGCTGCCGATCCCGATCGATGTCATCGCCCGTATTCTCGGCGTCGACCACACGCGCCTGGCCGAGTTCCGCGACTGGTCCGAAGGCCTGATCCAGAGCCTCAACCCGCTGCGAACGCCTGAGCAGACCGAGCACATGATGCGCGCCTCGGAGGCTCTTTGGACCTTCATGTCCAACATGCTGGTCATGCGCCGCGCCAAGCCGGAGGACGATCTCGTCACCGACATGGTCCAGCTGCAGGCCGCCGGCGCCGACATCGGCGACGCCGATCTCGTCACCAACCTCATCTCCCTCCTGGTCGGCGGTAACCTGACCACAACCGACCTCATCGGCAACGGCGTGCGCCAGTTCCTGCTCAACCCCGCCGAGCTGGAAAAGCTCAAGGCCGAACCGTCCCTGATCGGCGCGGCGGTGGAGGAGGTGCTGCGCTTCGACCCGCCGGTGGATATCACCGGCCGCATCGCCTCGAAGGAGATGGAAGTCGGCGGCTGTCCGATCCACAAGACCCAGTCGATGCTGGTCTCGCTGCGCGGCGCCAACCGGGATCCGGACGTATTCGAGAACCCCGACAAGTTCGACATCACCCGCAAGAAAAGCCCTCATGTCTCCTTCGGCGGCGGCGCCCATATCTGCATCGGTGCGCCGTTGGCCAGGCTCGAGGCCCAGGTCACGCTGATACGGCTGTTCGAGCGGTTCCCGAATCTGAGGCTCGCCGATCCCAGCGTCGCGCCGGAGTGGCGGACCCTGCCTTTCTTCCGCGGCCTGCAGCACCTCGAGGTGACGACCTAGACCAAGGTTTCCTCCGCCGACGGGGGGCCTTGCTCCAACTCCGGCGATGGGTCTTAAGGCGCGGCATGCGCCTGGCCTTTACTCTCGTCACACCCGACCACACTGCGCTCCAGGACGCTATCCCGGCGGCGCTGGAGGCGATCGCCCAGGCCGGCCGGCCGGCCGATGGACTGGAGGTGCTGGGCGAAGGGGCGGCCGACATCTTCGTGGAAGGCGCTGAGTTAGTTGATTTGCGCGCCGCCGCCCGACGGGGCCTCGCACGCACCAGAGTCGATTTCTGTGTCCAGCCAGCCGAGGGGCGCCTCAAGCGCTTGCTGGTGGCCGACATGGACTCCACCGTCATCGGCTGCGAATGCCTCGACGAGATCGCCGACTACGCCGGACTCAAGGCCGAGATCTCCGCCGTCACCGCCCGCGCCATGGCCGGCGAGATTCCCTTCGAAGACGCCTTGCGGGCGCGGGTCGCACTGCTGGCCGGATTGGAGATCGGGGCGCTGCAAAGGACTTTCGAAGAGCGGGTGCGTCTCAATCCCGGCGCGGCGACGCTGGCGAGGACCATGACGGCGCTGGGCGCCCGCTGCCTGCTGGTCTCCGGCGGCTTCGACTTTTTCACATCGCGGGTGGCCGCCGCCGCCGGCTTTTCCGCCAACCTCGCCAACCGTCTGATCGACGACGGCGAGCGTCTGACCGGAGAAGTCGTCGAGCCGATCCTCGGTCGCGAGGCCAAACTCGCGGCGCTCACAGAGGCGGCGGCGGCGCTCGGCCTCGATCTTTCGGAGACGATCGCCGTCGGCGACGGCGCCAATGACCTGGCCATGATCGAAGCCGCCGGCCTCGGCGTCGCCTACTACGCCAAGTCGATCCTCGCCGAGCGCGCCGACGCCCGCGTCGAGACCGGCGACCTGACGGCCCTGCTCTATTTCCAGGGTATCGGCCAGGACGCCTTCGCATGATGCCGCCGCGCGCCATCGAAGCCGTGGTCTTCGATATGGACGGCCTGATCCTCGATACCGAGACGATCTACCGCGAGGTGATGATGGAGGCGGCCGGCGTCCACGGCGCGGAGCTGCCGGATGCGGTCTTCCTGGCGATGGTCGGCCTTCCGGCGGACTCCAGCCGATTGGTGGCGCTCGACCATTTCGGCCAGAACTTCCCTTACGAGCCGTGGATCGACCACGTATCAGAGCTGGCTCACGCGCGGCTGGCAGACGGCGCCCCGCTGAAAGCCGGCGTGGTCGAACTGCTCGATCGCCTGGACGCGATCGGCCTTCCGCGCGCTATCGCCACGTCCTCCTCCAGAGCCGGCGTGGAACGGCACCTGCGGCCTGCGGGCTTGCTCGATCGCTTCGATGCGGTGATCGCCGCCGGCGATTACGCCAAGGGCAAGCCGCACCCCGATCCGTTCCTGACCGCCGCCGCCCGACTTGGGGTGAAGCGGGAGCTATGCCTGGCTCTCGAGGATTCGCACAATGGCGTCAGGGCCGCTCACGCCGCGGGAATGATGACGGTGATGGTGCCCGACCTGTTGCCGGCCACCGATGAGATGCGGGCTCTGGCCATGCTGGTCCTCGGCAGTTTGCACGAGGTGGCCGAGCGCCTGTTTCCCTGAGCGCGTCACGCAAGCTAGAAAGCGCGCGTGCCCCTGGTCATCAATCGCCTCGTCAAGCGCAAGGGTCAGACCGTGGTGCTCGATGGCGCCAGCCTCGAGGCGAGCGACGGCGAGTTCCTGGCGATTCTCGGCCCTTCGGGGTCAGGCAAGACGACCCTGCTGCGCATTCTGGCGGGTCTTGAAGCGCCGGACTCCGGCCAGGTCAGCCTGGGCGGCGTGGATTTCCTCAGGCTTTCGCCGCGCCAGAGGCGCGTGGGGTTCGTCTTCCAGCACTACGCGCTCTTTCGCCACATGACCGTGGCTGCCAACGTCGCCTTCGGTCTGGAAGTGAGGCCACGCAAAACGCGGCTGTCCAAGGCGGAAATCGCCGCCCGCGTGACGGCTCTGCTGGTGTTGACCCGGATCGAGCGCCTGTCCCAGCGCTTTCCGTCGCAGGTTTCGGGCGGCGAACGGCAGCGCGCGGCGGTGGCCCGGGCCCTGGCGGTCGAGCCGCAGCTTCTCCTGCTCGATGAGCCGTTCGGTGCGCTCGACGCCAGGGTGAGAGGCGAGCTGCGTGGCGAGCTCCTCCGCATCCACGCTGAAACCGGGATCACGACGCTGTTGGTGACGCACGACCAGGACGAGGCCATGACCATCGCCGACCGGGTGGCGGTGATGAACAAGGGGCGCATCGAGCAGATCGGGACGCCGAGGCAGCTGGTCGCATCCCCGACCTCGGCTTTCGTCGCCGATTTCCTGGGCGAGACTCCGGCCGGCTGGTCTCATCGGCAATCGGCGCCCCACGTATGACGGGATTACAGAGTCTTAATGTCGCCGCCGCAGCCGCGCGGTTGTAAGCCACTTCGCCTCGCCTTACACGGAAGCCCGGCGGCGGAGGGGCGCACGCCCCTTGCCATGGGACCTGGATGAGCCGCTCCGCCCTCACTGCTGTTGCCGTTTCGATTTGTGTTGCGTTCAGCGCCATCTTCGCGCTCGGCGCGCCCAGCGCCTCCGCCGCCGACCCGCCCTGGGCGCAGGCCAAGAGCGACATCCCGCCCGATCCGGCCGTCCGCTTCGGAATCCTGCCCAATGGCATGCGCTATGCGGTGATGAAGAACGCCACGCCCGCCGGGCAGACCTCGATCCGCCTGCGCATCGGTTCAGGCTCTCTGGAAGAGCGCGACGACCAGCAGGGCCTGGCCCACGTCCTCGAGCACATGTCCTTCAAGGGCTCGATCCACGTTCCGCCGGGCGAGATGCTGAAGATTCTCGAGCGCAATGGCTTGGCTTTCGGCCCGGACACCAACGCCGAGACCGGATGGACGCAGACGGTCTACCAACTCGACCTTCCGAGAAGCGACAAGAGCCTCATCGACACCGGTCTGATGCTGATGCGCGAGACCGGCGGCAACCTGTTGATCGAGCCCAGTCAGCTGGCCTCGGAACGCGGCGTGGTGCTCTCGGAAGAGCGGCTGCGCGACACCCCCCAATACCGGGCGATGAAGGCCGAGATCGATCTGCTGGATCACGGTCAGCGCGTCACCGAGCGCTTTCCAATCGGCAAGGTCGATGTCGTCAAGACCGCGCCGGCCAGCCTGATCCGTGAGTTCTACCGCGCCAACTATCGCCCCGACCGCGCCACCTTGATCGTCGTCGGCAACTTTGATCCGGCGATGGTGGAGGCCATGATCAAGGCCCGTTTCTCGAACTGGCGGCCCGTCGGTCCCGAAACGCCCGAGCCCGACCTTGGCCACGTCGAAAAGCGCGGCCTGACCGTGAGCGTGGTCAATCTGCCGGGCGCCCAGACCCTCACCTACATCGCCTGGGCCAGGCCCTATGACACCTCGCCGGATACGGCCGCCAAGCACCGCCGTGAAATCATCGAAAACCTGGCCCTGGCGGTGCTGAACCGCCGGCTCACGCGCCTCGCCGTCGGCGACGACCCGCCGTTCATCCAGTCTGAGAGCGGCTTCCAGGACGTCCTGCATTCGTCAAAGGTCGCGGTGATCGACGCCACTTCGCGGCCTGACGCCTGGAAACCAGCCCTCACGGCGATTGAACAGTCGGTGCGGCGGCTGACGACGTTCGGCGTTTCCAAAGCCGAGATCGACGAGGAGATCGCCGAGTCCCGCGCCACCCTGGTCAATGCCCTGGCCGGCGCAGCCACCCGCCCGACCCCTGAGCTGGCCAATGGCCTGGTCGAGTCGGTCGACGGGGACGAAGTGTTCACCAGTCCCGCCGAGGACCTCGCCCTGTTCGACGCCGCCACCAAGGGCGTGGCGCCCGACGACGTGGATGCCGCCGCGCGACGGATCTTCGCCGGCGCAGGTCCGCTCGTCGAACTCGAGAGTCCCACTCCGGTCGAGGGCGGCGAGGAGGCGGTCTCCAAGGTCTACGCCGCCTCGGCCGCCGTGCCGGTTGTCGCGCCGGCGGCTGAAGCGGCCGTTGTCTGGCCCTACGCCAGCTTCGGAACGCTTGGCCAGGTGAAGAGCCGCCGTGAGATCGCCGATCTGGGGGCGACCCAGGTCCGCTTCGAAAACGGCGTTGCGCTGACCGTCAAGCCGACCGATTTCCGCAAGGATCAGGTCCTCATTTCGGTTGATATGGGTCACGGTCGCAAGGACCTGCCGCGGGATCGTCCCGACATCGCCTGGGCGGCCAATGTCCTGGTTCAGGGCGGCTTCGAAGCGCTGAGCCAAGAGGATGCCCAGCGCGCCTTGGCGGGCAAGATCTATGACGCTCAGGCCAGCGTCTCCGATGACGCGCTCTTGCTGCGCGGCATTACCCGGCCAAAGGATCTGGCCACCCAGATGCAGGTGCTCGCGGCTTATGTCGCCCATCCGGGCTTCCGGCCGGCGGCGTTCGAACGATTGCGCGAGAGCTGGTTGCAAGCCCTTCCACAGCTCGCCGCGACGCCCGAGGGGGTGGAGCGCCTGGATCTGGAGAAACTGCTGCACAATGGCGATCCCAGGTGGGAGGTCCCGACGGCCGCCCAGATCCGGGCGGCGAAGCTCGATGATCTCAAGGCCTTGCTGAAAGACCCGTTGGAGAAGGCCCCGATCGAGATCACCATCGTCGGCGATGTCACGGTCGATGAGGCGATCAAGGAGGTCGCCGCCACGTTTGGAGCCTTGCCGGCGAGGCCGGAGCGCACCCCAATCGCGGAAAATGACGCTGTAGCCTCTTTTCCGGCGCCGACGGCCGCGCCGATCGTTCTTGCCGACAGCGGGCGCGCGGACCAGGCGATGGCGTTTGTCGCTTGGCCGGTCACCGACTTCTACGAAAACACGCGCGACTCGCGCGCGGCCATGCTGGCGGGAGAGGTGTTCGGCAATCTGGTCATCGACCAGGTGCGGGTGGCCGAAGGCGCGACCTACAGCCCCGAGGTCCAGGTCTCGCTTTCAGAAAGCTTTCCCCGCTACGGCGTCGCTATCGCCGCCGTGGAGATTCCGCCGCAGAAGATCCCTGGCTTCTATGCCGATATCGCTGCCATCACCGCCAAGATGCGAACGTCGGGCGTTACGGCCGACGAACTCGAACGGGCGCGAAATCCGCGCGTGGCGGGCTTAAAGAAAGCCATGGAGACCAACGAATACTGGCTCCTGAGGTTGGAAGGCTCGATCGCCGATCCCAGACGCCTTGACATCATCCGCACGACCCTTCCCGACTACGCCAAGGTCACGGCCGCGGATCTGCAGGCCGCGGCTCGCCGCTATTTCGTCGACGACCGGGCGTGGAAACTGGAAATCAAGCCGTCCGCCGCGCCATAAGGTGATTTTACCGGGCTCCCGGTCCCTGCCGGAGATATTTCAGGAAGTCGCTATCCGGCGATAGCACCAGCGTGGTCCCTTTCTGGGCGAGCGCGTTCTGGTAGGCGCGCATGGTGCGGTAGAAAGCGGCGAAGCGCGGATCCTTGCCATAGGCGGCGGCGTAGAGCTGGGCGGCCTGGGCATCGCCCGCGCCGCGAGTGGCGGCCGCGTTCTCGTTGGCGCTGTCGAGGATGACGGTGGCCTGGTTGTCGGCCTTGGCCATGATATCGCGCCGGTCGGCGTCCCCCTGGGCTCGCTTCTGCGCCGCCTCCCGCTGCACGTCGGAGGTCATGCGCTGGTAGACGGCTTCGGCGCCGGCGGCGGGCAGGGATACCCGCCGGATCTGCAGGTCGGCAACCTCGACGCCAAGAGGGGTGGCGGCGAGGCGTGAGTGAACATCGCCCAGCGCGCCTGCGACAGGGTCGGGGCCAATACGGGCGATGATGTCGGCGGCGCTTTCCTTGCCGAGCGCTTGGCGCAGAGAGGAAACGACCACGGTCTTCAGCCGGACCGGCGCCGTCTCCTCATCGTGCAGAGTCCGGTAAAACGCCAGCGGATCGGTGATGCGGTAGCGGACGACCGCGTCTATCAGCAGGGGCTGCTGGTCTGCAGAGATCACCTGCTCCTGGGCGGCGTCGATGGCCAGGCTGCGCCGGTCGAGCATCACTACCCATTCGGCGAACGGGATCTTGACCTCGAGTCCGGGACCATAGGCGCCCGGCGGATTGATCACCCGCACGGGTCCGCCGAGGCCGACCACCACCGCCTGATGGCGCTGATCGACGATGAAGAAGGTGTTGGCCAGGATCAGAACCACAGCAGCAGCGACGACACCGAGGACCCAGGGCCGCTTCATGGCTGGCTCCCTGTACCGGCGGGCGACGAGCCGCCGCCCTGAAGCGGGCTTGGAGCCAGGGGCTGCGCTGGGCCGGATGAGGGCGCTGGGGACGACAGGACGATCTGCGCGCCCTTGGCGCCTATGATGACGACGTGGGCGTGAGCCAGAACGTCCTCCATCGTCTGGATGTAAAGCCGCTCGCGGGTGACCTCCGGCGCGCGGCGGTACTGGCCGTAGATTTGATCGAAGCGAGAGGCCTCGCCGTTGGCTTCGTGCACAACCTGCTGTTGATAGATGGAAGCGGCCAGGGTGATCTTGGCGGCGGCGCTTTGCGCGTCGCTGGTCGTCTTGCTGGCGTACGCATTGGCCACATTGCCAGCCGTCTGCGCGTCCTCACCTGCGCGCGTGACGTCCTGATAGGCCGGCGCGACTTCCGGCGGCGGATTGGCGCTCTGGATCTGCACCGCGTCGATGATGACACCGGCGTGATAGCGGTTGAGGATCTGCTGCATCAGACCGCGCGCCTGGGCCTGTACGTGCCCGCGGCCCTCCGTCAGAACCGAGGTCAGATCGCTGCGGCCGACGACTTCTCGCACTGCGGTCTCGCCCACTGTCCGGACCATGCCTTCAGGGTCGCGAACCTGGAACAGCCAGGCCGCTGGATCGACGATGCGATACTGAACGGCGAAAACGACATCGACGATGTTCTCATCGGCGGTCAGCATCAGGCTTTCGCCGGGCGCCTCGGAGCCGCCTTCGGCGCCGATAACCAGCTTTTGCTCATTGATAACGTTCACAGGCTCGGCCTGTTCGATTGGAATCGGCAGGTGATAGCGCAGCCCTGGAGTCTCGGTTCGATCATAGGCCCCGAAGCGGGTGACGATCGCCTTCTCGAAGGGCTGGACGACATAGAAGCCGGAAAGGATCCACAGCGCCGCGGCGCCGGCGGCGCCCAGGCCGACGATGCGTCCGGTCAGGCGGTCGGCGTGGCGGCTGCGGGTCAGGCGGCCCCATCCGGCGCGTGCGCGTCGGAAGACCTCGCTGAAATCCGGACCAGGCGGCGGCGGTGGAGGCGAGGGCGGACGCCGGCCGGGCTTCGGACGCGGTTCATCGTCGCTGCTGCTGGGCGGGGAGCCCCAGGGGCCTGGATTGGCGTTGTCGTTCCAGGGCATGAAGTGGCCTTCGGGATGCTCCCGGTCGCGCCCGGAGCTTGCGCTGCGGCTCCGGCACTCGGATATGAGACTCCGCGATGCGCAAAGCAATACAGAGGTCCTCCGCGTGAGCTTGCCCGACAAGGCCCAGGTGATCGCCGCCCTTGAAGGCGTGGTCGATCCGAAAAGCGGCCAGGGCCTGTGGTCGGCCGGCCTCATTCAGGGCCTGGTGGTGCAGGAGGCGAGGGCCGGTTTCATGCTCGAGGTGGCGCGCGGTGACGCCGCTCTCTACGCCCCGGTTCGCGATGAGGCCGAGGCCGCTCTGAAGGGCGTCGCCGGCGTCGAGCGGGCGCAGGTGGTGCTGACCGCCGCGTCCAAGGCCGCCCCGCAAGGAGCGCCGCAACCGGGATCCGTCAGGGTCAGCAAAGGCGCGCGCGTTTCCGCCGACCCGCGGGCGCGGCCCGAGGCCATGCCGCCGCCGGAGCGGCTGGCGCATGTCCGCCGCGTGATCGCCGTGGCCAGCGGCAAGGGCGGGGTCGGCAAGTCGACCGTGGCCGTGAACCTTGCCTGCGCCCTGGCCGCAAAGGGCCTTTCAGTGGGCCTGCTCGACGCCGACATCTATGGCCCCTCGGCGCCGCGGATGATGGGCGTGGACGAGCAGCCGAGGTTCGAGGACGGCAAGCTCGAGCCGCTCCACGCCTGGGGCCTGAAGGTGATGTCCATCGGCTTCATCGTCGATGAAGGCGCGCCGATGATCTGGCGCGGGCCCATGGCCTCTTCGGCGGTGCGCCAGATGATCCAGGATGTCCGCTGGGGGACCGCGTCGGACCCGCTCGATATTCTCATCGTCGACCTGCCGCCTGGCACAGGCGACATCCACCTGACCTTGGTGCAGAAGCTCTGCGTCGATGGCGTGGTGATCGTCTCGACGCCGCAGGAGATCGCCCTTATCGACGCCCGCCGCGCGGCGGCGATGTTCGCCAAGATGAACCCGCCCGTGCCGATCCTGGGCGTGGTCGAGAACATGGCCTGGTTCGTCGATGCGTCCGGCGCTCGCGTGCCGATCTTTGGCGAGGGCGGAGCGCGGCGCGAGGCGGCCCGCCTTGGCGTACCGTTCCTGGGCGAGGCGCCGCTCGCCATCGCTCTTCGCGAAGGGGGCGACGAAGGCCGGCCTTTGGTGGCGACCCAGCCGGACCATCCTGCAGCCGCGGTCTTTGCCGAGATGGCGGCCACGCTTTCGCCCGATCGTTGACGCTCTGGGCGAAGCGCCGGAGTATCGGACCCTCGCTCCTGGGGGGACGCCATGAGCATCGTCGAAACGCCTTCGCCGGCGCAACCGCTCGATCTCTTCACCATCCGCTGGATCGGCTACGGCCTGACGGCGCTCGGCACAGCCCTGCCGATCTTTATCCTGTTTGTCAGCAAGGTCCCCGCGCAGCTACTCACCATTGCGGCGATCATCTGTCAGGTCGTCCTGCTGGGCCTCGTCGAGCGCCTGCCGCAAGCCTTCCTGATCACCCTGAGGAACTCGACCCAGCAGGTTGAAAACTTCATCCTGGCGATTCCGGTCCTGGCCCTGGCCATGGCTGGAATCGGCGCCCATTTCGTTCGCCCCGAGATCGCGGGCCTGGTCGCCGTGGGGGCGGCGGCGGTGGGCATGCTGGTCGCGGTCTGGATGCCGAGATCCTCGCCAGCGGCGAGCCCGATCGTTTTTGGCCTGTTCGTCGGCGCCTATGCGGCCGGCCTGGGCTGGGGCGCAATGACTCTGGTCAACCGGGTGTTCGATTCATCGCCTGGTCAGGTCTTCGCGACCGTCATCCAGGACAAGAGCATGAGTTGGGCAGGGCGGGGCGGGCCGCATTACTACCTCACCCTCGAGCCCTGGGGCCCGGTAGATCGGGCCGAGAAGATCGGCGTGAGCGGCGGCGCCTATAACAGGGCCTCGATCGGTGGCTCGATGTGCGTGAAGCTGCATCCCGGCGCTCTCGCCGTCGCCTGGTATGAAGTGGGAAGCTGCTAGGGCCGCGGGCGATGGGCGCCATTGAGACACCATCTGCGTCGCCGGACCGGGTCGCCATTCGCTGGATTGGCTACGGATTGGCCGCACTGGGCACAGTCCTGGCTGTCCTCATCATGTTTATGGAACGGGCGCCCGCCCAGGCGTTCACCGTTGCCGCGATCGTCGTTCAGGCCGCGTTTCTGGTCCTGATCGAGCGGGCGCCGCAGGCGTTCATGGTGACGAGCCGCCGATCGCGCCAGCCGATCATCAATTTCGCGC
The DNA here is from genome assembly GCA_036491275.1 of Caulobacteraceae bacterium. Lineage (GTDB taxonomy): Bacteria > Pseudomonadota > Alphaproteobacteria > Caulobacterales > Caulobacteraceae > Acaudatibacter. The sequence continues at coordinate 22,623 of DASXCH010000174.1, forward strand.
TCGTCATCCCGCCGGTTGCCCTGATCGTCGCCGGCTCCGACGCACAGCTCGTGCATTCCGAGATCGGGGCCCTCGTCGCCGTGGCGGCGGCGGCGCTGGGCCTGCTGATCGCGGTATGGGCGCCGCGGTCCGCCAAGGTCGCCAGCCCGATCATCTTCGGACTGTTCGTCGGCGCTTTTGCCGCCGGCCTCGGCTGGGGCGGGATGATCCTGGTCGACCGGGTGTTCGATTCGATGCCGGGGCAGGTCTATGAAACCACCGTTCAATCCAAGTTCATGACTTACGGTCGCGGCCGGGGCTACCATGTGACCGTCGCCCCTTGGGGCCCGTTCGACCGGTCGAACAACATCGGGGTGAGCGGGACGCTGTATGATCGGGTTTCGGTCGGCGGGCCGATATGCGTTCGCCTGCATCCCGGCGCGCTTGGCCTCGCTTGGTATCGCGCGGGAGTCTGCTAGAGGCCTCAGGCCCGGTCGGCCGCCGACACGTCGCCGGAAAGGATCTCCAGGTTCGGCGTCACCTCGGCGTCGCGCGCCTCGAGCCGGGCGCGGATCTCGGCGTGGCGCCGGGCGTCGAGCTTGTAGCCGAAGAAAAGGCCTCCACCCAGGAACACAAGGATGATCGGCGCAAAGAGATAGCACATCTCCAGGCCGAAGATGGCGTGCGGCGTGTTCACGGCGGTCTCGCGCGGGTTGTAGCCGACCATCGCCAGGATCGAGAACGAGAACAGGGTGGTGATCGAAAGGCCGATCTTGTTGGTGGTTGTGACCAGGGAGAACAGCAGGCTGGTGATATCCTGGCCGCCCTCCAGTCTCACCTCGTCGACATAGTCGGCGACCATCGCCCGTATGAGCAGCAGGAAGGCGCTGGCCGTGAACCCGACGGCGAACATGCCGAAAATGGTCGGGACCATGTTCACCAGATGATAGCCGGGCCAGACCCGCGGTAGGACCATCAGGGTGGTCTGGGCCAGGGCGTAACAGACGCACGCGATCTGAAGCGTGCGATGCTTGCCGATTGATCTGGCCACGCGGCCCCAGAACGGCGCGCCGACTAGAGTTGCGCCGATGTAGAAGATCAGGAGGAAGCCGACGTCGGCGATCGAGAAGCCCTTGGCGTCGTGGAAGAAGAAGACATAGAGCGGGCCTGTGGTGCCCGTGCCGAGCGAGAGCAGCAGGTCGGCCGAAATCAACCTCAACATGGTCGGGCGGCCGATCGCGTCGCCGTAGTCCCTGGCGTTGAACCGCGGGCGCGGTCCGGCCGGCCGCTCGGGCGTTAAGAGCACGCACAGCAGGATCGCGATCGGCGTGGCGACCACCAGGATCATGCCGATGGCCGGCATGCTGGCCGCCTTGCCGAGCGTGATTGCGCCGTGGGAGAACTTCCCCAAGAGAAGCAGGATGTCCGAGCCGATCACGGCCAGGCCCAGTGTCCAGCCATAGACCCGCGAACGCTCGTCGTAGGTGACGGCCAGGACGCTCGTCCACGCCGCGGTCCCGAGCGTCAGCATCGAGACCCCGAGGTAGCTGACCAGCATCCACAGGATGAGATAGCCACCGCTGACATGACCTCTGGGCAGCAGAACCTTGTAGAGCCCCAGCATCAAAAGCGGCGCGCCCAGGATGAGCCAGGGCCGATAGCGGCCGATCGCCGTCTTGGTGCGATCCATGGCGACGCCCAGGAACGGATCGAAGAACACATCCACCAGGCGCACGATCCCGATTGCGCCGCCGACCACCGCCAGACTGCCGATCAGCCCGGCGTAGAATCTCGGGAGATAGACGCCGTAGACCAACAACACGCCCGCCAGCAGAACGCCCGGCATGGCGAAGGCGAAGATGGTCGGAAACGGGACGCGGGCTTCGGCGGCGGAGTTCATACGCGCGCCTCCTGCTTCAGTTTGAACTGGCGGCGCGCGTCGCCACGCCATGGTCGCCGCCCAGGCTTTCCAGGATCGGCGCTTCAGTGAGCTCAGCGTCCCGGGATTCCAACTGGGCCCGGATGTCGGCGTGACGGCGGGAATCGAGCTTGTAGCCGAAGAAACAGGCGCCCCCGAGCATCACGAAGACGATTGGCACGAGGATGTAGACCAACTCCATGCCGTGAATGGATGCTGGACTGTTGGCCGCGCCCTCCTTGCCCTGATAGCCGATGGCCCCCAGCAGCGTGAAGGACAGGGCGATGCTGGCGCTGCTGGCGAGTTTCTGGGTGGTGGAGATCATGGCGTAAAGCAGGCCGGTGCGTTGCTTGCCCTTCTCCAGCCGCACCGCGTCGCCGACATCGGCCACCATGGCCCGGTCGAGGAGCGGAAATCCCGCGGCCATGAAACCGAGGGCGAACATCAGGACCGCGGTGAGGAGGTAGTTTCCTTTCGGCAGGAACGCGACGGCGGTGAGCCCCAGGGAATAGCCGGTGCTGGCGACCTGCAGCGTGCGGTGCTTTCCCAGCCGGTGGGCGAGGGCCGCCAGCAGCGGCGCGCCGATAACGCCCGCGGCGATGTAGATGAACAGCAGGCTGCTGGCCGAGGCGATGGTGAAGCCGCGGGAGTCATGGAAGTAGAAAAGATAGAGCGAGGACATCCAGCCGGGTCCAAGCGCAAGGCAGAAGTCGGCGATGATGATCCGCCGCATGTCCGGCCGGGTGATCATCTCCCAGTAGTCCTTGGCGGCGAACCGCTCGCTATGTGCGTCACGTACGATGCGCTCGCGGGTGAACGCCACGGCCGCGCCCACGCCCACCGGAACGGCGATGACGATGAACCAGCCCATCGCCGGCACGTCGCCCTTGCCGCTGGCGCCGTTGGCCTTGGCCATCAGCACCGGCACGACCAACACCAGGGCCGCACCGAGGATGCTGACCATCTGAATAATGCCGAAGACCCGCGAGCGGTCATGGTAGTTGACCGCTGCGACCGACGCCCAGGAACTGTGCGCCAGCACCACCAGCGAAAAGCCGAGGTAATAGACCAGCAGCCATCCTGCCAGGTAGAGGATACTCACGCCGCCCGGCGGCGAGAACAGCATGTAGACCGCCAGCATCAGCACCGGCGCGCCTGCGACCAGCCAGATCTTGTAGCGGCCGAACCCTGTCCGCGTGCGGTCCATGGCCACGCCGATAAACGGGTCCAGGAACATGTCGCCGAAACGGATGAAGCCAAAGGCCGCGCCGATGGCCGCCAGAGCCAGGCCGTAATGCGCAGCGTAGTAGTGGGGCAGGTAGACGGAGAGCGCGACGGCCAGGGCCCCGACGGAAAAGCCGGGCAGGCTGAAGGCGGCGAGACGGGGAAGGCTGAGGCGGGGGGCCGAAGGCGCCGTGGTCACTGTGGCGGGGGTCCTGGGCTAGGCGGTTCCGGGCGACGCCTCTAACGGGCGTTTGAACTAACAGAGACCGCAACCGCCCTCAGCGCAAGGGGGATTGGCGACGCGCCCCGCCGGCGACGCTTCAGGCCGTCGTCATCCGCCGGAAGAACTTCTGGGTCTGCTCGCCGCCGGCGAAATAGGCGGCCTGGCCCTTCTCGTCCGAGATCTGGGCCCAATGGTCGCGCACGTTCTCCACGCTGGCCTGATCGCCGAGGAACACGCCCTCGGTCTCGAAGATCCTGGCCATGGCGAAGGCGCCGCCGCCTGCGGTGAGGATGACGCCGGTCGGGGCTTCCTCGGAGCACAGATAGACCACGCCCGGGGTGACGAATTCCGGCGCCAGGCGCTTGACCATCTCCGGCGGCATCAGGTTTTCGGTCATCCGCGTGCCGGCCACCGGGCAGATGGCGTTGACGTGGACATTGTTCTTCTGGCCCTCGAGCTTGAGGGTGTTCATGAAGCCCACGACTCCAAGCTTCGCCGCGCCGTAGTTGGTCTGGCCGAAGTTGCCGTAGAGTCCGGTGGAGGAGGTGGTGACCACGATCCGTCCGTAGTTCTGCGTCCGCATGATTTCCCAGACGGCCTTGGCGGGCTTCACGGTGCCCATCAGATGCACATCGAGCACGAACTCGAAGTCGCCAATCTCCATCTTGGAGAAAGACTTGTCGCGGAGCACCCCGGCGTTGGCGATCAGGATGTCGATGCGGCCCCAGGTGTCCATGGCCTGGGCGATCATGCGGGCGACGCCCGTGTCGTCGGTGACTGATGAGCCGTTGGCGATGGCCTCACCGCCGGCCGCCTTGATCTCGGCCAAAGTGTGGGCCGCCGCTTCGGAGGAGCCGCCCGACCCATCCACTGAGCCGCCAAGGTCGTTGACCACAACCTTGGCGCCACGCCGCGCCAGTTCCAAGGCGTGGGCGCGGCCGAGGCCGCCGCCAGAGCCGGTCACGATCGCCACCTTGCCGTCAAACCGGATGTCCGCCATGGCCCTGCCGTCCTGTTGCTTGGATTGAAGAGCGGCGGTTCTGCGCGAGCGGCCGTCGCTGCGTCAAGTCTATGTCGTTTTCGCCTCCCTGGCGGTCGCCAGGCGCGCCTCGCTTTTTTTCATTACGGCGGTGAAGCGGGGATTGGCGCGCAGTGCGTCGAGGTCCGAATCGTCTCTCGCATAGTAGAAGTTCTCGGGCGGCCCCAGGTCTAGCGAGTTCGCAAGATAGTTCAGGGCCGTGTCAGGGTCGCCCAAACGGGAAAAGGCGCAAGCCAGGTTGTAGAGGATCGTGCTGTTGTCCGGCTCGAGCACCACTGCGTGTCGGGCCCAGTCCCGGGCTCGTGCAAGCTCGCCGATCAGAGCCAGGGCGCCGGCGCCCAGAGCCAGCAGGCTCGCATTGTCGGGTTCCGCGGCAAAGCCTTTCTCGACGCGCCTCACGGCTTCCCGGGCTGCGGCCGTGGCGCCCTCCAGGTCGCCGAGCGCCTCGAAGCATTGCATCGACATGAACGGCGAACTGGCGTCTGCTTCGTCGGTGGCGGCGGCCGTATTGAAATACCGGATGGCGTCCGCGAACTGGCGCTCAAGCATTGCGAGATTTCCCGCCGATCGATTGGCGTCCACCGACAGCGCATCGATCGCCAGGGCCGTGCGGGCGTAGGGTCCGGCCTCGTCATATCGGCCATCGTTCATGAGCAACTTCGCCTTCGCGGCATGGGCTTCGGCGATGCCGGGATCGAGTTTCAGCGCCCGCTCGACTTCCGACCAACCATCGCCGCCCGCCGCCGAGCCGGAGGCCGCCTTTGCCGACTTGATCACAGCGATCAGGGCCCAGGCTGAAGCATAGTTCGGGTCGAGATCGATGGCGCCCTGGCACAGTCGGATCACTAGATCGAAGCGCTTTGTCGAATTGCCGAGATAGTAACGTCGGGCCATTAGATAGAGGTCGTAGGCCTCGACGTTTTCGGTGCCGCGCTTGGCGATCGCCTTCTTTTCTTCCGGCAGCAGCTTGATCTTGAGCGCGGCGACTACCGCCTGGCTGATCTCATCCTGCAGGGCGAAGATGTCGGTGAGGTCCCGGTCCCAGCGCTCGGCCCAGACCTGGCCGCCGCTTTCGCCGTCGATCAGCTGGGCTGTAATGCGCACCCGGTTGCCGGCTTTGCGGACGGAGCCCTCCAGAACATGGCCGACGCCGAGATCGCGAGCCACCTGGGTGATCGGCGTGGCCTTGCCTTTGAAAGCAAAGGCAGTGTTGCGGGCGACCACGAACAGGGCCGAAACCTTGGAGAGATCGGTAATGATGTCTTCGCTGACGCCATCTGAGAAATATTCCTGCTCCAGATCGCCGCTCATGTTGATGAACGGCAGCACGCAGATGGCCTGCTTGCGAGGGGCAACTGGGGCTTTGGGCGCCGCCCTAAGGGCGGCGCGCCCGGCTAGCTCAGCCACGCTGTCGGTCACCTTGCGCCAGCCAGGATGGTCGGAGTCCCCTTGCCATCCGGCTAGGTCGGCGCACTGGATCTGGTCGAAGGGCATCGGCAGGGCCGCGCCGTCGAGGCTGAGCTGGACCAGTTTGCGTCCGGCCCGCGCCTTCTCAGCCTCCGAACGCACCCATTCGGACTTGGCCGCCTCGGCGGACCAGACGACGACGACCGCCTTCGCCAGTTCAAGCCTCTCGGCGATCACGTCGGCGTATGCGCGATGGGCCGGCAGTTCGTCGTCGCGCCAGACGCCATAGCCCATGCCGCGCAGGGCCTCGCCGATGGCTCTGGCCTCGCGCTCCGTGGAGCGGGCGTAAGAGATGAAGATGTCGGTCATGGCCGCGGCGTCGATCCCTTAAAGGGATTGGAACCGGCGTGCAAAAGCGGAATCGTCACGGGTGTGCGGCGGCATCGGTCCTGCTAATCGTGGGCGTCGAATACCGCGGGGGGCGGGATGTTTCAGCCACAGAATGCGCAGAGCCTGCTGGGCGTTTTCCTGATCATCGGCTTCTGCTGGGCGCTGTCGGAAGCCCGGCATCGGTTCCCCTGGAAGCTCGCGGTCGGGGCGGTGATCGCCCAGGGCCTCCTAGTGCTGGCCCTGTTCTCGCTTCCTGCGACGCGCGGGATCCTCGGGCTTGCCGAAGCGGGAGTCATGGGTCTCTCCAACGCCACCCAGACCGGGGTGAAATTCGAATTCGGCTTCCTCGCCGGGGGCGGCGGTCAGCCCTATCCCGTGACCGATCCCAGCGGCCTGTTTCTCCTGGCCTTTCGCGTCCTGCCGGTGATCGTGGTCATCTGCGCGTTTTCGGCGCTGCTCTGGCACTGGAAGATTCTGAAGTGGCTGATCCAGGGGTTCGGCTTCGTCTTCGAGCGGGCCATGGGTCTAAGAGGCGCGCCGGCCTTGGCCACAGCGGCGACCATCTTCATGGGCCAGGTCGAGGGGCCGATTTTCATCCGCAACTACCTGGCGCACCTCACACGATCGGAGCTGTTCCTTCTGATCACGGTGGGCATGAGCTGTGTCGCCGGCTCGACGGTGGTGGCCTACGCCACGATCCTCAACGGGGTCCTGCCCAACGCCACGGCTCACGTCCTCACCGCCTCGCTGATTTCGGCCCCGGCCGGCGTGATGCTGGCGCGCATCCTGGCGCCGCGCGATCCGCAGGCGGAGACGCCAGAGGCCTACAACCTCGCCGCTTCCAAAAGCTATGAGAGCTCCATCGACGCCCTGATGCGGGGCACCACCGACGGTCTGCAGATCGTGCTCGCGATCGGCGCGACGCTGATCGTCTTCGTCTCCCTCGTAGCGCTGGCTGACGGCCTGCTGGGATTGGTGGGGCCCGTCGCCGGAGCGCCGCTGAGCATCGAGCGGGGGCTGGGCTACATCTTTTCGCCGCTTGCCTGGGCGATCGGCGTGCCCTGGGGCGAGGCGCGGACGGCCGGATCACTGCTGGGCGCCAAGCTGATGCTCACCGAATTCACGGCCTTCATCGAGATGGGCAAACTCTCCGTCACCCAGCTCGACGAACGCAGCCGCATGTTGATGACTTACGCTCTGTGCGGCTTCGCCAATGTCGGCTCGGTCGGAATCAATGTCGCCGGCTATTCGATCCTGGTGCCCGAGCGGCGCAGCGAGGTGATGGCCATGGTGTGGAAAGCGTGCATGGCCGGATTCCTCGCCACCTGCCTCACCGCCGCGGTGGTCGGCACGCTGCCGGCCGCGATCTTCACGCGCTAGGTGCGCGGCCTGGTCCGCTTGAGGATGCAGGAAAAGGTCATGGCTATGCGGCCGGCCGCTCGAACCTCGCCGCGGATGAAGACCAGCGAAGCGCCGGCTCTGGTGACGTCACCGACACATTCCACCAGCTCGCCTTCATAAGCCGCATCGACGAAGTCGCAGTTCATCTGGGCGGTGACCGAGCCTGCGCCCTGGATGGCCTCCGTACCGATGCAGAAGACCGCATAGTCGGCGAAGGTCATCAGGCAGCCGCCGTGCATGGCCCCGTGACCGTTCATATGCTTCCGCTCGGCGCGAAAGGCGCAGACCATCCGCCCGGTCTCGTCGCGCCGGGCGTAGAAAGGTCCCGCCAGCAGTTCAAATGGATCGGGACTCCACAGGGTCCAGCCGGCCCACTCGCCTTCCTTGACCTCCTGTGGTGTCCAGCGAGCGTCGTCCATCCTGCCTCCGAGGCGTTTGCGCAGGCCGATATACAATCTTAGGCTTTTGGGCCAACGCCTTGCCGCGAAGGCTTTTCCGGAGACCTCCATGGCCCTCGACGCCGAGACCCGCGATCAACTCCTGGAGGCGGTGCGCCGCTTCGTCGCCGAGCGATTGCGACCGTTGGAGGCGCAGGTGGCCGAAGCCGACGTCATTCCGGACGCGGTGCTCGCCGAGATGCGCGAGCTGGGCCTCTATGGCCTCTCCATTCCCGAGGCGTACGGCGGCCTCGATCTCTCCATGGAAGAAGAGTGCCTGGTGGCCATGGAGCTCGGCCACGCCAGCCCCGCCTTCCGCTCGGCCATCGGCACCAATGTCGGCATCGGCAGCCAGGGCCTGGTGATGTTCGGGAACGAGGCCCAGAAGGCGAAATATCTGCCCGGCATAGCGTCCGGCGAAATCATCACCTCCTTCGCCCTGACCGAACCGGAAGCCGGCTCCGACAGCGCCAGCGTCCGCACCACCGCGCGGCGCGAGGGCGATCGCTATGTGCTGGACGGCTCCAAGCGGTTCATCACCAACGCCGACCGCGCACACCTCTTCACGGTGATGGCCCGCACCGATCCCCAGGTGAAAGGCGGCGGCGGTGTCTCGGCCTTTCTCGTGCCACGCGACCTGCCGGGCCTCACGGTCGGCAAGCCGGAAAAGAAGATGGGCCAGCAGGGGGCGCACATCTGCGATGTCATCTTCGAGGGCGTTCGCGTGCCGGTGGACAACCGCCTGGGCCCCGAAGGCGAAGGCTTCAAGGTGGCCATGCAGGTGCTGGACCGCGGCCGCCTGCACATCTCGGCGGTATGCGTGGGCGTGGCCGAGCGCTTGATCGCCGATTCCGTCGCCTATGCCGCCGAACGCAAGCAGTTTGGCCAGCCGATCGCTTCCTTCCAGCTGATCCAGGCGATGATCGCCGACTCCAAGACCGAGGCCCTGGCTGCCCGAGCCCTCACGCTCGAGACAGCCCGCAAGCGGGACGCCGGCGCCAACGTCACGCTCGAGGCCGCGGCCGCCAAGCTCTTCGCCTCTGAGATGGTCGGGCGCGCAGCCGACCGGGCGGTGCAGATCTTCGGCGGCGCGGGCTATGTCGCCGACCATGGCATCGAGCGGCTCTACCGCGACGTCCGCATATTCCGGATCTACGAAGGCTCGAGCCAGATCCAACAGATCGTCATCGCCCGCGAAACCATGAAGCGCGGCTCCTAAGGCACAACTCGGATTGACGATCCATCACTCAGACCGTACGCCTTCACCCTTCTGAGGCAGAGTCCATGGGTGGCGGCCTGACCAGCGACGCCGCAGCGCAGTTCTCGAAGATCGGACGCCTCGGTGTCTGGCGGATGGCGCTTACGTGGGCGGTGCTGGTCGCCTTCGCGCTGCAATCCTACGTCACCCAGACCCACGTCCATTGGGAGACAGTTGCGCCGGCCGCCAGTCCGGCTGGCAGCGCGATCCAAAGTCCCCAACCTGGCGATCCCGAAGCGACCGCCTGCCCCTTCTGCCAGGCCGTCGCCGCCGCCGGCGCCTTCGTCGGCGCGGCGCCCATCGCAGTCTTATTGCCGGTCGTGGGGGCGGAGGTGGCTGTCCCGCCGCCAATCGTCGTCGGTCTCGCCGTCGGCGCCGCCGGCTTCAGCTGGCAAAGCCGAGCTCCTCCACAGTTCTGACCCGCATTTTCGAGCGTCAGTGACCGCCGCGCGCGACGGTCGCTGGCGGCGCAATTGGGTCAGGCCCGGTCGTTCGACGCCCGGGTCTCTGTGGAGACTTCCATGTCATCGTTCAAAATCGGCGACGCCATCGCTGCGTCGACCGCGCTCGCTCTTGTGCTTTGCGCGCCCGGCGCCCTGGCCCAGGCGAACCCGACTCCCCCATCGGCGGAGCCACTGAAGCGCCCGCCCAGCGGCAAGACTGTCTCGGAAATCGTGGTGACGGCGCAGCGCCTCGACACCGCCCGCGACCAGATCCAGCCGCAGGTGGGCGCCTCGGTCTACAGCATCAGTAAGGAGCAGATCAGCCTTCTGCCTGGCGGCTCCAACACGGCGATGAACCAAGTGGTCCTGCAATCGCCGGGCGTGGCCCAGGACTCCTATGGCCAGATCCACGTCCGCGGCGAACACAATGGCCTGCAGTATCGATTGAACGGGATCATCCTGCCCGAGGGTTTGTCGGTGTTCAGCCAGGCGCTCAACCCGAGGCTTGCCGACAAGGTGGAGCTGATCACCGGCGCGCTGCCCGCCGAGTACGGCCTGCGCACCGCCGGGATCATCGACATCACCACCCAGAGCGGCGTGGCCCAGAACGGCGGCGAGGTGTCGATCTACGGCGGAAGCCACGACGAGATCGAGCCAAGCGTCCTCTGGCGCGGCAGCTCGGGTAATTTCAGCTGGTTCGGCACGCTGAGTTATCTGCACGATGCGCTCGGAATCGAGTCGCCAGACGGGACATCGAACCCGCTTCACGACAAAACCGACCAATACCAGGGCTTCGCCTACCTCGAGGACATCCTGGATCCGGACGACCGGTTATCGGCCATCGTCGGGGTGTCCAATCAGCGGTTCCAGATCCCAAACCAGCGGAATCTCGAGCCGTCGTTGATGTTCGGTCCGAACGGCGATCAGCCGCTCGTGGTGGATGGCCAGACGACCTTTCCCAGCGCGTTGATTAACGAGAGTCAGAAGGAGATCACCTACTACGGAGTCGTCAGCCTGCTGCACACGGCCGGCGCATTCACAGGCCAGCTGTCGCTGTTCACGCGCTATTCGACGCTGACGTTCGTGCCGGACGTTCTCGGCGACCTGCTTTTCAATGGCATCGCACAGGCGGCCCAGAAGAGCGACACCGCCGGCGGCGTGCAGGCGGAGGCCTCCTACCAGGTGGGGCCGGCCCACACGATCCGCGCCGGCCTGATCGGGGAGGTCGACCGCTCGCTCAGCGACACCGCCTCGCAGGTCATCGCGCTCGACGCGACAGGCAGTGAGGTCTCCCCCACTGGCATACCCCAGACGATCATCGACGACTCCGCCAAGACGGCAGTGACCCTCAGCGTCTATGTCCAGGACGAGTGGAAGATCCGGTCCAACCTGACACTGAACTACGGCCTGCGTTTCGACCAGTTCGACGGCTTCCGCGACGAGAACCAGCTGAGCCCGCGGATCAACGCCGTCTGGCTGCCGTTCGAGAACACCACGGTGCACGCGGGCTATGCGCGCTACTTCTCGCCGCCGCCGTTCGAGCTGGTGGGATCGGAAACGGTCTCCAGGTTCGCCAACACCACGGCCGCGCCGTCAGTCACGCTCGACACGACCCCGTTCGCGGAGCGGGCCAATTATTTCGACGTCGGCGTCCGCCAGGCTCTGTTGGGTCGCGCCGTGACCCTGGGGCTCGACACCTACTACAAGCAGGACAAGAACCTTGTGGACGAGGGTCAGTTCGGCGCCCCGGTCATTTTGACGCCGTTCAATTATGCCCGAGGCCGGCAGTATGGTGTCGAGTTCACGGCCTCATACACCCACGGGCCCTTCAGCGCCTACGCCAACTTCGCCGCCCAGAGCGCCAAGGGCGAGGACATCGTCTCCAGCCAGTTCAACTTCGATGCCGACGACCTCGCCTACATCTCGAACCACTTCATCGATCTCGACCACAGCGCCAGCTACACGGCCTCGGCCGGCGCCTCCTACGAATGGCGGGGGACGCGCCTTGGCGCCGACATGCTCTACGGTAGCGGCCTGCGCGCCGACCTGACCCTGCCCGACGGAATGGTGATTCCCAACGGCCAGGAGCTGCCGAGCTATGTGCAGGTCAACCTCACGGTCTCGCACCGTTTCGACAACACGCCGGGCGGGCCGCTCACCGTGCGGATGGACGTGATCAACGTCGCCGACAGGATTATCGAACTGCGCGATGGCACCGGGGTCGGGGTGTTCGCTCCGCAGTTTGGACCGCGGCGCGGCTTTTTCGTCGGTGTCACCAAGGATTTCTAAACCGGCGCGGAACTGACTAGACGGTAGGAATGACTTTCGGTCGTCCCGATCTGATCCTCGTTCTGCTGGGCATCCTCACCGGCGCGTCTACCGCGGCCGGCGGTCTCCTCGCTCTGCGCCTGTCGAGTCGCATCCATCTGATCCTCGGCTTCAGCGCCGGGGCCGTGATCGGTGTCGCTCTCTTCGACCTGCTCCCGGAGTCCATGGAACTCGGCGCGCCGGCGTCGGGCGCCACGGCCATGGTCGGGGCCGGCTTCCTGGTCTATCTGGCGGCGACCCGGGCCGTGGGCGGCGGCGTCGGGCGCACCGGTCATCTCGCGGCCGGCGGACTCACCCTGCACAGCCTGATGGACGGTCTGGCCATCGGCCTCTCTTTCCAGGTGTCGGCGGCGGCGGCGGCGGTGGTCACCCTGGCCGTTCTCGCGCATGATCTTTGCGACGGGATCAACACCGTCAACGTCAGCCTGGCGGGCGGCGCCGGGCGGGCTTGGGCTCGGCGCTGGCTGACGGCGGACGCCGCCGCTCCGCTGATCGGCATCCTGTTGAGCCGGTTCATCACGGTTCCCAAGACAACCTTGGCCCTCATCCTGGCGACCTTCGCCGGAGCCTTCCTGTGCCTGGGCGCTAGCGATCTTGCGCCGGCCAGTCATGCCCGCCATCCGAGGGCTTGGACCACCCTCGCCACCTTGGGCGGCGGCGCGGTCATCTGGCTGGTCGTCCGCCTGGCCGGTCTCGGCGCTTCGTCCTGACGCCCGATTGGGCTAGAGGACGATCGCCCCAGTTTGCAGGAAATGCGCACATGATCGTCTACGGTTCCTCGCTCTCGCCCTTTGTCCGCAAGACACTGGCCTACATCACCGAAAAGGGCCTGCAGGCCGAACTGAAGCCCATCCGGCTGCAGGATCCGGATTCGGATTTCCGCGAGGCGAGCCCGTTCGGCAAGATGCCGGGCTTTCGCGACGGAGACTTCACCATCTCCGACTCGACGGCGATCATCACCTATCTAGAGGCCAAGCATTCCGAGCCGCCGCTGCTGCCGGCCGAGCCAAGGGCGAGGGCCCGGACCATCTGGTACGAGGAGTTCGCCGACACCATCCTGATTGCCCAGGCGGGCGCGGTGTTCTTCAACCGCGTGGTCTCGCCGATGTTCCTCGGTCGGCCGGGCGACCTGGCGGCGGCCGAAACGGCGGAAAGAGACGGGGTCCCGCCGCTGATGAACTATCTAGAGCGCACCATTCCGGACTCCGGCTTCCTGGTGGAGGACCGTCTGACGGTGGCCGACCTCGCCGTCGCCAGCCCGTTCGTGAACCTCGCCCACTGCGGCATCGTGATCGACGCCGACAAGCACCCCAAGACCGCGGCATACATCGATACGATCCTCGCCAGGCCCTCGTTCGCGCCGATCATCGCCCAGGAGAAGCAGTTCTTCGCACGATGAAAGTCTTCATTGCATGACTGGGCCCGAACCGCTGGGGGGCCTGCTGGCGGAGATTGGTGGCTGCCGCGCCTGCCAGGAAGATTTCGACCATGAGCCGAGGCCAGTCGTCCGTGTGCGGAGCGAGACGCGGATCCTGATCTGCGGCCAGGCGCCCGGACGTCGGGTGCACGAGAGCGGCCTGCCGTTCGACGATCCGAGCGGCGATCGCCTGAGGCAGTGGATGGGGATCGACCGGACAACGTTCTACGACCATCCGTCGATCGGCGTGGCGGCCATGGCCTTCTGCTATCCGGGGACGGCCAGCGGCGGTGGCGACCTGCCGCCGCCGGCCAGGTGCGCGGCGCTATGGCGGCGCCGCCTGCTGGCAGCGCTGCCGCGTGTGGAGCTGACCCTGCTGGTCGGCCGGCCCGCTCAGGCCTGGGCGCTAGGCGCAGAAGCCTCGATGAGCGAGACCGTGCGCCGCTGGCGCGACTGGCTGCCGGACATCCTCGTCGCCCCGCATCCGTCGTGGCGCAATATCGCCTGGCTGAGACGCAATCCCTGGTTCGAAGCGGAGGCGACGCCCTGGCTTCAGACGCGGGTGGCGGAGCTGCTGGCGGCATGAGACGGTTGGGCTTGGTTCTGGCGACGGCCGCGACTCTCGCGCTCGCCGCCTGCGCCCCGACGCTGCAGACGGCCGAGCGGCCGGCGGCCGGCTTTACCGGCCCGCGCCTGGAGCCGCAGGCTCATGCATTCGTCTCTTTCGACGGCGCGAGGCTCGGCCTTACCGAATGGGACGCGAAGGATGGGGCGCCGTGGGCGGTGATCGTCGGCGTCCACGGCATGGACGACTACGCCAACGCCTTCCACCTCGCCGCGCCCTGGTGGGCAGAGCATGGGATCACGACGCTTGCTTACGACCAGCGCGGCTTCGGCCGCTCGCCGCAGCGCGGGGTGTGGTCGCCGGAAGAGCTGTCGGTGGAGGATCTTCGCACCATCGTCGCCCTGGCCAGGGCCAAGTACCCCGGCGCCACGATCGCTGTAGCCGGCGAAAGCCTCGGCGGAGCGGTCGCCGTCGAGGCATTCGCATCGGCCGACCCGCCGGCGGCCGACCGCCTCATCCTCCTGTCGCCGGCGGTATGGGGCTGGTCGACCCAGCCGGTGAGCTACCGCATCGCCCTGTGGGTGGCTGATCACTTCGACCCGGACGGCGTGGTGAAGCCACCGAGCTGGGTGACGAAGAAGATCTGGGCCAGCGACAACAAGGAAGAGCTCTACGCCATGGGCCGCGACCCGCTGATGCTGTGGGGCGCGCGCTCGGACGCCCTCTACGGCCTGGTCGAGACCATGGACCGGGCCTGGCGCGAGACGAGCGAGCTGAAGACGTCAACGCTCTACCTCTACGGCGCGCACGACGAGATCATCCCAAAGCGCGCGGCGTTCGAGGCGGCCGCGCGCCTGCCCGCCGGCGACCGCACCGCCTATTATGCCGACGGCTGGCACCTGCTGCTGCGCGATCTTCAGGCCAAAAGGGTGTGGGCCGACGTCGCCGCCTACATCCGCGATCCGTCGGCGCCCCTGCCGTCGGGCGCGCCGCCCATTCCGCCGCCGAGCGCCAGGCCGGCCGGGGTTGTGGCCGCGCCGCCCCCGGCGTAGAGGGGCGCCCGTCCCCGGACGGGGGCCCACCCATCCTTGTACTCGCCCGGATTCCGCTCCCCATGAGCCTTTTTGACTCCCCGGCCTTCGAGAATCACGAGGCCGTGCATTTCTTCAATGACCACGCGAGCGGCCTCAAGGCGATCATCGCCATCCACTCCACCGCCCGCGGCCCGGCGGCCGGGGGTTGCCGGATGTTCGCCTATCCCGACGACCAGGCGGCCATCGACGACGCGCTGCGCCTGTCACGGGCCATGTCGCACAAGAACGCGGTGGCCGACCTCGATTTGGGCGGCGGCAAGGCGGTGATTCTGGGCGATCCCCGGACCGTCAAGTCCGGGCCGCTGTTCGAGGCCTTCGGCGGAGCGGTGAAACAGCTCGGCGGGCGCTACTGGTCGGCCGAAGACGTCGGCGTATCGCCGAGCGACCTCGCCCACGCCCGCCGCAAGACCAAATACGTGGCCGGTCTTGAAGGCCATCCGGCGGCGTCCGGCGATCCCTCACCGGTGACCGCCGAGGGCGTCAAGCGCGGCATCGAACTTTGCGTGCGGCGCGCGCTCGGCCGCGACCTCGATGGGATCGCCGTGGCCATCCAGGGAGTCGGCCACGTGGGCGCGTGGCTTGCCGACAAACTGGCCGGCGCCGGCGCCAGGCTCACCGTCACCGACATGGACGAGGCGGCGCTGGAGGCGGTGGCGGCTCGCACCGGCGCGCAGATCGTCGCTCCGAATGAGATCTTCGACGTCGAGGCGGACGTCTTCGCCCCCTGCGCCATGGGCGGGGCGATCACCCGCGAGACGATCGGCCGGCTGAAGGCCAGGGTGGTCGCCGGCGGGGCCAACAATCAGCTGGGCGATCCCGACGCCGGGTCGCTGCTCGAGTCCCGCGGCGTGCTCTATGCGCCGGACTTCGTGATCAACGGCGGCGGCATCATAAACGTCGCTGGCGAGATCAGGGCCCTGCGCCTGGGCGAAGCCTTCGATCCGGCTTGGGTGGCTGGCAAACTAGACCGCCTGATGGAAACGCTCGGTGAAGTGCTCGATCGGGCCGAGGCGGAGCGGCGCACGCCTCAGGAGGTGGCCGTGGCCATCGCCGAGACCCGCATCGCCGCGGCGCGCGCCCGCCCTTAAACCGGACCCATCCTTCGCTAGCGGGTCAGTTCCGGGATCAGCACCAAGTAGTAGCTGATCGACGGGTCGATGGTCGCCACGGGTATGCGTTCGTTGAGCCCGTGAGCGAAGTCGTCCGAGTTCTTCATGAACACAGGGCTCGCGCTATAGCTCGGCACGCCGTCGTGCCGGAACCACATGCTGTCGCTGGCGCCCGATGACATCGAGGGAAACACCGGCACGCCCGGGTAGACGGCGGTCATGGCCTTGTCGACCGCGGCGACGAAATCGGGCCGCATCGGCGAGGCGTCGGTAGCCACCGAGCCTACGGTGACATCCTCGAACTTGATCGCCGGATCGCCCGCCACGCGTTCGAGCTCGGCCATGATCTCGGCCGGCGGGTGACCCGGAAAGATCCGGCAGTTGATGTTGGCCGTCGCCCGCTGTGGCAAGGCGTTGAGGGCATGGCCACCATCGACCATGGTCGCCACACAGGTGGTGCCGATGCGCCCGATGGTGGCCGGATCGGCCCGAAGCGTGTCGATGGCCGCCTGGTTTGTGGGATCGGCGGCGAAGGCGCGCATGGCCGCGCCGATTGTCGGATCTTCGTACTTCGCCTCGTTGACCAGCGAGGCGTGTGTGAGTTCGCTGAGTTCCGGCTTGAAATGGTAGTCGCCGATACGGACCAGCGCCGCGGAAAGCTCGTTGATGGCGTTGACCGCCCTCGGTTCGGACGAGTGACCGCCGGGATTGGTGAGCGTCATCTTGAAGTCCGCGTAGGTCTTCTCGGCGCCCTGCCAGCTGAAATACTCCGGCTTGTTGGTCGCTTCAGCGAGGACGCCGCCGCCACCATCGATATTGAGCACAAGCTCGGAGTCCTTCAGCCGATCGGCAATGATCGCGCTCGTCTTCATCGTCGTCTCTTCATCGCCGCTGAACTCGATGATGATCGTGCGGCGCGGCCTGTAGCCTTCGCGCCGGAGTTCGCTGAGCGCTGCGATGGCCAGGGTCCCATCGGTCTTCATGTCCGAGGCGCCGCGGCCGAACAGGTAGCCATTCTCGACCACCGGCTTGAACGGATTGCGCTGCCAGTCGGCGGGATTGGCCTGGACCACGTCCATGTGGCCGGAGATGACGAACGGCTTGAGCGTGGGATCGGAGCCCGGCCAGCGGGCGATGAGATAGGCCGTGTCATCCACCGGCGTGATGGTGACATCCGCATCGGCGAAGCCGCCGGCGACGAGCGCCGCCTTGTAGAGCTGGGCGACCTCCGGCGTCTTGTTATCCGGCCCGCGCACCGAGCGCAGGGCGATCGCCTTCTCGGCCAGGTCCAGGGCCTCGGCGTCGGCCTGGGGATGGGCTGGGATCGCCGCCTGAGCGACACCGCTCGTTGCGACGGCGGTCAAAACCGCCAGAGCGGCAGTCTTCAAGCTGAACATTCGGTCTCCCCATGCAGGCCTGCGGGCAAGCTCCGGTCAGGCCAGAAATCCTGCCTCTGCGAAATCGATCATCCGCTTCAGAAGCGCGTCGACATCACTTTCGCGGGTCAGGCCGTCCGAGAGCGCGTGCAGACGATCGAACTCGGCGAAGCGGTTGTTGTGGATCATGCCGAGCGCGAAATGCAGCCGCCAATAGATCTCCTCGCGGGCCAGATGGGGCAGGGCGCCGATCAACGCGTCGGCGAAGCGGCGCAGGTGCGAGACGTCGGTGCGCAGCACCTCCTTCATCGCCTCTGTCCCCTCGCTGCGCGCCCGGATGATGAACTGCACCGAAATGCGCCGCTCGTGAGCCGGATTGGACCATCGCAGCGGCGGTTCGAACAAGGCCGCTAGGATCTCGCGCACCGGCGGCTTGCCGCCATGGCGGTCGGAGGCCTGATGCAGCATGCGGGCGCGCTCGCGATTGAGTTCCGCCGTGCGCCGGCGGAAGATCTCGAACAGCAGCGCGTCCTTGGAGCCGAAATGATAGTTGACGCTGGCAAGGTTGACGCCGGCGTCGGCGGTGATGTCTCGCACCGAGACGTTCTGGAAGCCGTTGAGGGCGAAGAGACGCTCGGCGGTGACGAAGACGGCGGCCTTCGTGGCCGCCTCCCGCTCGGGGTCGAGCGGGAGCTCGTCGGCGATATCGGCTTGGGCGGGGGCGTCTGTCATCTGTATCGTTTAAAACCCGCGTTTGAGAGCCAGTGATAGGCCGGGCGCGGATCAATGCAAAGAGCGTCTCCGGCCGGGCCGGGCGCCCATCATCTCAAGGCTAGCGTCATGAACAAACTGTTTGGGTCCAGGGCGTAGTCCCCGAACGGGCCGCACTCAACAAAGCCGCTAGAGGCGTAGAGCGCCCGGGCGGGCGCAAAATAGGGCCACGAGCCTGTCTCCAGGCTGAGGCGCGTCAGACCCTCATCGCGGGCGACGTCGATCAGGTTGCCGAGCAGGACGCGGCCGGCCCCTGATCGCCTCGCCGCCTGAGCCGTATGCATCGACTTGACCTCGCCATGACCTGCCGAGAGACGGCGCAGTGCGGCCACGCCCACTGGCGAGTTCTGCCGCCAGGCCGCCCAGACCGTCGTCTCAGGTCTCCTGAGATCGGCGAGATCGAGGGCGTGAGCGCTATCGCGACCGGTCTGGGCGCGTGCGGTCGTGGCGTGGGTCTCAATGAGCGCGGCGATACGCGGATGGTTCAGGTCGGCGAGGCGGATCTCGAACGCGTCCGGGTCCATCCTTACGAGGCTAGCGCACCAGCTCGCGCATGGCCCGGTCGAGGCCCTCGATGGTCAGGGGGAACATGCGCTCGTGGACCAGCTCGCGCATGACGTTGATCGAGGGCGTGTGATCCCAGTGCCGGGCCGGCGTGGGGTTGATCCACACCACATTGTCCCAGGTGCGGGTGGCCCGGTCCATCCAAACGGCGCCCGGCTCCTCGTTCCAATGTTCCACCGAGCCGCCCGGATAGGTGATCTCATAGGGGCTCATGGTCGCGTCGCCGACGAAGATCACCTTGTAGTCGCGACCGTATTTGTTGAGCAGGTCGAGGGTGTCGAGCTTCTCGGTGTGGCGCCGGCGATTGTCCTTCCACACGTTCTCGTAGAGGCAGTTGTGGAAGTAGTAGAATTCCATGGTCTTGAATTCTGTGCGCGCGGCGCTGAACAGCTCCTCGCAGACACGGATGTGGCTGTCCATGGAGCCACCGATGTCGAAGAACAGCAGCACCTTGATCGTGTTGCGCCGCTCGGGCTGCATGACGAGGTCGAGGTAGCCCTTGTTGGCCGTCTGCTTGATCGTGCCCTTCATGTCGAGTTCGTCGGGCGTTCCCTGACGGGCAAACTTACGCAGGCGCCGAAGCGCGATCTTGATGTTGCGGGTGCCGAGCTCGACCTGGTCGTCGAGGTTCTTGTACTCGCGCTTGTCCCAGACCTTGATCGCCCGGCCGTGGCGGCCCTTGTCCTGGCCGATGCGGATGCCCTCAGGATGATAGCCGCCGGCGCCGATCGGGAAGTTGCGGCCATTCCCGCGGGCGTTCTCGTCGCCTTCCTCGTCGCCATCGCCCATACCGCGGCGCATCCGCTCCTGTAGCATCTCCATGAACTTGTCGAAACCGCCCATGGCTTCGATCTGGGCTCTTTCCTCCTCGCTGAGGAAGCTTTCGGTGAGGCGCTTGAGCCACTCGGTGGGGATGTCCTGGGCCTTCTCGAGGCTGATCAGCTCCAGGCCCTTGAACACATGGCCGAAGACCACGTCGAAACGGTCGAGATGCTTCTCGTCCTTCACCAGCACTGCGCGCGACAGGTAATAGAAATCCTCGACCCGCCGGTCGATCACCGACTTGTCCATGCCCTCCATGAGCATGAGGTATTCCTTCAGCGTCACCGGCACCTTGGCGGCGCGAAGTTCATTGAAGAATTCGAGGAACATGGCCTGTCCCGAACAAACGTTTGAGATGGGAGGATGGGGGCGCCGAAGCCGCCTGTCCAGTGCCCTGCCGCTGGAAGCTTGTGGGGGCGTCAGCGTCGGGTGAGACCGGGCGTCTTTGACGCGCCGTTCAAGCTATCCTCGACTCAGGATGAACTCTTCGTCCAAGGTGGCGCCGACGCGGAACTGATATTCGCCGACCTTGGCGAAACCCTGCCGCTCATAGAACCGCTGCGCCCCGTGATTTCCCGACCACACGCTGAGCCACAGCCGGCGCGGACCGTCTTGCTCCAACCAGGCCAGCGCGGTCTCGAACAGGGCCTGGCCGACGCCCTCTCCCTGCAGGCCGGGTTCGACATAGATCCGTTTCAGTTCGCCCGCGTCGGGCGCGGCCTCGGGATGGGGAAGGCCGCAAGGGCCCGCGACTGCATAGCCCACCGCGCGGCCGCCGCGCTCGGCAAGCCAGACGCCCAGATCCGGATCCGCGATCTCGGCCGCCACCTTGTCCTCATCGTGAGCCTCGGCGAGGAAGGCGGCGAGATCCTCCTGGGGGTACATATGGCCGAATGCGGCGGCGAAGGTATCGGCGCCCAATCTCGCGACAGTGGCGGCGTCTGCGGCGCCGGCGCGGCGGATCTCGGTCCCGATTGTGGTCTTGGTCATGGCGGCGAAACGACTCCGAGGTTATGGACGGGCGATGGACCTCGTCCTCTATAGCCATCCGGACATGGCCCTGCACCGGCCGAGGGCCTCGCATCCCGAGCGGCCCGAGCGGCTGGCGGCCGTGCTGGGCGCCTTGGATGCATGCGTCGGCCTGACGCTGGACCGCCGCGACGCGCCCCTGGCCGATCCGGCCGACCTCGCCAGGGTGCACGACCAGGGCTTCGTTTCTGCGGTTGAAAAGCTCATTCCTTCCGAGGGCGTTGCCTACGCCGATCCAGACACCCAGGTCTCGGCCGGCTCCTGGACGGCGGCGCTGAGGGCCGCCGGCGCGGTGAGCGCCGCCGCCCGGGCGGTCGCTGGCGGCGAGGCGAAGCGGGCCTTTTGCGCCGTTCGCCCGCCCGGCCATCACGCGGGCCCGGCGACCGCCATGGGCTTCTGTCTGTTCTCCAATGTCGCCGTGGCGGCCAGGGCGGCCCAGGCCGCGGGCCTTGCGCGGATCGCCATCGCCGATTTTGACGTCCACCACGGCAACGGCACCCAGGACGTATTCCAGGCGGATCCGACGGTCTTCTTCGCCTCGGTTCATCAGAGCCCCTGTTATCCGGGCACGGGCCGGGCCAGCGAGACGGGCGTCGGTAACATCGCCAACGCCACGGTGCCGCCGGGCGCTCCGCGCGAGGCCTGGCGCAAGGCCTTCGAAGGCCTCGCCGCTCGCGTCGACGCCTTCTCGCCGGACCTGATCCTGGTTTCGGCCGGATTCGATGCCCATGCCCGCGATCCCTTGGCCGAGCAGTCGCTGGAGGCGGAGGACTTCGCCTGGGCCACGAGGGCCCTCGTCGATATCGCCAACGCCCGCTGCGACGGCCGCATCGTTTCCAGTCTGGAGGGCGGCTACGACCTCGAGGGCCTGGGCCGCTCGGCGGCGGCGCACGCCAGCGCCCTGGCGGACGCCTGAGCCTTGGTCCAGGAGGCGAAAACGGCGGCAAGCACAGGGGCGATCATCCTCGCCCGGCACGGCCGGCCGGCCCTGTCGCGCAAGGTCATGCTCTCAGCCAGAGACTACCGGCGCTGGTGGGGCGAGTATGAAGTCCTCGGCCTTCGTCCAGACCAGATCGCACCGGACGCCCTGAAGGCACTGGCCCGCGGGGCCAGCGTCGTCGTCGCCTCGACCCGCAATCGTTCGATCGAGAGCGCCGAGATGGTCTGCGAGGCAAGAGCCTATCTTACCGACGCCGAACTCATCGAGGCGCCGCTGCCGCCACCGGCATCGCCTGGATGGTTGCGCATGCCGCCGATCGTCTGGGGGTTCGTCTCGCGCTTCACCTGGTGGTGGTTCAACCTTCACGGCGAAGAGGAGTCGCGCCGTCAGGCCGAGCGGCGGGCGGTGGCGGTGGCTGCGCGCCTCGAAGGCATGGCCTCCGGCGGCGATGTACTGGTGCTGGCGCATGGTTTCTTCAACGCCATGATAGAGCGCGTGCTGAAGCGTCGCGGCTGGCGGGTTACAGACAACGGAGGGTACCGCTGGTTTCCGCGCTATTGGACGGCGCACCGATTGGAGAAGCGAAGCTGACGCCCTCCTTAGAGGGGTTTCATCTCGCGCAGGATTGCCTGGAACTCGGGATCGCTTCGCAAGGAGGCGAACCTCCCGTCGGCGCGCAAGCCGAGCAGGTCGCCATCGTGCCGGTTCAGGCCTTGGCGCAGGAGGGCAAGCGCCCGCTCCTTGTCGCCGAGCAGACTATAGAGCCCGGCCGCCGAACCGGCCGTCGCCCCGCCGACGCGGAACTGATCCAGCCGATCGGCCAGCAGGGCTTCGAGCATTCCACGCCGCCCGCCCGCAGCGAGTCCTCGACGGGCCACGTCGCATACGGCCTTGCCGGTGGCGTCGTGGATGACGCTCGCCAGGGTGTCGCATTCCCGGATGTAATCGGTCTCCGGCCCATGGAGAAAATAATAGTTCGCGAGATAGGAATGGGGAGACCGGAAGCTGGGATCGGCCGCCTCGGCCGTGCGCAGGGCCGCCAGTCCCTCGTCGACGCGGCCGGCCTGGATCAACAGTTCGCCCTGGTCGGCGCGGATCGCGCGTGAGTTCGGTTCGAGCTTCCGCGCCCGGGCGATCTCACGAAGGGCGCCGGCGGTGTCGCCCTGAGAGGGGAGGAACGTCGCGTACCAGTGGTGCGCCAGCGGGGATTTGGGGTCCAGCTCAATCCCGCGCTGGAGCTCGCGGCGCGCGGTGACCGCGTCCCAGTAGCCCCAATAGTCGGCGAAGCCCAAGGCGGTGTGGGCCTCCGCCAGACGGTCATTGAGCTTGAGCGCGCGCTGCGCCGCGTCTTTGGCCAGCTGGAAGGCCTGGGCGTCCGGCACCAGGGTATATTCGCGGATCAGGTCATAGGTCTTGGCCACGCCCACCCAGGCCTCGGCATAGTCAGGATCGATGCGCGTGGCGGCGTTGAAATCGTCCAGCGCCTGGTTGAGGCTGGTCGGTGAGCGCTGGGCCCAGGCCTCCTCGCCCTCGACATAGAATCTCTGGGCGGCGATTGGCGGCGGCCCGAGCGGCGCCTTGAATCCAAGGCCCAGCCACAGGCCGCCGATGGCGATCGCGGCGGCCGTCGCGGCGGCGACCACCCCCAGATACAGCCATCGCTTGACGATTTTCGGCGTCCTGACGGGCTTGGCGGCCTCGTCGGCCCCGCCGCCCCGTCGCCAGGCTTCGATCTCGGAAATGTCTGCGAAGACCCGGCTGCGGCCGCCGCCCGGCAGACGGCGGATCGGCAAGCCACGTTCAGCTTCCCACCGCCGCACCGTGCGCTCGTCGCGTCCGAAGTAGGCGGCGACCGCTTTCCAGGATTCGAGGCGCCCTGTCGGGCGGTCTGGGGCGTTCATTTACCGGCTCAGCTTGTACGGCGCCCGCTTATGCCCGTTAGCGCCCGCTCTCACCAGCTTCGCCTGCGCGCTATTTCGCCACAGGTTCCGCCCGCTTTCACGCCGCCAGCAACGAATCGGCGCGTTGAAGTCCTTAGGGTCCGCGGCCTACCGGGGGGAAGACGCGGCGCGGACCTACCAGGATTTGTTCGCCTCCCAGATTTGTGCGCCGCCTGCGCCGTCGACCCGCGAGGGTCGGCGGCGCTTTTTTCAACCAAGGATTCGGGCCGTCGACCCTCGCGGGTCGGCGGCGCTTTTTTGGCATGGGCATGAAGCGCGTTGCCGGGCCCTTCGGCCTAGTTTAGTGGCGTCGCTTCAGATGACCGACAACGTCGATATCTCCAAAATGTCCTTCGAGGCGGCGCTCGCCGAACTCGAGCGGATCGTCGCCGAGTTGGAGTCGGGTAAGGCTGACCTGGAAAAGTCGATCGATGACTACGATCGTGGCGCGAAGCTCAAGGCCCACTGCGAGGCCAAGCTCAAGGAAGCCCAGATGCGCGTCGAGAAGATCCTGGTCGGTCCCACTGGCGCGGAAGGCGTCGAGCCGGCGAGCTTCACGTGAGCGCGGCCGCGCTTAACCGCCGGGTTTCCGAGGCGGCTGATCTTGTCACCGTCGCCCTGGACGAACTCCTGCCGAGGGCGGAGGGCCCCGAAGCGCGGCTCACGGAGGCGATGCGCTACGCCGCGCTCGGCCCCGGCAAGCGCCTCAGGCCATTCTTCGTCATTGAGACCGGACGGCTCTTTGATCTGCCAGAGCGCTCGCTGCTGCGCGCCGCCTGCGCTCTCGAGCTGATCCATACCTACAGTCTCGTCCACGACGACCTGCCGTGCATGGACGATGACGATCTGCGCCGCGGCCGGCCGACCGTGCACAAGGCCTATGACGAGGCCACCGCCGTGCTGGTCGGCGACGCCCTGCAAACCTCGGCCTTCGAGATCCTGGCGGACGTCGAGACCCACCCGGACGGCTCGGTGCGGGCCGAGCTGATTCGGAGATTGGCCGTCGCCTCGGGCGCCAAGGGCATGGCCGGCGGCCAGATGATCGATCTCCTCGGTGTCCGCGATGATTTGGGCGCCGTTGCAAGAATGCAACGGATGAAGACCGGCGCGCTGATCGCCTGCGCTTTCGAGCTGCCGCTGGCCATGGCCAAGGCCACGCCGCAGGAGCGCGCTGCACTCACCGGATTTGGCCGCGACATCGGCCTGGCCTATCAGATCGTCGATGACGTTCTCGACGCCGAGGGCGATGCCGAGGCCATGGGCAAGGCCTCCCACAAGGACGCCGATCGGGGGAAAACCAACTACGTCACCCTGCTGGGCGTCGAAGCGGCCAAGGAACGGGTGAAGCTCCTCACCGTTCAGACTAAGACGCACCTAGATACGTTTGGGCCCAGGGGCCGAATCCTTGCCGACGCTGTAGACTTCGTCCTGGCGCGCCGGTCCTGAAGCTCTGCAGTGGTTGGCGGCTGGTTCCGTTTTCGTGTTAGAGCGGAATCGGTCAAGGTCTCCCGGGGGACGGGGAGCAAATTGATGGATCCGAGTAGCCCATGGCACTTCCCACCCCGTTGCTTGACACCGTCAACGAACCCGCCGACCTCCGTGGTTACAACGTCCGTGAACTGAAGCAGCTCGCTGACGAGCTGCGCACCGAAACCATCGACGCGGTCTCCAAGACCGGCGGACACCTGGGCGCGGGGCTTGGCGTCGTCGAATTGACCGTGGCCCTGCACCACGTGTTCGACACGCCGCGCGACGTGCTCATCTGGGACGTTGGCCACCAGGCCTATCCTCACAAGATCCTCACGGGCCGACGCGATCGGATCCGCACCTTGCGCACGGGCGGCGGTCTTTCCGGCTTCACCAAGCGGGCCGAGAGCCGATACGACCCGTTCGGCGCCGCCCACGCGGCGACCTCGATCTCGGCCGCCCTCGGCTTCTGTGTCGGCCGCGATCTGCGCGGCGACGACAATAATGTCATCGCGGTGATTGGCGATGGCTCGATGAGCGCGGGCATGGCCTACGAGGGCATGAACAACGCTGCCGAGAGCACCAAGCGGCTGATCGTCATCCTCAATGACAACGACATGTCCATCGCCCCACCCGTCGGCGGGATGAGCGCCTATCTGGCTGCCCTCGTCTCCGGCGGGACCTACCAGAACCTGCGCCGGATCGGCAAAGGTGTCGCCAGCCATTTCCCGCGACCGTTCCGCGACATGGCCCGCAAGGCCGAGGAATACGCCCGCGGCATGGCCACAGGCGGCACTTTCTTTGAGGAACTCGGCTTCTACTACGTCGGTCCGATCGACGGTCACAACCTCGAGCACCTCGTCCCCGTCCTGAAGAATGCCCGTGGAATCAAGGACAAACCCGTCCTGGTTCACGTGGTGACGCAGAAGGGTCACGGCTACAAGCCGGCCGAGAACGCAGCCGACAAGTACCACGGGGTCCAGAAGTTCGACGTCATCACCGGCGCCCAGGTGAAGAGCCAGTCCAATGCGCCGCAGTATCAGAAGGTGTTCGCCGCCGAGCTGATCAAGCACGCCGAGCGCGACGACAAAATCGTCGCCATCACCGCGGCCATGCCCTCGGGGACCAGCCTGGACATGTTCGCCAAGGTGTTCCCGACCCGGATGTTCGACGTCGGCATCGCCGAACAGCACGCCGTGACCTTCGCCGCCGGTCTCGCCGCCGACGGCATGAAGCCGTTCGCGGCCATCTATTCGACCTTTCTCCAGCGCGGCTACGACCAGGTGGTGCACGACGTGGCCATCCAGCGCCTGCCGGTGCGCTTCGCCATGGACCGGGCTGGTCTGGTCGGAGCCGACGGTCCGACCCACGCCGGCAGCTTCGACATCGGTTATCTCGGACAGTTGCCGGGTTTCGTGCTCATGGCCGCCGCCGACGAAGCGGAGTTAGCCCACATGGTCTCGACCGCCGTCGCCATCGACGATCGGCCGAGCGCACTGCGCTATCCGCGCGGCGAGGGCGTCGGCATCGCCATTCCCGATCTTGCCGAGCCCCTGGAGATCGGCCGTGGCCGCGTCGTCCGCGAAGGAACCGCGGCGGCCATCCTCTCGCTCGGCACGCGCCTGGCCGATAGCCTCAAGGCGGCCGAGATCCTCGCCGCTCACGGCTTCTCGGCCACCGTAGCAGATGCCCGATTCGCCAAGCCGCTCGATCTGGACCTGATCCTGCGGCTCGTTCGCGAGCATGAGGTGCTGGTGACGGTGGAAGAGGGCGCGCAGGGCGGCTTCGGCGCCTTTGTGTTGCAGGCCCTGGCCGAACGGGGCGCGCTCGACCGCGGTCTTAAGGTTCGCACCCTGACCCTGCCAGACATCTTCCAGGATCACGACAAGCCCGAGGCGATGTACGTCCAGGCCGGCCTCGATGCCGACAGCATCGCCCGCGCCGCCCTCTCGGCCCTCGGCGTCGGCCGCGCCGCCGAGACCCGCAGAGCCTGAGCCGCGGGGCTGGGGCCTGGCGCGATTGCCGGATCGTCCGCCTTCTCGCGAGATCGTAACCGAACCCCGGTCGCGCACCGGGGCCCCGGAGACGGCGTCCTTTCACTGATCGCCTGGTGCATGGTGCGTTTTTCCAGCCCGATTGCCGCGATCCTGTTGTCTTTATAGGCGTTCGATTTCCTACTTCAGATCACCAGCCTGATTGCCGGCCGGATCCTCGACCGGTCCCTGGGCTCGACCTGGATTATCGAGGCGGCGCTTCTTCTGCTGAGCGTTGGTGTCATGTTCCTCATGCTGACCGCTATCATGGCGACCTTCGCGATCCAGAAGATGCGCAGGGACAAGACCGAACTGCTTTCGGTGTTCGAATAAGCATTGGCTTGCGCGCCATGGGCGCATGCTATCGTCGCCGTCGATGGACCGGGCGATGATCGAACTCGATGGGGTCCGCAAGGCGTGGACGGGCGGACCCTCCGTCGGTCCCCTGACCCTCTCGATCGAGGCCGGGACCTTCGTCGCCCTGCTGGGCGGCTCGGGCGCCGGCAAGACCACGACCCTCAAAATGATCAACGGACTCGTCGAACCCGATTCAGGCGGTGTGCGTGTGGCTGGGCGGGCGGCGGACGAGGAGCCGGTCCACCTGCGCCGGCGGCGGATCGGCTACGTCTTTCAGGAGATCGGTCTCTTCCCGCACATGACGGTGGCCGAGAACGTTGCCGTCGGCCCGTCCCTGGCGCAGTGGCCGAAGGAGCGCACGGCGGCGCGCATCGCCGAGCTGCTATCACTCACCGCCCTGCCGGCCGACGCCAGCGGACGCATGCCGGCCGAGCTCTCCGGCGGCCAGCGGCAAAGGGTGGGCCTGGCCCGGGCCCTGGCGGCAGAGCCCAAGGTGATGTTGATGGACGAGCCCTTCGGGGCGCTCGATCCCATCGTCCGTGAGAGCTTGGGGCGCGACTACCGGGCCCTGCATGACCAGCTCGGCCTGACCACGGTGCTGGTGACCCATGATGTCACCGAGGCCCTGCTGCTGGCCGACCGCATCGTCGTCATGGACGCCGGCCATATCATCGCCGACGACACGCCCGCCGCGCTGCTTGGCGAGCGGCAGGAGCCGGCCGTCCGAGCGTTGATGGATACGCCGCGTCGCCAGGCCCAGGCGGTCGAGGTCCTGGCGCGAGGCGGCGATCGCCATGAATGACCGCGTCGCCGCGGCCTGGCGCCTGCTGCCCGAGTATCTCTCCCAGCATGTCCTCCTGAGCCTCTGCGCCCTTGTCCTGGGCTTGGCGATCAGCCTGCCGCTGGCGGTTGCCGCCAGCCGCAACCGGGCGGTGCGCTGGCCGGCCCTGTTCCTCGCCAGCCTGGTGCAGACGATCCCGAGCCTCGCCTTGCTGGCCCTGTTCTATCCGCTGTTGCTGGCCCTCTCGACCCTCAGCCAGGCCTGGTTCGGCCGCGGCTTCCCCGCCCTGGGCTTCGCCCCCTCGCTGATGGCGCTCACCCTCTATTCCATGCTGCCGATCCTCAGGAACGGCGTCGCCGGTCTCACCGGTGTCGATCCGGCGGTGATCGAGGCGGCCGACGGCATGGGCATGACCTCTGGCCAGAAACTCTGGCGCGTGGAGGCGCCCCTGGCTGCGCCGGTGATCATGGCCGGCGTACGTACCTCGGCGGTGTGGACCATCGGCGCGGCGACCTTGGCGACGCCCGTCGGCCAGACCTCGCTCGGCAACTACATCTTTTCCGGCCTGCAGACCGAAAACTGGGTGGCGGTGCTCTTCGGCTGCATCGCCGCCGCTGTCCTGGCCCTGGCCGCGGACCAGCTCCTGGGCCTCATCGAGTCGGGCCTGGCGAGCCGCCGGCGCTGGCGGATCTGGACCGGCGCCGCCGGTCTCGTCATCGGCGCGGCCCTGGCCCTGTCGCCGATCTGGGCGAGCGGCGCGACGCCGGCCTATCGCATCGGCGCCAAAAATTTCTCCGAACAGTACATCCTGGCAGACCTGATGGCCGCGCGTCTGGAGGCGACCGGCGCCCGGGTCGAGACGCGCGATGACCTCGGATCGGCCACCATCTACCGCGCGCTCGCCGCCGGCGAGATCGACGCCTACGTCGACTACTCCGGCACCTTGTGGACCAATGTCCTCAACCGGACCGACAATCCGGGCCGTGCAGCGGTGCTGGCCGGCCTCAAGGTCGAACTCGCCCGGCGCGACGGCGTCCTGCTGTTGGGCCCGCTCGGATTCGAGAACGCCTATGCCCTGGCCATGCGCCAGGATCGCGCCAGGGCCCTCGGCATCTCCGGCCTCGACGACCTCGCCCGCCGCTCGAGCGAACTCACGCTGGGCTCGGACCTGGAGTTCCTGTCGCGGCCCGAATGGCGATCGGTGAAGAACGCCTATGGCCTCAATTTCAAGAAGCTCGTCTCCTACCAACCGACGTTCATGTATGCGGCCTTGATGGAAGGCGAGGTCGACGCGATCTCGGCCTTCTCGAGCGATGGGCGGATCGAGGCCGACCATCTGGTGGTGCTGGCCGATCCCAAGCGCGCCCTCCCGCCTTACGACGCCGTGCTGCTGATCTCGCCGCGCCGCGTCCATGACGCGCGGCTGCTGGCGGCCTTGAGGCCCTTGGTCGGGGCGATCAACGTCGCCACGATGCGCGAGGCCAACTACAGTGTCGACCGCCAGAGCGGGAAACTGACCCCCGCCGCCGCCGCCGCCCGCCTCAACGCGAAGATCGCGACAGGAGCGGCCCGGGCGCCTTAGCATCGCCTCGAGATGATTCCGCGGCTGCGCCCTTTGCGCATCGAGGCGGCGTCCTTGTTGGAGGCGCTGGACGGCGCCGCCTGCCTGGCCGCGCTCGACGGCTCCGTCCTTGCGGCCAATCGGCGCTGGCGGGATGAGATCGGCAAGGGACGGCGCGCGCCAGGCGGTCTCCACGGCGCCTTCAAGGCCGCCCGCGATGCCGGCTCAGGCGGCGAGACCTGCGACGGACGTCGCTTCGCCGTCACGGCCGCCGGCGAGGAAATGTTCCTGGTGCGGGCTCTGGGCGAGGAGGCCGCCAGCGCCCCGCCGGCCGCGCCGCCCAGGCTCGACGCTTTCGCCGCCGCCTCGCCGTTCGGCGTCGCTCTCATTGGCGGGATCGATGCGGTTACGGGCGTGGTCATCGAGGTCAACCTGGTGATGACCGCCATCGCCGGACCGGCAGCGAAGCCGGGCGCCCGTCTGGAGGACCTGATCGGCGAAGCCGGCGCCACGGAGCTGGCCGAGCGGATGCAGGCCGGTCACTCAGGGCCGATCGAGGTCGAACTCAGCGGCCAGCGCACCGTCCACCTGCATGTCGCCCCCTGCGATCAGGGCGTTCTCGTCTATCTGCAGGACGTCACCGACCAGAAGCGGATGCAGGCGCGTCTGGCCCAGCGTAACCGCATGGAATCGGTCGGCCAGCTCGCCGGCGGCGTCGCCCACGATTTCAACAACCTGCTCTCGGCCATCCGCCTGAGGGCCGACGAGCTTCTGCTGCGCCACGCGCTCGGCGATCCGTCCTACGACAGCTTGGCCGAGATCCGCGAAACCGTGGGCCGCGCCGCCTCGGTGGTCCGCCAGCTCCTGACCTTCTCGCGCCGCGCCACGCTGCAGCGCGAGGCCCTCGACCTCGGCGAGGCGCTGACGGACACGGCGGTGCTGCTGCGCCGCCTGGTGCGCGAAGACGTCAAGCTCGCCATCGACTATGGCCCCAACCTGCCGCTGGTGCGGATCGATCGTTCGCAACTCGAGACGGCGATCATCAACCTGGTGGTCAACGCCCGAGATGCCTTGAGGGCGAAGGGCGGCGGCGTGGTCCGCATCGCCACGGCCCGCCTCACGCTCGCCGACGCCAAGGCGCTCGGCTACGCTGGAGTCGACCTACCCGAACTGGCCCTCATCGAAGTGGCCGACAACGGACCGGGCATCGAGCCGGAGGCCCTGAGCAAGATCTTCGAACCCTTCTTCACCACCAAGCCGATCGGCGAAGGCACGGGCCTGGGGCTCGCCACCGTCTATGGCGTGGTCAAGCAGGCCGACGGCTGGATCGCGGCGGACTCCAGGCCGGGGGAGGGGGCGAGGTTCCGCATCTTCCTTCCCGTCCACACCCCGCCCTTGATGTTCGAGCCGGGGATTGGCGTCCCGCCCGCCCGCGTCGCGCCGCGCGATCTCTCCGGCGCCGGCCGCATCCTGTTCGTGGAGGATGAAGCGCTGGTGAGAGGCGTCGCCGCCCGCCTGCTGCGCGCCCGCGGATATGAGGTATTGGAGGCGGCCGACGGCGAGGCCGCTCTCGTGCTCGCCCAGGCCCATGCCGGCGCCATCGACCTGATGATCTCGGATGTCATCATGCCGGGCATGGACGGACCCGCGCTGCTCAAGGCGGCCCGGCCCTACATCGGCGATGCTCCGGTGATGTTCGTCTCAGGCTACGCCGAGGCGGAATTCTCCGACCTCCTGGAGGGCGAGACGGGCGTTTCCTTCCTGCCTAAACCCTTGGATATCAAGACCCTGGCTGAGCGCGTGAAAGCGCATCTGCGGCCGCCGGAGCAGGCCGCCTGACCGTGGCGGAACAGTCCATGCGCGAGCGGCCGACCGCCCGGGTCCTGCTGTTCGATCCCGACAACCGCATTCTCCTGATGAAGGGGCGCCTGCCCAGCGCGCCGGATGCGCCCGGCGCCTGGTTCACCATTGGCGGCGGCATCGAACCTGGTGAGACTCTCTATGAGGCGGCGGCCCGCGAAGTGGTCGAGGAGACCGGGTTCACGGATGTGGTTCTGGGAGGAATCGCCTGGTGCGGCGAAGTGACGCTGCTGGATCGAAAGCAGCGCCCGGTGCTGTTCAAGGACACCTTCATCCTGGCCCGCTGCGCAGGCGGCGAGGTCAGCCGCGAGGCCTGGCAAGAGCTTGAAGTGGAGTTCGTCGACGACGTCCGCTGG
The DNA here is from genome assembly GCA_036491275.1 of Caulobacteraceae bacterium. Taxonomy (GTDB): domain Bacteria; phylum Pseudomonadota; class Alphaproteobacteria; order Caulobacterales; family Caulobacteraceae; genus Acaudatibacter. The sequence goes on from DASXCH010000174.1 coordinate 54,712, forward strand.
TGGACCCTGGACGACCTCGAAGCCACGTCGGAGGCGGTTTGGCCGCACGATCTCGCGGCGCGGCTTCGGGCCATCGCAGGGAACAAGGAGTGAATCCGGAATTTTACATAAATTCAAATATGTAAAGAGGAGACACCACGGCGCCAGCGCCTCTCGCTGAGCCTTCGATGAAGCCAGGCGGCCCACGGCGGTCGATCCGCCAAACTAGTCCTTACACAGACAAAACTTTGGACGCGTAGCCATCCAGGTGAGACGCCAACCTCAAACAAACCATGCGTCACGGGTTCGCACCCTAAATGCCGGTTCTAGCGGTCGAATTTGGCTTCGGCCGGAATCCTGGGCCCAGGCGGGGGTGCGATGTTGCGTCGCGCCCCTTCGCCTTTTGACCGGTCTAGAGTCGCGATAGTTTGTGGTCAGTCCACCCTGTTCGTTTTTACAGTCGGTTCCATCGTGTGCTTGGTCGCGTTCGCGCATTGAGTGGTCGGTGGCGCCTCAAGCCCCGGGGGGGCGATTTCGATGGCGGTCTTTTCGTTTGCTTATAATCCGTTCGTAATCCTTCCAGTGTCCGTCCGGGCGGGGGCCCAGGCGGTCGAAGACGCGTATCAGCGCCGGCTCGCAGCCAGGCCGCAGGACGAGGCGGCCCTGAGCCGCGCCCGCAGATTGCTCCTGGAACCGGACAGCCGTCTGGCGGCGGAAGTCGCCTGGCTGGTCGACGTCGGTCCCAAGGATGCTGTCGCCTTGCTGGGCGCCATGGCCGGCGGCAACCAGACCGCCCTGCTGGAGGCCCTGGCCAATCAGCCGGCCCTGTCCAAGGCCAACGTGGCGGCCGACGCCTGTGCCCGCACCAAGTCGGCGGCGTTCCTCAAGCCTCTCGTCGAGGCGCACCGGGCCCTCGACGTGTCGACTCTGATCAACCTGATCAACGAGAACCACGCGGCCATCCCGATGGCGCTGGTGACGGAGCGCCAGGCCGCCGCGGCCATCCGCGCCATCACCATGCTGCACGCCGGCTCAGCGTTGGAAGCGATTTGCGCCCAGAGTGATCCGGCCTTCGCGTTCGCGACCGTGACCCAGGGCCCGGATGCGGCCGACGGCGCCTTCCGTGACGAGATCAGTCAGCAATATCAGCGAAGATACCCGCCGGAGGCGCCGGCTTCCGTGGCCGATGAGGTTTATGACTTCGCCGCCGCTCCCGCTCCCGCTCCCGCGCCTGTTCCCGGCGCCGGCGAGCCGATCATCGTCCCGCAAGAGGTGGCGCATTCGGAAGAACCCGCCATCGGCGGCGCTTTCGCCGATGTCCATGCCGGCGATCATCAAGGCTGGGGCGAGGGCGAACAGGGCATGGCCGCCATGGCCTCGGCCTTCATGGACGCCCAGCTGACCTTTTCCGAGCATGACCGCTTCGACACCTGGGGCAACGCCCGCCGGGTGCGTCGCGTCCTCTATGTGCTCGGCGGCTCGCTGGCGGCCGTGGTGCTGCTGATCCTGGTATTCGCCAAGGGTCCGCCGGACAGCGACGAGGCGTCCAACAATGCGACGGCCACCACGCCGAACTATGCCCTGGCCCCGCCGACGGCCGCCCATGCCAAGCATGGTCAGAAGGAATGCATCACGGTCTCGGGCGCCAGCTACTGCACCACGCAGTAAGGCCTCGCGCGTCAGGACTCCGACCGCGCTTCCGCGGTAAACTGTGATTCTCTAATGCTCCGTCGCGGAGGCGCGGCGACGTGACCGAAGCGGATCTGTACCTGTTGAAGATCGACGCCGTCGCCGGCGAGGGCTGCCGGTACGAGTCCGGCAAGGCGGTACGGCTCTTGGTAGTGTGCCGAGCCGGCTCCTCGGCGGCGGCCGCCGAAACGGCGCTCACCCCTCTGGCGCTCGGCGGCTGGACCCATCCCCAAATGATCAGCGTCGCGCCCATGGCCGCCGATCCGGCCGGCGTCGAGGGCGTGCCAGGCCAGGCGGCGCGCTACGCCCTGGCCAACGGCTACGCGATCATCGCCTACCCTTGAGGGGGCGACCCCGGCCAATCCGGGTGCGACGATCGGGCGCGGCCAGGTGCGACACTGTGACTTGGGTCGCGGGGCGCCCCAAGCCCGCGAATCCATTCATATTCCCGGCATGACCAATCGTGATCTCAAGACGATCGAGGAGTGGGTCGACCTCGCCGGCGACAAGCGCGAGGCGGCCGATGAGGCCAGGGCGAATGGCGAGGGCGAAGCCCTCCGCGCCGACGCCGATCGCCTCGACACTCTCATCGCTTTCTTCAAAGCCACCCTGCCGGCCGAATAGCGGAGGCGGCCTTGGCCGCCGCCTATTGTCCGGGGACGGGCGCGCTTACGACGCGCCAGTGGCCGCTGTCGCTCGCCACCCGGGCAGACCGGCGTCGCCAGGCGCCGGAGGCGTCCTGCTGCTCATAGGCGCAGTCGAAGCGCGTGATCTCCTGGCTGTCGGCGCCGCAGGCCACCGCACGCACGTGGGGCTTGGTTGAACCGCTCTGGTCGGCCAGGGCCGAGGACAGCTGATGCGCTGACGGACCGTGCGGCGCCGGCTTGCTCGCCGTCGGTTCGGGCCCGTCCGGCCTCGACCAGATGACCATGGGCGTCCCGGTCACCTGCGCGGAAACGTCGCCGGCCGAGAGAAAAATCGCGACAAGGGCGAGGCCCCAAGTCCTGGTATTCATCGCCGGCCCCTGTCCTTGCCTGATGATTGGGCGCCGGTCTGCGGGTCGCGTCAATGCCATTCAGCTTGTTGCGCGCCTTGACGTCAGACATCCAGTCGCCTCCGCGCCGGAACATATTGCGAACGGAGAACAAACAGGGTACAACGATTCCTCTGGACGAAAGGGCGGGAAATTCCTTCTCGTCCCGCGCACGGATAGGAATCATGGGTAAGATGGCGGGGAACATGAACTGCAACGCGGCTTTGCGACTGGTGGGAAGAGACGACGGCGACAAGCAGCGGGCCCTCGAGGCGGCGCTGACCCAGATCGACCGGGCCTTTGGCAAGGGCGCGGTGATGAAGCTGGGCGTGAAGGGCAAGGTGGTGGAGATCGAATCCACGCCCACCGGTTCGCTCGGCCTCGATCTGGCCCTCGGCATCGGCGGCCTGCCCAAGGGCCGGGTGGTCGAGATCTTCGGGCCCGAGAGTTCCGGCAAGACCACGCTCGCCCTGCATGTGGTGGCCGAGGTGCAGAAGGCCGGCGGCACGGCCGCCTTCGTTGACGCCGAACATGCGCTCGACCCGTCCTACGCCCACAAGCTGGGGGTCAATCTCGACGATCTCCTGGTCGCCCAGCCGGACACCGGCGAACAGGCCCTGGAGATCACCGACACCCTGGTCCGCTCCGGAGCCGTGGACGTGGTGGTGATCGACTCGGTGGCGGCGCTGACGCCGCGGGCCGAGATCGAGGGCGAGATGGGCGATTCCCTGCCTGGCCTGCAGGCCCGGCTGATGAGTCAGGCCCTGCGCAAGCTCACCGCTTCGATCTCCAAGACTCAGACCCTGGTCATCTTCATCAATCAGATCCGCATGAAGATCGGGGTGATGTACGGCAGCCCCGAGACGACCACCGGCGGCAACGCCCTGAAGTTCTACGCCTCGGTCAGGCTCGACATCCGGCGCATCGGGTCGGTGAAGCTGCGCGACGAGGTGGTGGGCAACAACGTCCGCGTGAAGGTGGTCAAGAACAAGGTGGCCCCGCCGTTCCGCGAGGTCGAGTTCGATATCATGTATGGCGAGGGCATCTCCAAGCTCGGCGAAATCATTGACCTGGGGGTCAAGGCCGGGGTGATCGAGAAGTCCGGTTCATGGTTCTCGTGGAACAGCCAAAGGATTGGCCAGGGGCGCGACAACGTGCGCGAATTCCTCAAGGCCAATCCGGATGTGGCGGCCGCCATCGAGGCCGAGGTGCGCGGCAACTCGACCCGCATCGAGGAAGAGTTGCTGATCGGCGCGGTCGAGCCCGTCGAAGACTGACGTGCCTTGACCGTCAGGTCGGGCCGGGCGACCTTCCCTCGGCCAACGGCTCAGGGAGGATCCAGCAATGGCGCTCGAGGGACAATGCTTCTGCGGCGCGGTGAAACTGGAGGCGTCTGGCGAGCCCGAAGCCATGGGCTATTGCCATTGCCGCTCATGCCGGTCCTGGTCGGGCGGCCCGGTGAACGCCTTCAGCCTGTGGAGGCCTGAGGCGGTGCGGGTCACTGAGGGCGAAGGTTTCGTCGCTACCTATGCCGGCTCGCCGCTCAGCGAGCGCAGATATTGCGCCAAGTGCGGCGGTCACCTGATGACCAACCACCCGCCGCTTGGCATGGTCGATGTCTTCGCCGCCACCCTGCCAGGCCTCGACTTCCGCCCCGGCGTGCACGTCAACTACGCCGAGACCGTCCTGCCGATGAAGGACGGCCTGCCGAAACTGAAGGACTTCCCGGAGGCCTTCGGCGGCTCGGGAGAGGCGATCCCGGAATAGGGCGCTCAGCGTTGCAGCTTTGCGTCGCTCTGGCGCATGCGGGCGCGCACGCAGAAGACCCCGTCGCCGACCAGGAACCCCGAGCGGGCGAAGAGGCGCCCTGCCTGCCAGTTGGAGAGACCCAGCTCCGGCCGCCCGAGGGCATATTGTCCGTCCACCCAGCGGGTGAAGCCATCGCCCACGAAGGCCGCCTCGACGCCCTCGTAGAACCTCTGCTGGGAGGCGGCGTCATCTGAAATCAGGCTGGCGATGAACCTCGGGCTGTCGGCGTTGAAGCGGGCGATGGCCTCGTCCAGATCCTCCACCACCGTAAGCCAGACTTCCGGCGTGGCCTCCCATTCCCATTCATGGCCGAGGTCCGGCGCGGCGTGGGCGGTGACGAAGGGTTCGACACTGTCTCCATCGGCGCGCCGCACGCGGACCTCGCGGCCCCGCCAGTTTGCGGGGATGAGGGAAAGATCGGTCTCCGAGACATGCACCCGGGCCCCGTGGCCGAGGGTCTCGCCCACCTGCCACAGGACTTCGGCAAACACAGGCGCGAGCTCTGCGGCCCGCGAGCGGACCAGGCAGCAGACATTCAGGGTGTTGCAGACCTTTCGGTCGAGCGAGCGGGCGATCACGCTTGCGAACCGATCGGCGTCGGTGGCGACGTCCGCCGCCAGCCACGCGCCGCCGGTCCCGTGCAGGCTCACCGGCAAGCCCGACTGGCGAGCGATCCCGCCCAGTTGCCGCGTCGCCTGGCCTGAGCCGCGGGCCACGGCCAGAGCAACGCGCGGGTCACAGAACAGGGCCCAGCCGGCCGCTCGGTCAACGTGGTCGATCAGGGAAACCGCGCCCTCAGGCAGGCCGCTGACCTGAAGCGCAGGCTGGAGCGCAAGCTCGGCGATCGCCCGGGCCGTTCCGAGGGCGTCGGCGCCGATCCGCAAGACAGCCGTGTTGCCGCCGCGCAGGACGCCGGCGGCATCCACCAGCACATTGGGCCGGCCCTCGAAGACGAAGCCGACGACGCCGAGCGGCGCCGTTTCCAGGTCCATGCTCCAGCCCTGGTGTTTGGTCTGACCCACCACCCGGCCGCGGGAAGGCCGGGCGTCCCGCCAGCCGTCGAGCCCGGCGATCATCTCCGCCCGCATCTTCGCGTGCGCTTCCAGCCGGGTGGTGGTGCGGCCGGCGGCGCGGGCCTTCGCCACGTCCGCCGCGTTGGCGGCGGCGATCTCGGCCCAGACGGCGTTGTCCGCCAGGCGTCCGGCGAAGGCGGCGAAGAACCGTGAAATGTCCTTGTCGTCGGTCGAGGCGAGGCGCGTGAAGGCGATGGCTGCCCGATCGACCGCCGCGCGGGCGCTCTCCGCGGCCGCCGCCGGAACGCGCAGCAGATCGCCGCTCTCCTGATCGACGATCAGGCGGTCGCCGCTCTGGAAAGCGCGGGCGAGGGCCTCGTCGACCAGGCTGATCTGGTCGCCCCCCCAGGGGATCGCCATCCCCGCTGTCAGCCGCTCAAGTCTCATGGCCCGGCTTTAGCCCAGGGCCGCCGGGCGCGCCAATTGCCTCGCCGGCGCCCACACTCTAAGCGGAGACAATTCGAGGGAGCCGCCCGCCATGAAGACCCGCGCCGCCGTCGCCTGGAAGGCCGGAGAGCCGCTCACCATTGAAACCGTCGACCTGGACGGACCGCGCGCCGGCGAGGTCCTCGTCGAGATCAAGGCCACCGGCATCTGCCACACCGATGAGTTCACCAGGTCCGGCGGCGATCCGGAGGGCCTTTTCCCATCCATCCTCGGCCACGAGGGCGCCGGCGTGGTGCTGGAGGTCGGCACGGGCGTGACGACGGTGAAGCCCGGCGACCATGTCATCCCGCTCTACACGCCCGAATGCCGGCAGTGTAAGTCGTGCCTGTCGCGGCGGACCAACCTCTGCACGGCCATTCGCGGCACCCAGGGCCAGGGCCTGATGCCGGACGGCTCGAGCCGGTTTTCCATCGGCGGCGAGAAGCTCTACCACTACATGGGCTGCTCGACCTTCGCCAACCACACTGTCCTGCCGGAGATCGCGGTGGCCAAGGTCCGCGAGGACGCCCCCTTCGACAAGATCTGCTACATCGGCTGCGGCGTCACCACCGGGGTCGGGGCGGTGATCTGGACGGCCAAGGTCTGGCCGGGCGCCAACGTCGTGGTCTTCGGCCTGGGCGGCATCGGCCTCAACGTCATTCAGGGCGCGCGCATGGCCGGGGCCGACAAGATCATCGGCGTCGACCTCAATCCCGCCCGCGAAACCATGGGTCGCCAATTCGGCATGACCGATTTCATCAATCCCGACGTCGTCGGCCGCGACAAGGTGGTCCAGGCCCTGGTCGATCTCAGCGGCGGCGGGGCGGACTTCTCCTTCGAGTGCATCGGCAATGTCGCGACCATGCGCCAGGCCCTGGAATGCTGCCATCGCGGCTGGGGTGAGAGCGTCATCATCGGCGTCGCCGGGGCGGGCCAGGAGATCGCCACCCGGCCATTTCAACTCGTTACCGGCCGGGTCTGGCGGGGCACGGCTTTCGGCGGCGCCCGCGGCCGCACCGACGTCCCGCGCATCGTCGACTGGTACATGGAAGGCAAGCTCGACATCGACAGCCTGATAACCCACACCCTGAAACTCGAGGACATCAACCGCGGCTTCGACCTGATGCACGCCGGCGAAAGCATCCGCTCGGTGGTGGTTTACTGAAGCCCGATGGCGGTGAGGATCGCCCTGCTGCGCGGCGTCAACCTGGGCGTCAATCGGCGCGTGGCCATGGCCGATGTGCGCCGCGTCCTTTCCGAAGCTGGATTCGGCGAGGTCCGCAGTCTGCTGCAGAGCGGCAATCTCGTGTTCGAGTCTTCGGGCGCCGACGCGACGATCGAGGCGGCCATTGAAAAGGCGCTGCTGGACGCTTTGGGACTGACCACCGAGGTCGTGGTGCGCGCGCCGGCCGAATGGCGGGCGATGATCGCCGCCAATCCCTTTCCCGAGGAGGCGAAGAATGATCCCGGTCGGCTCGTCGCTGTCGTGCTCAAAACCTCACCGGCCGCGCATGCCGAGGCGGCCGTGAATGCCATCGAGGGTCCCGAACGCGCCCGCGTGATCGGTCGCGAGGCCTTCATCTACTATCCGGACGGCCAGGCTGACACCAAGGCGGCGGGCTCCAGACTCGACAAGGCGCTGGGCGCCCGCGGCACGGCCCGCAACTGGAACACGGTGATGAAGCTCGCGGATCTGGCGCGGGCCTGATTCTCGCCGGCCGCCTTTCTGTCAGCCGCGATATGGTCTAGTCCGGACATTGCCAAGGGGGGCTTCCGGTCGATCCGGCGCGTCGTGACCTCGCCTGAAGAAAGCTTTGAAACCCGGCTCGCGCCGGCCACCGACGCGCCGCTCGAGCCTCGGCTGAAATCCCGCTGGCGTCCGGCGGCGATCATGCACGGTCCGCTGGGCTTTGCCGCCTGGCTGCGGAGCCGCATTCGCGCGAGCGAACTGCTGCTGGTGGTCGTGGCAGTGGGGGTGGGCGCCGGCGCAGGCGCGCTTTCGGCGCTGGTGAGCTTCTCCGCCCATTTGCTGCAATCGCTGCTCTATGGACTTGCGCCCGGCCAGCGCCTGTCGGCGATCGATCACGCGGCGCCCCTGCGGGTCATCGCCCTGCCGATCGGCGGCCTTGTCCTGGGCCTCGTAACCTGGGCCTGGGCGCGGCGGCGGCCGAAATCACCGGTAGATCCGGTGGAGGCCAACGCCCTGCACGGCGGGCGGATGTCGGTGCGCGACAGCGTCTTCGTGGGCGTGCAGAGCGTGATTTCCAACGGCTTCGGCGCCTCGGTCGGCCTGGAGGCTGCCTATGCCCAGCTGGGCGCGGGCCTGGGATCGCGCATCGGCCAGGCCCTGAACCTGCGGCGCAGCGACCTCAGAGCCTTCGTCGGCGCCGGGGCGGGCGCGGGAATCGCGGCGGCGTTCGGCGCGCCGCTCGCCGGCGCCTTCTACGCCTTCGAGATCATCATCGGCTCCTACACGGTGGTGAACGTCGCCGCGGTGGTAGCCGCGGCCATCGCCGCCACCTGGGTCAGCCGCGCTCTCGCGATCCAGCCCACGGTCCTGCACACCGACGTCAGCGATTCCCTCACCGCCATGCATTACCTGCTGTTCGGCGGGGTGGGCGTGGTCAGCGCTGTCATCGGCGTGGCGATCATGCGGCTGGTGGCTTTCACCGAGAGTCGCGTGGCGAGCTTGCCGGGGCCCAGATGGACCAAGCCGGCGATCGGCGGCGTCCTGCTCGCCGGCCTGGCGCTCATCGATTCCCATTCGCTCTCGGCCGGCCATGGGGCCATGGGCCTGGAGGCGGCAGCGGCGATACCGCTCGCCGTCCTCGCGTTCCTCATCCTGGCCAAGGCCTGCGCTTCGATCGTGGCGCTCGGCTTCGGCTTCCGCGGCGGGTTGTTCTTCGCCTCACTCTATCTCGGCGCCCTGGTCGGCAAGTTCCTGGTCATGGCGGCCGACGCGCTTGGAATTCACGCAGGGATCGATCCCACCGCCAGCGCCATCGTCGGCATGGGCGCCATGGCGGTGGCCATCATCGGCGGTCCGTTCACCATGACCTTCCTGGTGCTGGAGACGACCGGCGATTTCGGCATGACGGCGGCGACGCTTACGGCCTCCATCATCGCCAGCCTGCTGGTGCGAGAGACCTTCGGCTATTCCTTCTCGACCTGGCGGCTGCATCTGCGTGGCGAGACCATCCGCAGCGCCAACGACGTCTCCTGGCTGCGCACGCTGACGGCGTCGCGAATGATGCGCGCCGACGCGCAAATGGTCCCGGTGGACACGCCCGGTGAGATCTTCCGCGCCCGCTTTCCGCTGGGCTCGGCCCGTTGGGTGGTGGGCCTGGACGCCCTCGGCCACTACGCCGGCCTGATCCGGGTGGCCAGCGCCCACGCCATTCCGGACGCTTCCGAGCCCGTCGGCTCGGTGATGATCAACCGCGGCGAGTGGCTTCGGCCCGACATGGCGATCAAGGAGATCATGGGCGTCTTCGACCGCACCGAGAGCGACGAGCTGGCGGTGGTCAACGAGGATCACGAGGTGCTGGGTGTCCTCTCCGAAGCCTATGCGACCCGCCGTTATGCCGAGGAACTCGAGAAGGCGCGCCGCGATCTGGTCGGGTCCGACTAGGTGCAAGGATCGGCGGGTTAAGGTTTTGTCAGATAGCGCCGCTTTCGCTTGACTTGACGCGCCACCTCTTTGACTCCCTCCCGACCGCGCCGATCGGGCGCAACGACGAGACGGGGTGTTCGTGGCTCTTCGCAGGCGGGTCGGAATATTGGCCGTCGCGGCATGCGCCGCTGCGCTGATCGGCTGCAGCCGCCAGAACGGCGGCCAAGGCGGACCTGGCGGTCCCGGCGGCTACGGCGCCCAAGGTCCGGCCGACGTCGGCATCGTCACCCTCAAGACCCAGCCAGTCACCCTGACCACCGAATTGCCGGGCCGGGCCACGCCCTTCGAGACCTCGGACGTCAGGCCGCAGGTCGGCGGCATCATCATTGCCCGGCCGTTCGTCGAAGGCGCCAATGTCAGGGTCGGCCAGGTCCTTTATCGCATCGATCCAGCCCCGTTCCGGGCCGCCTATGATCAGGCGAAGGCCCAGGTCGCCGGCGCCCAGGCCAATCTCGCCACCACCCAACTCAAGGCCCAGCGCTACGGCGAGCTGGTCAAGATCAATGGCGTCGCCAAGCAGGACTACGATGACGCCGAAGCGGCCTACAAACAGGCCGTCGCGACCCTGGCCCAGGATCGCGCCTCGGCCGACTCCGCGCGCATCAACCTCGCCTATGCCACCATCACCGCGCCGATCTCCGGTCGCGTCGGCCCCTCGACGGTGACCAAGGGCGCGCTGGTGACCACCGGGCAAACGGCGGCCCTGACCACCATCCAGCGGCTAGATCCGATCTATGTCGACGTCACCGAATCGGCCAGCGACCTCTTGAAGCTGCGCAAGGCTCTCGCCGCCGGCCAGCTCACCGGCGGCCCGACCACCGTGCCGGTGCGGCTGAAGCTCGAGGACGGCTCCGACTATCCGCAGGAAGGCAAGCTGCAGTTCGCCGACGTCACTGTCGACCAGACCACCGGCGCGGTCACCCTGAGGGCGATCTTCCCCAATCCGGCCGGCGTGCTGCTGCCCGGCATGTTCGTGCGCGCCGAGATCGCCGAGGGCGTAGTCCCGTTCGGCCTGCTGGCGCCGCAACAGGGCGTCTCGCGTGACGAGCGCGGACGGCCCACGGCTCTGGTCGTGGGGCCTGACGGAAAGGCGCAGCTGCGCAGCTTGCAGCTGGGCCAGGCGGTCGGCGACCAATGGCTGGTCACCGCGGGCCTGAGGTCCGGCGACAGGCTGATCGTCCAGGGCCTGCAGAAGGTGAAGCCCGGCCAGGCCGTGCGCGCCACGACGGTCAGCCTCGCCACGCCGGCCGGCCCGGCCGAGTAGGCCCGTGCTGTCCCGCTTCTTCATCGAGCGGCCGATCTTCGCGACGGTCATCGCCATCGTGATCTCGCTGGCCGGGGCCCTGGCCATCCGCACCCTGCCGGTGTCGCAGTATCCGACCATCGCCCCTCCGGAAGTGGCGATCGGGGCCAACTATCCGGGCGCTGACGCCCAGACGGCCCAGGAGTCGGTCACCCAGGTCATCGAGCAGCAGCTTCAGGGCATCGACAACCTGCTCTATTTCACCTCCGACAGCGAGGCGAATGGCAACATCAATATCCAGGCCGTGTTCCAGCCGGGAACCAACGCGGACATCGCCCAGGTCCAGGTGCAGAACAAGCTGTCGGAGGCGACGCCCCTGCTGCCTACGGAGGTGCAACAGGAGGGGATTGGCGTCTTCAAGTCGGGCGCCAGCTTCCTGCTGCTCGTGGCGCTCTACGACACCTCCGGACACTACACCGACATCGACATTTCCGACTACCTCAACAGCCGGCTGCGCGACCCGCTCTCGCGCGTGAACGGCGTCGGCAACGTCAATGTCTTCGGCGGCGAATACGCCATGCGGATCTGGCTCGATCCCTACAAGCTGGCGAACTTCAAGCTGATGCCGTCGGACGTCCGCAATGCCTTGCTCGAGCAGAACATCCAGGTGCCGGCCGGGGAGATCGGCGGCCAGCCGAGCCTGCCCAACCAGCAGCTGAACGCCACCATCACCGCCCAATCGCGGCTTCGGACCGCCGATCAGTTCCGCAATGTCATCCTCAAGACCCAGCCGGACGGCTCGCAAGTGCGCCTGGCCGACGTGGCGCGCGTGGAGCTGGGCGCCAACGGCTACGGCTTCATCAACCGGGTCAATGGCCATCCGGCCTCGGGCCTGGCGATCCGGCTGGCGCCCGGGGCCAACGCCCTGAAGACCGCCGAAGCGGTCAAGAAACGCGCCGACGAACTGGCGGCGACCTTCCCGCCCGGGCTGCACCTGACCTTCCCGGTCGACACCACGACCTTCATCCGCCTCTCGATCCAGCAAGTGGTGATCACCCTCGTCGAAGCGATCATCCTGGTCATCGGGGTGATGTTCCTGTTCCTGCAGAACTGGCGCGTCACCCTGATCCCGGCCGTGGCCGTGCCGGTTGTGCTGCTGGGCACGTTCGGCGTCCTGGCCGTCGCCGGTTACTCCATCAACACCCTGACCCTGTTCGCCATGGTCCTGGCCATCGGCCTCCTGGTCGATGACGCCATCGTGGTGGTGGAAAACGTCGAGCGGATCATGAGCGAGGAGGGGTTGCCGCCGAAAGAGGCGACTCTCAAGTCGATGGGCGAGATCACCACCGCCCTCATCGGCATCGCGCTGGTCCTGTCGGCCGTGTTCCTTCCCATGGCCTTCTTCGGCGGCTCGACGGGCGCCATCTACCGGCAGTTCTCGATCACCATCGTCTCGGCCATGGTGCTGTCGGTGCTGGTCGCCCTGATCCTCACCCCGGCCCTTTGCGCCACGCTGCTCAAGCCCGTGGCCAAGGGCGAGTTTGCCGAGCGGCGGGGCTTCTTCGGCTGGTTCAACCGCCATTTCTTCAGCGCCGTACGGCGCTACGAAGCGACCGTCGGCAGGGTGATCCACCGACCGCTCCCGGCGCTGATCTTCTACGGCGCGGTCCTGGCGGTGATGGCCACCCTCTTCATCATCCTGCCCTCCGCCTTCCTGCCGGAAGAGGACCAGGGCGGAATGCTGGCGTCCTTCAACCTGCCCACCGGAGCCATGCAGTCGCGCACCCTGGCCGTCGCGGAGAAGGTCGAGGACTTCTTCCTCAAGAACGAGGCGGCCAACGTCGACAACGTCTTCATCGTCACCGGCTTCAGCTTCAGCGGCAATGGCCAGAACCAGGGCATGGCCTTCGTGCACCTCAAGCCCTGGAAGGACCGGCCGGGCGCGCAGAACAAGGCCCAGGCGATCGCTCAGCGCGCCAACAAGGCGTTCAGCCAGATCCGCGACGCCCAGGTGTTCGCCCTGGTGCCGCCGGCGGTGCAGTCATTGGGCAATGCCTCCGGCTTCGATGTCGAACTCGAGGACCAGGCCGGGCTTGGTCACCAGAAGCTGCTGCAGGCCAAGGACCAGCTTCTTGAAATGGCCTCAAAAGATCCGCTGCTCACCAATGTCCGCTTCAATGGCCTCGACGACACGACGCAGCTGCACGTCGACATCGATCAGGGCAAGGCCCAGGCGCTTGGCCTCGATCTCTCCGATGTCAATGACACCATGAGCGCGGCCTGGGGCGGCGAGTTCATCAACAACTTCACCGATCGGGGCCGGGTGAAACAGGTCTTCATGCAGGCCGACTCGCCGTTCCGCACCAGCCCCGAAGACATCGGCCGCTGGTACGTGCGCGGTGCGAGCGGGACCATGGCGCCGATGTCGGCCATCGCCAGCTGGAATTGGCTCACCGGCCCGGCCCAGTTGCAGCGCTACAACGGTGTGGGAGCGGTCGAGGTCCAGGGTCAGCCGGCGCCCGGCAAGAGCACCGGGACGGCCATGGCCGAGATTCAGAAACTGATCGGCCGCCTGCCGCTCGGCATCGGCTACGAGTGGACTGGCATTTCCTACCAGGAGCGGCTTTCCGGGGCCCAGGCGCCGGCCCTCTACGGCATCTCGATCCTGGTGGTCTTCCTGTGCCTGGCCGCCCTCTACGAGAGCTGGTCGATCCCGCTGTCGGTGATGCTGGTTATCCCACTGGGGATGGTTGGCGCGCTGTTGGCTGCGACGCTGCGCGGCTTTTACAACGACGTCTTCTTCCAGGTCGGGCTCCTGACCACCATCGGCCTGTCGGCCAAGAACGCCATCCTGATCGTGCAGTTCGCCGACGAGGCGGAGAAGCGCGGGGCCACGCCATTGGAGGCGGCGCTGGAAGCGGCGAGGCTGCGGCTTCGCCCGATCCTGATGACCTCCATGGCCTTCATCGCCGGGGTGTTTCCCCTGGCGATCGCCACCGGGGCCGGGGCGGGCAGCCAGAACGACATCGGCACCGGCGTCATCGGCGGCATGCTGACGGCGACGATCCTGGCGATCTTCTTCGTGCCGCTGTTTTTCGTGGGCGTGCGCAGCTTCTTCCGAACACGGCTGCGGCCAGCGCCCGCTCCGAGCCCCGCCGAATGAGGCGATTGATCTCCATCGTGGCGGTGGCGGCCGCCCTGGCTGGCTGCCTGACTTTGGCCGGGTGCATCGACCTGGCCCCGAAGTACCAGCGCCCGGCCAATCCGACGCCGGCGA
>DASXCH010000175.1:0-32166 GCA_036491275.1 Caulobacteraceae bacterium
GGCGGTGCGCTACACCGCCGGCGTCGATGGCGAGAACTTCGGCCCCGATCAGCGCTACGATTACGTCACCGTCCGCGGCTTCTATCCGGTGGAATATATCGACGGCCTGCAGGCCCCGATCGCGCCGGCCAACTCCCTCAATGACATCGGCGTCGATCTGTGGGGCTTCGATTCCATCGAGATCTTGAAGGGTCCCGCCTCGGTCCTTTACGGTGAGTCTCCGCCAGGCGGCCTGCTGAACCTTACCAGTCGTCGGCCGCAGGACGTCTTCCACGGAACCATCCAAGGCCAGTACGGCAGCTATGACAGTTGGGAGGTGGCTGGCGACGTGACCGGGCCGATCGTCAACGGACTCGACGGCCGCCTGACCGCTCTCTGGTTTGACAAAGGCACCCAGCTCGATTTCGAGCGACACCGGCGGTTCTATGTCGCCCCGGCCCTCACCTGGAACATCAATCCGGATACGAAGCTGACCTTCCTGTCGTTCTACCAGAGCGACCACGACGCCGGCTGCTGTGGCGGGTTCCTCCCGGAGCAAGGAAGTCTGCTGCCAAACCCCAACGGGGTCATCCCTTCCAGCCGCAACTTCGGCGAGCCGGGCTACAACGTCTATACCCGAGACGAGGCTGGCATCGGCTACGAGTTCCAGCACAGCTTCAACGTCAACTGGAGCCTCGACCAGGACTTCAAGTATTTCTACCTCAAGGACAACACCAAGGAGGTCTACGGCGCCGGCCTCGAGGGCGACCTCCAGACTGAGGACCGCTACAACTTCGAGTTCCCCGAGAAGATCCGCGAGTTCGCCCTCGACACCCGCCTGAATGGCGACTTCAACCTGGGCCCGGTCGAGAACGTCCTTCTGCTCGGCGTCGACTACCGCAACTACACCAACTTCACTCAGTTCGGCTTCGGGCTCGCCCCGCCGATCAACGCCTTCAACCCGGTCTACGGCGCGCCGATCGCCAACCTCGCGCTCTTCGAAGACCTCAACGAGCACCAGATCCAGACCGGGATCTACGCCCAGGACATCGTTAAATGGGGCGGCTTCAACCTCACCACCGGCGTCCGCGAGGACTGGCTGGGCAACCACCAGGAAGGGGCCATCGATACTGAGGTCAGTAAGTTCACCTACCGCGTCGGCCTCAACTATGTGACGCCCCAGGGCATTGCGCCTTACATCTCCTACGCCACCTCCTTCGAGCCGACGCCCGGCGCCGCCTTCCCCATCCCACCCGCCACCTTGGGCGCGCCGTTCGCCCCCAGTTCCGGCAACCAGATAGAGGGTGGGGTGAAGTTCGAGCCCACCTTCCTTCCCCGCGGCGCTCACCTCCTCATCACCGCGGCTGGCTTCGAGATTAACCAGAACGGCGTCCTCGAGCCTGACCCCAACCACCTCTTCTATTCGATACAGATCGGCCATGTTCGGGTCGACGGGGCTGAGCTCGAGGCGGTGGCGCGGATCTTCGACCGCGTGAGCATCAACGGCTCCTTCACCTACCTGAATTCCGACGCCGGCGGTGGCCTGCAGCTCTTCGAGACGCCGCATTACAAGGCCTCGCTCTTCGCCGACTACACCCAGCAGACCGGCTTCCTCGCCGGCCTCGGCGCCGGCCTGGGCGCCCGCTACCTGTCCAGCAGCTATGGCGACGCGGCCAACATGTTCCTCAATCCGCCGGTGACCCTGTTCGATGCCATCATCCACTATGACACCCACGGCTTCCGCATCGCGCTTAACGCCAACAACCTGACCGACAAGATCTATGTGGCGCGGTGCAGCTCGGCGGTGGAGTGCTTCTACGGCGAGCGCCGGAACCTGGCCGTGACGCTCAGCAAGAAGTGGTGAAGCGAAAGCCTTGACGCCCGGCGCGGCCCACCCGCCCGGTCCCGTGCTCGGACGCCCGCATTGTGCCGATATGGCCCATCTTCAGCGGCGGTGGCCATCTCGCCCGCGACATCCCGGGTCACATCCAGCGGCGGCGGTTTCGAAATCGACACGCTGCGGGCCAGGTACCTTCCTGGCACGCCCAAGTGAGTTCTGGCTTCAACGATTGGGGGGTCGCAAAGGCTCGCTGAACGCGGAGAAAACACGCGCTTCGGCGTTACGCCCGGAGGCCGCCGCCTTGGTGATGATTGCCAGTCGCGTGGCCATGTCCACCACCCCCGTGCTCCATATGACGCAGCATCGCCGGCCCGCCGGTTCTCAGAAAGCGCCTCAGCAGGATCGCCGCGACGGCTAGGAAGCCGAGGTTGAGGAAGGTGGTGTAGTTCCAGGAAAAGCCCTGGCCGACGATCGCCGCCGCGTGGACCCGCGGAACGAGGCCGGCTGCGTCGAACACCAACTCCACCACATAGCCGGCGCTGGCCATCGCTGCGTAGAACAACACGAACAGGACCGCGGCGACCTTCAGCCCGTAGTAGCGGCGGTAGATGTCCAGGATCGGCAGGACGATCAGGTCGGCGAAGATGAAGGCGATGACGCCGCCGAAGCTGGCGCCGCCGTTCCACAACACGGCGGCCAGCGGCACATTGCCCACCGAGCAGACGAACGACGCCACCGCGATCAGCGGCCCGATCAGGGGTCCGACAATCCTGGCCAGGGCAGGGTCATGGATGAAGAACACCGATGACCAGACCGCACTCGGGACCCAGGCCGCCAGGGCGCCGGCGATCACCAAGCCGCCCACCAGATCGACCCAGACCGAAGCCCAATCCATCACGAAGTAATGCGAGATGGCGGTGAAGCCATCGGCGGAGAAAAGACGCCGCATGAGCGGACCGTCGCTCACCGACATGTCCATCTCGGCGTGGCCCTCCATGCGGCCGGCCAGTCCCTTGTCGGCCTGGCGCCTGGCCGCCTCGACAAGTTTCGGGCGCAGGAAGAAGCGCATCAGCACAATCAGGATGACGATCATGGCCGCGCCGCCGGCCCAGGTGGCGGCGGTAAAGCGCCAGCCGAGGATCACGGCCAGGATGATACCCAGTTCGATGACGAGATTGGTGGAAGCGAATTGGAAAGCCATGGCGGCACGGAAGTCTGCACCCTTGCGGATCATCGAGCGGGTGATTGCGACGGCGGCGTAGGAACAGGATGAAGACGCGGCGCCAAGCGCGGCGGCCTTGACGATCGAGCCGGGCCGATCGTCCGGCAGGAGCCGGGCCATCTCCTTGTGCGAAACCACCGCCTGGATCGCGCCGGAGATTCCAAAGCCGAGGATCAGCGGCCAGAGTAGAAGCCAGCCCATTTCGGCCGCCAGGGTGAGCGCGTGCAGCGCAGCGTGGATGACAGTCATCATCGCCTTCCTTCACATGCCGAGATGCCGGCGGTGCAGGGTTCGCAAGGAGCGCCGGGTCCCGCCGGCCAGACGCCTCGGCTGCGAGATTTCATACGCCCATCGCGGCTTTGACCCGCTCCGGTGAGAGCGGCATGTCGCGCAGGCGCTTGCCCGTGGCGTCGGCGATGGCGTTGGCGATGGCCGCGCCCGCCGGGCCCTGTCCGGCCTCGCCGGTCCCCAGGAACGGCTGGCCGGGCCGGTTGATGACCTCGACCTCGACGCGGTCTGGAACGTCCTCGAACCTGATAATCGGATAGGCGCTCCAGTCGAAGCTGGTGCGGTGCAGGGCGTCGAACTTGGTTTCTTCCTGGGTCGTCCAGCTCAGCGCCTGGACGATCGCGCCTTCGATCTGGTTGCGGATCCCGTCAGGATTGACCGCCTCGCCGCTATCGACCGCCGCCGACACGCGCCTGACCTGGATTCGACCGGTCTCGTGCTCGACCTCCGCCTCCATGGCCACGGCGCAATAGGCGGCGAGGTTCTTGTAGCGGGCGAAGGCGAAGCCGCAGCCGGTCCCGCCGCCGCCACGTAGCCGGGCACTCCAGCCGAACCGCTGCGCCGCCGCGGTGATCACGGCGCGGGCGCGGTCGTCCTTCAAGTGGGCGAGGCGGAAGGCCACCGGGTCGGTCCCGGCGGCGAGCGCCAGTTCGTCCATGAAGCTTTCCATGGCAAGAATGTTCATGTGCGCGCCCAGAGAGCGCAAAGCCGAGACGCGGATCGGCGCCTCCTCGATGAAGTGATAGGTCCCCGTAGCGTTGTGAAACGCGTAGAGCGGGTTGGAATTGCGGCTGGCGCCGCCCTCCGGCATCGGGATGGGTCGGGGCGTCTGCGGCTTGAACGCCGGGGCGACCTCCAGCCCCGCCAGCAAGCCACCGGCGCTGTAAGGCCGGCTGCTGTGCTCGTTCGACCAGGCTTCATAGCGCCAGGCGGCAATCTTGCCGGATGCGTCGAGCGAGGCCTGCAGGTCGACGGTCATCGCCGGCCCCAGCGGCTCCCAGCCGTGCTCCTGTTCGCGCATCCACTGCAGCCGCACCGGCCGGCCCGGAACGGCGCGCGCCGCCAGCGCCGCGTCGGCCGCCGCGTCGTCGGCGCCGTTGTGGCCATAACAGCCGGCCCCTTCGACGTGGATGCAGCGCACCTTGTCCGGCGTCAGCGCCAGGAGCTCGGTGAGGGATTTCTTCAGCGGTCCTACGCCCTGGCTGTGGGTCCAGACGGTGACGGCGCCCGCCTGCCAGAGGGCCACGGCGCAGGAGGGTCCGATCGAGCCGTGCATCAGATAGGGCCGGGTGAAGCGAGCCGAGAGAGTGCGCGCGCCCAACGGCGCGGCCGGCCCCGGAAAATCGAAAACGGGGATTGGCTTCGAGGGCAGCGCCCGCAGGGCCGCGTGGAGATCGCCGCCCGGCAAGGGCGGCCCGGACCTTAGCCACCCCGGCGCCTGCATCTGGCGCAGCGCCTTGACCGCCGCCCATTCCTCGCTGGCGATGATCGCCGTGAAAGCGCCCTGGCGGACGATCTTCACCACGCCGGGCGCCCGGGCGATCGTGGCGAGATCAGCCGGCTTCAGTCGCGTGCGGTAGCTGGGTCCGCGGACCACGCGGGCGTGCAGCATCCCAGGCAGGCGCAGGTCCTGCACATAGGCCGCCCCGCCGGCCAGCTTGGCCGGAATGTCGACCCGCGGCCAGTCCCGGCCGATCAGGCGGAAATCGGCGGCGGCTTTCAGCGGGACGTTCGGCTGGGCCGCAACATGAAGCGACAAGGCGGACGCCAGCTGGCCATAGCTGAGCCTCCGTCCGTCCGGCGCGTGCGCGGCGCCGTCCTTCGTCTTCACCCGATCGGCGGGGAGGGACCAGGCCTTGGCCGCCGCGCCGGCCAGCAGCAGGCGGACATTGGCCGCGGCGTTGAGGATCGCCGTGCCGCTGTCCTGCATCGAATGGCTGCCGGCGGTGATCCCTTCCTCGGGCGTGCGGGCGGTGTCGGCTGTGATCAGGGTGATGGCGCCGGGCGCCACGTCCATCTCCTCCGCGGCCAGCTGGACGAAGGCGGTCTTGATCCCCTGGCCGAGCTCGGCCTTGCCGGTGAAAACGGTCACGCGCCCGGCGCCGTCGACCGCGATCCAACTGTCGAGGAAGGGGAATTTCGCAAGATCGCCGGGCAGGTTCGCGGCGACTTTGGCCGATCCGCCGCCCGCGCCGCCTTGTCCGCCGCCTTGGCCGAACGCCCCGCGCGTCAGGGCGAAAGCGACGATGATGCCGCCGCCGGCCAGGACCCCACGCCGGCTCGCCAGCGGGGCGTTCATGGCCGCCCATCCGAGCGCACCCTCGGGGGCCCGACCGGTTCGGAAGGATCGCGCACGCCGCCGCCCATGGCCCGAGCCGCCCGGCGTACGGCCCGGAGGATGCGCATGTGCGTGCCGCATCGGCACAGGTTAGGCGAAAGGGCGGCGCGCAGCTCCGCCTCGCTCGGCCGGTTGTTGCGTTCCAGCAGAGCCTGGCTCCGCATGATCATCCCGGCGATGCAATAGCCGCACTGCGCCGCCTGTTCGGCCTCGAACGCGGCCTGCACGGGTCCCGGCGCCGCCGCTGTACCGAGGCCTTCGACGGTGGTGATCCGCCGGCCCTCCAACGCCGCGAGGGGCATCAGGCAGGAGAACACGGGCTGGCCGTCGACGATCACCGTGCAGGCGCCGCATTGGCCAAGGCCGCAGCCGAACTTGGCTCCGTTGAGCTTCAGATCGTTACGCAGCACGTAGAGCAGCGGCGTCGTTGGATCCGCATCCAGCCTGACGGCGGCGCCGTTGAGGGTCAGGTTTATGCTCATCCGCCACTCGCTTTTCGTGCCTTGGCCACGGCCGGCGCCAGATCGGCCGGCCACGCGCCCGGACCCCCGTGCCGCGCATGCAGATAGCTAAGGAGGTCCGACACCTGGGCGTCGCTGAAGTCGTCGGCGAATGGAGGCATGTAGTGTCCTGCCGGGCCGGGCGGCAGCGCAATGCCGCGTAGTATGAGCCGGATGGCGTGGTCGGGGCTGGCTTCGTGCAGGGCCGACCCCACCGACAGCGGCGGGCGACCCTCGAGCATCATGCCCGCGCCGGGCTCATGGCAACCGGCGCAGGCGCCGGCGAAGTAGACCGCGCCCCTGGCCGCCGCGTCCTTGGCGCCGGCCGCCTCGTCGCCGGGCGACCCTGAGCGGGGGTAGGCGAAGAGGGCCAGCCCGACAAGGGCGACCAACCCGGTCGCGCCCCATCCCATCCATTTTCCAGGCCTGCTCATTCCGCCTCGCGCTCATGAAACAACGTCAAGCGACGGCGCCGGTTCAGGTTGATCTCCTAGCGCCGGCGTCGCGCCGGCCTGGCCCAAGCCCCGCCGTCGGAACCGGCCAATCAGCCGACTGTTTCCGACCCGGGGGCCGTCCAATCGAAGAGATCGACCCATGAAAGCTATCCGCATCCATGAATTCGGCGATACCGGCGTCCTCGAACTGGAGGAACTCCCCGAGCCCATCCCGGCGGCGGGCGAGGTGCTGATCGAGGTGCGCGCCGCCAGCGTCAACCCGGTCGACTACAAGATCCGAGAGGGCAAATACCCGGCTGTGACGAGCGAGATGCTGCCCGTCACGCTTGGCCGCGACGTCGCCGGCGTGATCGCAGCGGTCGGCGAGGGCGCCACGGACTTCGAGACGGGGGACGAAGTCTTCGCCATGCTGCCGCCGAACCGCGGCGGCTTTGCCGAGTGGGTGACCGCCCCGGCCGAGATCTGCGCCGCCAAACCCGTCAGGCTCGACATGGTGCAAGCCGCTTCGGTTCCCCTGGCGGCGCTGACCGCCTGGCAGGGCCTCTTCACCTACGGCGGACTGAAGGCGGGCCAGCGGGTGTTGATCCATGGCGCGTCCGGCGGCGTCGGTCCCTTCGCGGTGCAGTTCGCCAAGGTCAGGGGCGCGAAGGTCTTCGCCACGGCGTCGGCCGAAACCCGCGCGTTCGTGGAGGGCCTCGGCGCGGACAGGGTCATCGACTATCAGGCCGAGCGGTTCGAGGAGATCGTGAAAGGCGCCGATCTTGTCTACGACCTCGTCGGCGGGGAGACCGAGGACCGCTCCTGGCAGGTCCTCGAGCGTGGCGGGACCCTGATCTCCACCGTCCACCAGCACGATGCGGCCAAGGCGGCCGAGGCCGGCGTCACGGCCCGGCGCTACACGGCCCAGGCCGATGGCGGCCAGCTGCGGGAGATCGCCAAGCTCATCGACGACGGAAAGGTCAGGGTCGCCATCGACCGGGTTTATCCCCTCGACCAGGCGGCCGAGGCCGAGCGACACCTGGAAAATGACCATGTCGTCGGCAAGGTGGTGCTGGAAGTGGCCGCGATGTAGGAGCGCTTCGCCGGCGCATCTTGCTTGCCGCTCACCTGGACGGTCGCAATGCCTGAACCTGCCTATGCCGCTTGGTCCGCGCTCGATCCGTTCTTTGACATCGTCATGCGCGGCCTGGCGGGGTTCGTCGACGGCGATCACTATTTCGATACCATCGCTCCTGAGGCGGCGTTCGAGTTCCGCTATCGGTTTCCCGGCTGGCCGGAAAAGATCGTCGGCCGAGACGCCCTGATGGCGCTCTACGTCGGATACGGAAAAGGTATCCGGTTGCACGGCGCCGATGGGCTGGTGGTAAATCTTTCCCGGACCGAAGGTGTCGTCATCCTCGAATACGAGGTTCACGGCGCCGCGGTCGGCTCCGGCAAGGCCTACGACAACCGCTTCGTCTCGGTCGTCACGATCAAAGATCGCAAGATCGTCGGTTGGCGTGACTACATGGACTCTCTGGCGGCGATGTCCGCGCTCACCTGAACGGAATGACGGCGAACAGCCTCGGCGCCCCGCCCGCAAATTCGCTTGGCGGCGGAACGCGCCTCAGCGCATGCTGCGCTCACCCACTGGGAGGGTCTTGATGCCTGATACCGGATCGACGCTGGCCGAAGAGGCGCGGGCCAGGGCCTACGCCACCCCGCTCGAGGACTTCCAGCCGCACGCCATCGACCACTTCACCTCCGACACTCTGTGGCCGTGGTTCGAGCGTCTGCGGGCGGAGGACCCCGTGCACTACACGGCGCAGAGCGAATACGGACCCTACTGGTCGATCACCCGCTATGCCGACATCGTCGCCTGCGAGAGCGACGTGGCGCGCCTCTCGTCCTCGTCGATGCACGGCGGGATCACCCTCTTCGAACCGCCGGAAGGCGCCGATCCGGAGCAGCGCTCGGAGGATCGATCAAGCTTCATCGCCCTCGATTCGCCCCGCCATGACGCCCAGCGGCACGCGGTGGCGCCGATGTTCTCCACGCCCTCGCTGGCCGAGATGGAGCCCTTGATCCGCTCACGCGCGGCCAAGATCCTCGACGAACTGCCGATCGGCGAGGAATTCGACTTCGTCGACCGCGTCGCCGTCGAGCTCACCAGCCAGATGCTGGCGACCCTGTTCGACTTCCCCTTTGAACAGCGCCGCATCCTGCCCCGCTTCTCCGACCTCCTGCTCTCGGGTCCGGCCGACACGGCTGAGGAGAACATGGTCCGGCAGGCCGAGATGTACGCCACGCTCAACCTCTTCATCCCGCTGTGGATGGACCGGAGCGGCGGCGACAAGCGCAACGACCTGATCTCGCTCCTGGCCAATGATCCGGCCACGGACGGTGGTCACAATCCGCAGAACTACCTCGGCAACGTCGTTCTCCTGATCGTGGCCGGCTCGGACACCACTCGGCACTCCATCACCGGCGGTCTTCTGGCGCTCAATCAGCATCCGGACCAATATGCCAAGCTGCGCGCCGATCCCAGCCTTCTCGAGAGCGCCGTGCCGGAGATCATCCGCTGGCAGAGCCCGGTAGCCTACATGCGCCGCAATCCCCTCGAAGACCTCGAAATCGCCGGCAAGACCATCCGCAAGGGCGAGAAGATCGCCATGTGGTACGTCTCGGGCAACCGCGACGAGAGCGTCATCGAGCGGGCCAATGAGTTCATCATCGACCGCGCCCGGCCGCGTCTTCACGCCGGCTTCGGCTTCGGCATCCATCGCTGCCTCGGCCAGCGGCTGGCTGAGATGCAGCTGCGCGTGGTCTGGGAGGAGATGCTGGCGCGCTTCCCGGTGATCGAGGTGACCGGCGAGCCGACGCGGCTCAACTCCAACTTCGTCAAGGGCTACAGCGCCCTGCCGGTGCGCATTCCGGGGTGACCGATCGCTCGGGCCCGCCGCCCCGGTCGGCGAGGATCGTCCTGGTGACGCCCGAGGGCGCGCTGATCGGATCCCTGCCGCCGGTTCCGGTGGCGACGCCCTGGTGGCAGGACATCGAACCCGTGGTCGAGGCGGTGCGGGCGCATCACGGCGTCGAGGTCACGGTCCTTCGGCTGTTGCAGGCCACTGAATCGGCGCCGCCGGGCGGCGAGGTCACTTATCTGGCGGAAGCCGGGGCCATGGCGGCGACGGAACCATGGGACGGCTTCCTCACCGAGCATCCCCTGCGGCTTGCCTACGCGAGGCCGGGCGGCCCGGCCCGGGACCTGGCCTGGGCCATCGACGCGCTCGCCCGAGAGGGGCTGGCGCTCGACGCCGCGCCCATCCAGGTGCGCACCTGGAACCTGTCGAGCCTCTGGAGACTCGGCGCCGGCGGCCGGTGCTTCTGGCTGAAGGTCACGCCGCCCTTCATGGCCCACGAGGGCGCGATCCTGGAGGCGCTCACCGGCGCGCCGGTCCCGTCCCTCATTGCCCATGATGGCGCCCGGATCCTCATGCCGGAGATCCCCGGCGAGGATTGCTACGAAGCGCGGGGAGCGATCCTGTTCCGGATGATCGATCTCTTCGTCGAGCTGCAGAGACGCTGGGTCGGCAGGACGGACGCCCTGCTCGCTCTGGAGGTGAACGATTGGCGCGCGAGGTCTCTGGTGGCGGCGATCGAGGCGACGTTCGAACGCAATGCCGACGATCTCGGCGCGCCGGACCGCGACGCTCTTTCCCGGTTCCTGGGCGCCCTCGGCGAGCGCTTCGAGGCGGTGGCGGCCTGCGGCCTTCCCGACACCCTGGTCCACGGCGACTTCAGTCCCGGAAATCTGCGCTCGGACGGTGAGACGCTCACCCTCATCGACTGGGGCGACAGCGGCGTCGGCCACCCTCTGCTCGACCAGTCCGCGTTCCTGGGCCGCGTCCCGGCCGAAGACGTCCCGGCGCTCGAAGACCGCTGGAATGAAGCCTGGAGGCGGTTGGCGCCGGGCTCGGACCCGGCCCGTGCCTCGGCCTTGCTGGCGCCGGTCGGGTTGCTGCGCCAGGCGGTGGTCTACCAGCGGTTCCTGGACGGCATCGAGCCCTCGGAACACCCTTATCATCGCGCCGATCCGGCGGACCGACTGCGCTGCGCGGCGGACCTGATTCGATACGAGGCTCGCTGACCCGCTAGGTCGCGAAAACCCCGATCCCGCTCCGCGTGCGTATACCGTAATGGCGAAGCGACCACCTCGCATTGTGCGCGCGGCCGCCGCGCGTTAGGCCTTGAGGCATAAGGGGGAGACTGACATGCGCTTCGTATCGTTGGGCTCCGGCGCCCTCCTGCTCGGCCTCGTCGCCTCCGCTTCAGCGCTCGCTCAACCGGCGCCCCAGCCCGCCGCCGACATCTCCGTCACCATCTACAACAACAACCTGGCCCTGGTGCGCGACGTGCGCACCCTCGATCTGACAAGCGGACGCCAGCGGCTCGAATTCAAGGACGTGTCCGCCGAGATCCGCCCGGAGACGGCCTCGCTCACAGCCCAGGGCGTCAACGTCGTCGAGCAGAACTTCGACTACGACCTGCTCTCGCCGGCCAAGATGATGGAAAAGGCGGTCGGCCGGGTGGTCACCATCGTGCGAACCAATCCCGCCACGGGCGCGGAGAGCAGCGAACAGGCCGAGGTGCTGGCCGTCAACAACGGCGTCGTCCTGAAGATCGGCGACCGCATCGAGGTTCTGCGCGACGACGGCCTGCCGGCGCGGGTGATCTTCGACAAGGTGCCGGAGAACCTGCGCGCCCAGCCGACTCTCTCGGTGATGGTCGACGCCGCGGGCGCCGGCGCGCGTCCGGTGACCTTGAGATACCTCACGCCCGGCCTCGGCTGGCGTGCCGACTATGTGGCCGTTTACGACGAGACGGCGAGCAAGATCGACGTCCAGGGCTGGGTGACGCTGACCAACACCAGCGGTGTCTCCTACGATGCCGCGAAGACGGTGCTGGTGGCCGGAACGCCCAACCTGGCGGCCATGGACGATGGTGACGCCGATGAGGCGGCCGACGCGAGCACCGGGATGACGCAGGCGGGAACCGAAACCGGAAACCGCGCCCGCCTGGGCGACTTCTACCTCTATCCCCTGGCCGAGCGCACGACGATCGCAAACCAGCAGACCAAGCAGGTCAGCTTCCTCGATGTCCGCGGCGCGCCGGCGAGCCACGGCTATGAAACGCGCCTCGCCTGGATGCAGACGATCGAGGAGCCGAGGAGCGTGCAGTCGGTCTATCGCTTCTCGAACAGCGCCCAGGGCGGCCTGGGAGATCAGTTGCCGGCCGGAACCGTCCGCTTCTACATCAACGACAAGCAGGGGGCGCCGCAGTTCATCGGCGAGAGCCCGATCGGCCACACGCCCATGGGCTCGGAGCTGTCGATGTCCACCGGCGACGCCTTCGACGTCAAGGTCAAGAGCGTGGTCGAAAGCCGCACCCGCAACAGCCTGTTCCACTGGAAGACGGCAATGCGCTACACGCTCTCCAACGCCCTTCCCAAGCCGGTGACGGTGGCCCTGATCCAGGATGGACTGTGGGGCGAGACCAGGATCCTGGCCGAGAGTCAGCCCAGCAAGCGACGCAGCGCCGAGAGCGCGGAGTGGACGGTCGAGGCGCCGGCCAACGGCAAGACCGAGGTCACCGCGACTTTCGACAGCAAGTACTGAGCTCACCGCCATGCGCCAGGCGCTTCTCGCCGCGCTGTTCTCCGCCCTGGCCTTGCCGCCGCCGGCGGCGGCAAGGGACGTGATCGCCGGCCCGCCCCGCGCCCTGTCGGTGACCCTCTACCGCGCGCCGTGGCGTCAGGGCGGTTCGATCGAACTCGGCAATCTCGGCGGCTTCGCCCTGATCAAGGAGACGCGCACCGTCCATCTGCCGGCTGGTGATTCTCGCCTGCGCTTCGAGGGCGTGGTCGACGGCATCCAGAGCGCCAGCGCCATCGTCACCGGCTTGCCTGAGGGCGTGATCGAGAAGAACCGCGACGCCGCGATCCTGTCGCCGGCCGCCCTGATGCGCGCGGCGATCGGCGTCCAGATCACCTTGGTGCGCACCAACCGCAAGACGGGCAAGATCACGCGCACCCCGGCGACGATCCGCTCGGCTGATGAAAACGGTGTGGTCTTCGAAACGACCCAGGGCGTCGAGGCGCTGCGTTGCTCGGGCCTGCCCGAGACCTTCACCTACGACCGCGTCCCGGCTGGCCTCTTCTCGACCCCGACCCTGTCCGTGCTCACCCGGGCGAAGCGGGAGACGACAGCGACTGTGACCCTGTCCTATTTGGCGGACAATTTCGACTGGGCGGCCAACTATGTCGCCACCCTGACGCCGGATCGCCGCGCGCTCGATCTCACCGCCTGGATCACCCTGGCCAACGGCAACAGCGTCAGCCTTCTGGACGCAGGAACCCAGATCGTCGCCGGTCGGCTGAACCGCGCTCGCGACTATGCTGACTCTGGCGAGGGCGGGCCACGCGTGATCGCCACCTGCTGGCCGACGGGCACGACCTCGATCCCGATCGCCGAGCCGCCGCCGCCGGAGCAGCCCCGCACTTCGGTCGCCGAAATCGTCGTCACCGCGGCGCGCAAATCCGTGCCCATGGCCATGATGGCGCCGGCGCCGCCTCCGCCACCCCCGCCTGAACAGCTGGGCGATCTGAAGCTCTATCGCCTGGGCGAGCGCACCACGGTGGCCGCCCGTCAGTCCAAACAGGTGCTGATGCTCAGTCAGGCCGCCGTGCCCTTCACCCGGACTTACGGGGCCGACCTTTACGCCGGAGGACAGGGGACGTTCACGCCGGCGACGATCATCCTGCGGACCAGGAACGACAAGGCCAACCATCTGGGCCTGCCTCTTCCCGCCGGCCATCTGGAACTCTTCGATCACGCCGGCAATGAGGAACTGCTGGCCGGCCAGGCCGACGTGCGCGACACCGCCGAGGGCGAGGACGTGGAGCTCAAGGTTGGCCTCGCGCCCGATGTCCAGGTCCGTCAGACGCGCCTGGCCTACAGGGCCGGCGAACCGGAGTTGACCTTTCTGACGCCCGAACTGTTGCTCGCCCTGCATAAGGGCCGGGTGGTCGAGGAGGCCGAGATTACCAACGCCGGGGCTGCGCCGGCGCCGTTCGAACTCCGGCTCCAGACCTGGAACGCCCTGCACGTCTCCGACGCCGACCAGCCCATGGGCATGAAGGACGGCCGGCCGATCTTTCGCCTGACCGTGCCGGCCAATGGCCGGGTCAAGGTCCGCTATGCGGTCGGCGGTCCTTAGGCCGAACGGATTTCGATGGGAGCTGGGCGCCGGTGTAATTCCCGCTGGCCGCCCCTACATGCCCGGCAGGGCCAGGGGTTGGCCCGCTGCCTCGGAAGGCGTTTCATGACCAATTCAGATCATCGCTCGGCGGGCGCCGTTCCGACGTCCGGCCTTCGGCTCCACTCCCTTCTGACGAGCGCCGGGGCGCTGGAACTCAGTCTGGAATCGGAGGCCCTACCGAAGCTCGCGCCGAACGAAGTCCTCGTCCAGATCGAGGCCTCTCCGGTCAATCCTTCCGATCTGGGGCTTCTCCTGGGGGCGGCCGACCCGGCGAGCGCGAACTCGAGCGGAGTGGGCGTCTCCCGGCGAACGACGATGTCGGTTCCGGAAGCTGGCCGCCGGGCCATGGCGGCCCGCGCCGGCAAGGCCATGACCGTGGGCAATGAAGGCGCCGGGGTCGTGGTGGCCGCTGGGGACGAGGCCGCCGCCTTGATGGGAAGGACCGTCGGGGTGATCGGCGGCGGCATGTACAGCCAGTTCCGAGCCCTTGCCGCCGACAGTTGCCAGGTCCTCCCCGACGAAGTCACGCCGGCGCAAGGTGCTTCCTGGTACGTCAATCCGCTCACCGCCCTTGGCATGGTCGAGACCATGCGCCTGGAGGGCCACACGGCGCTCGTCCACACCGCCGCGGCCTCGAACCTGGGGCAGATGCTGAACAAGCTCTGCCAGAGTGAGGGCGTGCCGCTGGTCAATGTCGTTCGCAGCGTCGCGCAGGCGGACCTGCTGAAGGGCTTGGGCGGCCAATACGTCTGCGACTCCTCGGCCGACGATTTCACCAAGGCGCTCACGGAAGCCATATCGGAGACGGGCGCGACGCTGGCGTTCGACGCCATTGGCGGGGGCCGCACGGCCAGCCGGATTCTCTCCGCCATGGAGGCGGCCGCCAGCCGGAAACTGACAGCTTACAGCGGCTACGGCTCCTCGGCTCACAAGCAGGTCTACATCTATGGCGGCCTGGATACTGGGCCTACCGAACTCACGCGCGGCTTCGGGATGTCCTGGGGCCTCGGCGGATGGTTGCTTCCGCTATTCCTGGGACGGGTCGGCGCCGACCGGGCCGCCGAGCTTCGCGCCCGTGTCGCGTCCGAGATCAAGACAACCTTCGCCAGCCACTACACCCAGTCCGTAACGCTGGCGGAGCTTCTCGAGCCGCAGGTCCTGCACGCGATTACGCGCAAGGCGACCGGCGAGAAGTACCTGGTTACGCCGGCGAGGTCCTAGGCGTTCGCTGGGATCGGGCGCCTCCGTCATATTGTTCGATCGGCATGAGTGACCGCTTCTAGACTCAGAACGGAAGTTGGCGACGTCCGCTTGTTGAAGCGTTCGTTTGGGATCAGGATACTCACGCCACGCGGAATTTACCCGGAAGATGCGCAGCATGGGCCAGGACTTACCCGTCCCCGAGAGTATGGCCACGAACCAACCATCCGACCGAATATCGAAGGTCCCCCATGCCCTTCATTCGGCGGTCGACGATGGACTCGACCGAATGTCGAAGGTCCCGCATGCCCTTCATTTGGCGGTCGACGACGGACTCGACCGAATATCGAAGGTCCCGCACGCCCTTCATTCGGCGGTCGACGATGGGCTCGACCGAATATCGAAGGTCCCCCAGGACCTTCATTCGGCGATCGATGATGGAATAGCATTCGCTTACGAGAAGCCGGCAGAATTCCTCGCTTGGTTGGCCGATTGCGCCATTTCCGGTCTTCCGGGCTTTCCGAGCGCTCTCGAACTCGCCGAGCAGTTCCGCGACACCGGTGCGCAGGATCGGGGGGTCGAAGCGCTCGTGGAGAGTCAGATCGACTTCGTTCGCAATGGGACCCTGATTAGCTTTACCGGCGTGGGCAGCCTCTCTGCCGCAGTCTTTGCCGAACTAGAGGCACCGTGGCTCTTGAAAATACGGCTGGTTTTGGCGGTAGCGTCTCTGTTGGGGTTCGAACCCGGCGCCCCAGAAACGCGTTCCCTCGCTTTTGCCTGCCTCTGCGGTAATGACGCCGACGCGGTGATCGCGAGCACTGGAATGGCGGAAGATGAGCACGACCGGACCGTGGCCGACCGTGCGACTTGCATGATCGTCTCGAAGCGATTCGCCAAACGACAGACGGCGAAAGGGGCCGTGCGCGCGAGCGTTATGGCTGTCGGATGGCTCACAAAGAAATTTCCAATCCTCGACCGCCTCAGCAGCGTGAGCGACCGAATTTACCAGCACGTCGACGTAACCGACCTCATCCAGGTGTCGAAGGCGGCGACGAGAATCTTTGGACACCGCGCTATCCTCTGAGCGATTCTACGTCGTTGGTTACCGTTCTGCCTCAAAGATGGCGCATGATTAGAAATTGCTCTGCTGGCGGATCGACGTCAGGAATGGGACCGATCGAGCCTCCGTCAGAAAGCGGCGTAATCGCCCAGCGAGCGACGGCGGCGCTATCATCTCAAGCCAAAGAACGGTCTCAGTGCGCGACGATGCACATTAGCCGAGCGTCCGGGTGAACTGGACTTCGAAGCGAGGGTCTAATCTCGACCGTTTTTATATGGGTCTGATCAGTGACGTTAAAACGTTACCCTTTGCGACGAGGCGGTTGCTCGGGTCACGGGTCTCATTCGAGCGTGGATCATAGGTACCCAAAGCACGATTGCTCGGGTCTCGGATTTCCAATTTCCCAGACGATAGGGTCGAGATCGTCGCCATGAGTCGATTGCTTCGATCTCGGATTTCTTGCCTAGCCATTCGAGCCCGCCTTGGACTAACCACAGATAAGTTCAGAATAGTTCTCCCTTGTCTAGCTTAGTTGCGTCGGCGCATTGGGGCTGCACCACAATATCTTCGTAGGCTGCCAGCAGGAATCAGGGAAAGCCTGCCTTTGGGAGGGGGGGTCGCTGTCCGCGATTGGCGCATCGCCGTCGTTGGGCCAGTGCCCGGGCATCAATCCAACCACCATGGCAGGCTGTTCGATGAGGGCCGCGTCATCTGCGGAGCTGGACCATGGCCCAACTCGAACTCTTTCGACCCCCCTCGTCCCTGGAATACGGGGCGGACTATCGGCCCCAAGCCATCCCTCAAGCCCAAACACATCGGGGGTATCCGGCAGCGGCCTAAAACCGCTGGTCGCGTCCGGGATCTTGCCTTCTGCAACTGCTGCGACCTAGCAGGCCGTTGCCCGCAAACCGGCCCTTCTCTAGGGTGGAACCTCACACTGCGGAACGGGGTTGAATGGCGATGGCAACAACGTCGCCTGACGGGAGCGAAACGTCGCTCGGAAGCCTTCTGGACGATCCGGAGTTCGGCGACCTTGATCGTCGCCTCGGGCGTTTCAATTTGTTCGAGGCGGTCGGCGGCGTCCGGGCAGAGCTGCGACATTCTAACTTCCTGGGTTTTCTATTGTCGCCCGGCCGCAGCCACGGTCTCGGACCACTCGTGCTCGAAAGAATGCTGCGGGCCATGCTTGAGGAGATGACAGTTTCCGACCGCCCAATCCGCACATTGAGTGTCGCTCTCGGCGACCTCGACGATGCAACCGTGCACCGGGAACGCGACAACATCGATCTGTTGATCGAAGTCCCCAGCCTAGGCTTGGTTGTCACGATCGAGAACAAGGTCGGAGCGGCACCCGGAGACGGGCAGTTGGCTCGATACAAGGAGATCGTCGAACATCGATTTGCGAGCCACAAGCACCTTTTCGTCCTCCTGACCCCTGAGGGCATCGATCCGGAAAGTCGGGGCTGGATACCCTTCAGCTATCGGCGTCTAGCAGAGTTGCTCACGGGTGTGTCGGAACTGGAATCCGTTTCTGATGGCCCCAGGCTTATCCTGAATCATTACGTTGAAATGTTGCGGAGGCATGTAGTGCCGGACGACGAACTGCGGGCCCTGGCCCTCCGCCTCTATGAGAGGCACCGGGAGGCGTTTGACTTCGTCTTCGACGTGCGTCCGCAGCCCAAGAGCGTGCTGGAGGATCTTAAGTCCCAGATCCTGAGCGTGCAGGGGCTCATCGAGGATCGGCCGGGAGCGAGTGTCGTCAACATCTTCAGGTTCCTTCCCGTGAGCTGGGACCAGACGTTGACGAAGCTGGCATGCGATCCCCAAAGATGGTCGAAGACGGGGCGGGGACTCCTCTTCGAGGCAAAAGCCTACCCGACCGGGAGAGTGCACATCATCCTTGTGCTGGGGCCGTGCGAGCCTAAGGCGCGAAAGGCCTTCTATGAGCAGGCGACTAAGCGCCCAGCGTTCAAAGGCCTCGTCAAGTCGATGGGGCAAGTGACTGCAACTGTCTACAACCGCGAGCTATTGACTCCGGCCCAGGCGCAGACCCTGACGTTTGAGCAACAGGCGGCGAACGTGTCACTGGCTTGGTCGGATTTTCAGGGGAAGGAGTTGGTGAACCTGGTGTCGGAGATTGAGGCGATCGCCGCCGGAATCGGATAGGCGCAATATTCTCCGCGGCCTCGGCAGTTCGCGGATGGCGAAGTGGTAAGGTCGGCTATTGGCGCAATGCGGCGTCACCGAAAGCGGCTCTTCCTGGGCTGAAAGGGCCAAACACGGCCTGACGACATGGTAATCTCGGCTATTGAGTCGGGGTCTGGCGGTGTCTGTCTGTTCAGCGTGGTTTCGTAAATGCCCGGAGATTGTCCGCGCCATCCTTTTGGGCGCGCTCATCGCCTCGGTGGCGGCCTCGGCCGTCCAGGCAAGGCATAGGCATCGCGAACCCCTTCGCCATCATCGTCTGCTGCGCGGGGTCGACGTCTCCCACTACCAGGGGACCATCGATTGGCCGGCCGTCTCCCGCGACGATGTGGCGTTCGCCTACGTCAAGGCGACGGAAGGGGTCGCCGGGCGCGACGCGCGCTTTGCGCGCAATTGGCAGGGCGCCCGGCGCGCCGGCATTCGCGTCGGCGCCTATCACTTTTTCATCTTCTGCCGGTCGCCGCGGGCCCAGGCGCGCAATTTCCTGGCCGTGGCGCCGCGCACGGCGAGCGCGCTGCCTCCCGCCGTCGATCTCGAGACGGCCCATGGGTGTCGCTCTCGGCTTTCCGGCGCCGAAATGCGCCGGGAGCTGAACGCCTACCTGGCGATCGTCGAGGCTCGCCAACGCAGACCCGCCGTCCTCTATGTGAACGCGCAATTCTACGCCGCCTATGGGCGCGATCTGCCGAAGCGCGCCATGTGGCGGCGCTCGATTTCGT
Source organism: Caulobacteraceae bacterium (assembly GCA_036491275.1). Taxonomy (GTDB): domain Bacteria; phylum Pseudomonadota; class Alphaproteobacteria; order Caulobacterales; family Caulobacteraceae; genus Acaudatibacter. The sequence continues at coordinate 19,106 of DASXCH010000175.1, forward strand.
TCACGCCCAGCCGGTCGTGGACGTTCTGGCAATACCGCTGTCGCGGACATGTCACCGGCATCCGGACCCGTGTCGATCTGAACCTGGCCCGGGCGAGCGGCTTCAAGCGCACGCTCTGATCGTGCGGTCCTCCGACCGGCAGTTCCGAGGCCATACAAGGGCCCAGGCGCCATATTGGCGGCGCGCTTGGGGTGCAGTGTATTCCTCGTTGAAGCTTTGCCGGAAGGAGGTATTCGGCCGACAAAGGGTGAAGTCTTTTAAGTATCGGTGGGGGCTTGTCCTGAACCAATACGTGAAGAGGGAGATTTCCCGTGGAAACCAGATCACAGCAAACGATGCGGGCGGTAGCGATTGATGAGTTTGGGGGGACCGAGAAGATGAAGTCGCGGGACCTGCCGGTGCCTGAGGTGGCGACCGACGAAGTCCTGATCCGGGTAGATACGGCCGGGGTGGGCGTTTGGGATCCGTTTGAACGCGAGGGCGGGTTCGCAAAGGAATTCGGCGTTCAACCCCATTTTCCCCAGGTGCTCGGAACGGATGGCGCCGGAACGGTCGAACAGGTCGGCGACGATGTTCATGATCTCAAGCGCGGCGACCGGGTCTACGGCGTCAACTTCCTGAACCCCAAGGGCGGCTTCTATGCGGAATATGTGGCGGTCAAGGCCGACAACGCCGCCAGGATCCCGCAGGCCATGTCCACCCGGAGCGCCGGCGTCTTGCCGATTGACGGCGTCACCGCGCTGGATGGCCTGGATGGGGCGCTGCAGCTCAAGGCGGGCGAGTCCATTCTGGTGCTCGGCGCCAGCGGCGGCGTCGGCCACCTGGCGGTTCAGCTCGCCAAGCGCATGAAGGCGCGGGTGCTGGCAGTGGCTTCCGGCCAGGATGGCGTCGAGTTTGCGCGGCGACTGGGCGCAGACAAGGTCATCGACGGCCATCGGGAGGATATCCTCCAGGCGGCGCGTGAGTTTGCGCCGGAGGGCCTGGACGCCGTCCTGCTGACGGCGGGCGGGAAGGCGGCGGAGCAGGCGATTGCGGCGCTGCGCAAAGGTGGTCGGGCCGCGCACCCGAACGGCGTCGAGGTCTCTGCCGGGGTGCGGGATGACGTGAAGATCGTCAGCTACAACGGCATGCCCAAACCGCAGACGTTCGCCAGATTGAATGAATTGATCGAAGGCGGCCCGTTCGAGGTCCATATTGCACGGACCTTCAAGCTGGAGGACGCGGCCGCGGCCCAGCGGGCGCTGGGCGATCACTTTCTCGGCAAGCTGGCCCTCGTTCTCAACTGATCAGGCGTCGGGTCGCGCTCGGGCGAAAGCCGGGGCGCCGGCTTTCGGAAAGTCCTCTGACGTCCGCCAATGGCGCGCCAGCCATTGGCGGGCGGCGGGGGGCTTGCGGGAAAATGGGGAAAATCCAGCCACTTGACTCGTTCCATTAATTCCAGAATATTGGAAATATGGAATCAAACGACGCCGTCAAACGCCTCTCGGCCCTGGCCCAGGACTCCCGTCTGGCGGTCTTCCGCCAGCTGGTGAAGGCCGGCCCCGAAGGCCAAGCCGCCGGCGAGATCGCCCGTTCGCTGGAGATCACCCCCAATACCCTCTCGGCCCAACTGACCATCCTGGCCAACGCCGGCCTGGTCACCAGCCGACGCGACGGCCGCTCGATCATCTACGCCGCCGACTACGACGGCATGAGCGAGTTGCTGCTCTACCTCATGGAAGACTGCTGCCAGGGCCGCGCCGAGGTCTGCGCGCCGCTGGCGCTCGTCGCCACCGCCTGCTGCGACCAACCTCAAGCCTGTTGAAGGAAAGCGATCATGAAGCGCCTGCACGTCCACGTCGCCGTCGAGGATCTCGGCAAGTCCATCGGCTTCTACTCGACCCTGTTCGGGGCCGAGCCGACGGTCCGCAAGGACGACTACGCCAAGTGGATGCTGGACGATCCGCGGGTGAACTTCGCCATCTCCGACCGCGCCCTCGCGCCCGGAGTCGATCATCTGGGCATCCAGGTGGAAAGCGGCGAGGAGTTGGCTCAATTGGCTGGCCGTCTGAAAGCCGCCGGCCAGACCACCCGCGATCAGGAAGCGACCACCTGCTGCTACGCAAAGTCCGACAAGGCCTGGGTCAATGATCCGAACGGCCTGCGCTGGGAAACCTTCTTTACCTTCGGCGAGGCGACGAGCTATGGCGAGGACGAGCCTGGCGCCGTGCCAGCAGAGCCCAAGGCGTCGTGCTGCGCGCCTTCCGAGATCGCCGCGGCGCCGGCCGCCGCCTGCTGCGCCTGAGAGACGCGCCGGCGATGGCCACCCAGCCCTTCAACATCCTATTTCTGTGCACCGGCAATTCGGCGCGCTCGATCATGGCCGAGGCGATCATGAACCGTCTCGGGCCGCCGAAATTCAGGGCCTTCTCCGCCGGCTCGATGCCCAAGGGCGACGTCCACCCGCGGACTTTGGAGATCCTCGAGCACAACGGCTTCCTGCCTGAGGCCTTCCGCTCCAAGGGCTGGGAAGAGTTCTCCGGGTCTGACGCGCCAAAACTCCATTTCGTCTTCACCGTCTGCGACAACGCCGCCACCGAGGTCTGCCCGATCTGGCCGGGGCAGCCCATGACCGCTCACTGGGGACTTCCGGATCCGGCGGCGGCCGCTGGCGGCGCCGCGGAGATCGGCCTGGCCTTCGCAGACACCTGGCGGATGCTCAGCAACCGCATCGGCCTGATGGTCAACCTGCCGATTGCCAGCCTGGATCGCCTGTCGCTGCAGAGGCGGCTCGACGAGATCGGCAAGACCCGGGGCCAGCCGGCGCCGGCGCGCTGATCTTGGCAGCGGTCAACCAGAGGTCGGATGCGAGCCTCGAGCCGCCGCTCCATCCATTCTCAACGTCCCGCAGGCTGGTGGGCGAGGGGCTCGGGACGGGCCTGCTGCTGGCCGTCGTCATCGGCTCCGGGATCATGGGCGAGCGCCTCTGCGGCGGCAACCTCGCGATCGCCCTGTTGGCCAACACTCTGGCGACCGGCGCCGGCCTGGTGGTCCTGATCACGCTCTTCGGCCCGCTCTCGGGCGCCCACTTCAACCCGGCCGTGACCCTGGTCTTCGCCCTACGCCGCGAGATCGGTTGGGGCCTGGCCACGGCCTATGTGGCCGTCCAGCTCGCTGGCGGCGTCCTCGGGGTCTGGCTGGCGCACGCCATGTTCGCCGAACCGATCTGGCAGGTGTCGGCCAAGCTGCGCGACGGCCCGGCCCAAGCCATCGCCGAATTCGTCGCCACCTTCGGCCTGATCGCCGCGATCCTCGGGGCGATCCGCTTTCGTCCCGACGCCACGCCGATGACCGTCGGGCTCTACATCACCGCGGCCTATTGGTTCACCGCCTCGACCTCGTTCGCCAATCCGGCGGTGACCCTGGCGCGGTCGCTCTCCAATACCTTCGCCGGCATCGCCCCGACCTCGGCGCCCGCGTTCATCGCCGCCGAACTGGCCGGCGCCATCGTCGCCAGCCTCGTCTTCGGCTGGCTCCTGAAAGAGAGGCCCGCTCGATAGAGGCGCCGTGGAAAGGCGGCAAATCAGGAACAGCAGGGCTCGCCCGTAGCGCTGCTGCCCCCTTGGATCGGCGGGCAGGGAACATCGCCACAGGAGCAGAACACGCAGCAGTCTCCGGCCTCGGGCTTGAGCACGTTGGCGCACCCCTTGCAGTCGTAGAAATACGGGCAGGCGTCGGTGGGCATGGTCTCGGTTTCCCGATGCCCGCACCGAGGGCAGGTGAGCGTGCTGGTCAGTCTGAATTCGCCGGGGATCATGCGCCCTTGTGCTGCTGCATGTGGCGCAGCATAGCCGGGCCGCCGGTGGCCCGTCAGCCCTTCACTGGGTGACGGGTTGTCGCCCTTCGGCCTCGCGCAGGGCCGCCAGACGGCCGTGGATCGCCTGGACGACGACCGATCCCTCGCCGACGGCCGAAGCCACCCGCTTCACCGAGCCCGAGCGCACGTCGCCGACGGCGAAGACGCCCGGCCGCGTCGTCTGGAAGATGTTGAACGGTTGTGGCGCGGTCTCGCCGCAGGCCTCGCCGGTGACGACGAAGCCACGGTCGTCCAGACCCACTACGCCGTCGAGCCATCCGGTGCAGGGGGCGGCGCCGATCATGGCGAAAAGGCCGCCCGCCGAGCGCTCGGCCACGCCGCCGTCGCCGTCGCGGATCGCAACCGTCCTCAGTCGCTCGTCCCCCTTCAGCTCGACGATCTGGGATCGGGTCTCGATCCGCACGTTCTCGGCGTGCCGCAACCGCTCGACCAGGTAGCTGGACATGGAATCCGCCAGATCGCGGCCGCGGTGGACGAGGCGCACGCAGGCGGCGCGTGAGGCCATGAACATCGCCGCCTGGCCGGCCGAGTTGCCGCCCCCGACCACCACCACCTCCTGGTCCTTGCAGGTCCGCGCCTCCAGCTCGGTGGCGGCGTAGTAGAGGCCCAGGCCCTGGAAACGGTCTTCCTCCGCCACACCGAGCTTGCGGTAGCGCGCGCCGGTGGCGATCACCACCGCCCGTCCGCGCAGCACCGCGCCGTCATCGAGGGCGACCTGGTAGAAGCCTCGGTCGGCGCCGGCCTGGAGCGTCCGGGCGTGTCGCGGGGTTCCCACCCGCGCGCCGAACTTCACCGCCTGCAGCTCGGCCCGGAAGGCGAGGTCGGCCCCGGATATGCCGGTCGGGAAGCCGAGGAAGTTCTCGATCCGCGACGAGGACGCCGCCTGGCCGCCGATCGCCACGTCGTCGAGCAGGACGGTTCGAAGGCCCTCCGAGGCGCCGTAGACGGCCGCCGAAAGGCCCGCGGGGCCGGCGCCGACGATGATCAGGTCCGCCGACTCGCCGTCGGTCACCGCCAGCTCCAGGCCGAGCGCGCCCGCAACCTCCGCCACCGACGGATCGGTCAGCACGTGGCGGCCGCGCACCACCACCTTGACGTCCCCCCCGCCTTGGGCGATCGCCGGAATGTCGGCGCGCTGGGCCGGATCGCTCGGATCGATCCAGCGATACGGAATGCGGTTGCGCTCGGCATAGACCAGCAGGCGCTGAAAAACCGGGGCGTCTTCGCGCGCGACGAGGGTCAGGGTGGTCTGTTGCCGCTGGATCAGCATCAGGCGGCGCGCGGCGAACGCCGGCAGCAGGATGTCGGCGATCTCGGGGTCGACCTGCGTCAGCTCCACGATCACGGGCTGGGGGATGATCAGCACCTCGCCCGGCTCGGTGACCACGCAGTCCGAGAAGGATGTCTGACCGAGCATCAGCGCCAGTTCGCCGGTGAACTGGCCGGGCGACATGACGCCCAGCACCATGCCGGTCGGATCGCAGATCTGCAGGCTCGCCGTGTAGGTATAGATGAACGGGTACGGGCGGTCGTCAGTGCGATACAGAGTCTCGCCCGCCGCCACGACGCGCCGTTCGCCGCGCGCTTCGAGCCTCGCCAGCAGCCGCTCCGGCAGCGGCGTGTTACCCCGTCGCTTCAGCTCCTCGTAGTTCAGACCTTCGAACATCGGCCAATTTCTCCGTGCGGGCCGGGCGCCCCCACTAGCACGCCAGGGCCTGGCCGCGTGCCTTCACAGCATGGTGCGGATTTGGGGGCCGATTGGAATAAGGCATATCCGGCTCCGTGCCTTCTGCCGGCGCGATGGAATAGACAATTCCGCCTCCGTACGAAACGCCGTCCGGCTCGCCGGCGGCCCAACGGAGGATCGCGGAATGAGTGCTCAAGTTGTCCTGATCACGGGCGCGCTGACCGGCATCGGCCGCGCCGCGGCCGTGGCCTTCGCCAGGAAGGGCGCGAAGATCGTCGTGTCCGGGCGTCGTGACGAGGCCGGCGCCGCGCTTGCCAAGGAACTGCGTGACCTCGGTTCGGAAGCCGAGTTCATCAACGCCGATGTCCGTAAGGAAGATGACGTGCGCGCCCTGGTCGACAAGACCGTCGCGCGGTTCGGCCGTCTCGATGTCGCGGTCAATAACGCCGGCACCGAAGGTCAGGTCGGCCCGATCACCGACCAGAGCGCCGAACGCTACGCGGTGACATTCGACACCAACGTCCTGGGCGTGCTTCTCAGCATGAAGCATGAAGCGCGCGTGATGCAGGCTCAGGGCGCGGGCGCGATCATCAACATCTCCTCCACCTACGGCCACGAAGGGGCGGCGGGAGCGTCCGTCTACGTCGGCAGCAAGCATGCCGTTGAAGGCATCACCAAGTCGGTGGCGCTCGAACTCGCCAAGTTTGGAATTCGGGTGAACGCCGTTGCGCCGGGGCCGGTCGACACCGGCATGCTCACGCGGTTCACCAGAACGTCTGAGAACAAGGCCGCCCTCGCGGCGACTGTGCCCATCGGCCGCCTGGGTCGCCCGGAAGAGGAGGCTGACGCCATCGTCTTTGTCGCGTCGGACGAAGCTTCCTTCATCACCGGCCATGTCCTGAATGTCGACGGCGGGATGACCGTCAACTGACCCGGCGCAGGCGGGAAGGCCCGTCACCACCGTCGGCGGAGGGGTGAACCTATATTCCGCACCGTTGGATGAAGGCGTGACGAAGGTTATGTCTTATTCCAACGGAGCGCCAAATGGACAGACTCGCGGCCCTCGAGATTTTCGTGGGCGTCGTCGACGCCGGCTCGTTCTCTGCGGTCGCCAGACGTCAACGGATCGGCCAGCCGGCGGTTTCGAAAGCCGTCGCCCAGCTCGAGCAGTGGCTGGGGGTCGGCCTGCTGATGCGCTCGACCCGCAGCGTGGTCCCGACCGAGGCGGGCCGGATCTTCTATGAGCGAGCAAAGCGGACGATCGAGGATGCCGATGAGGCAGTGATGGCGGCGCGAGGGAGCGCGTGCGGCCTCTCAGGCAAGCTGCGCGTGTCGACGTCGGTCTGTTTTGGACGGCTGCATGTCATTCCGTCCCTTTCGTCTTTCCTGGCCCAACACCCTGGGCTCGAACTGGATCTTGTCCTCGACGACCGCTTCGTGGACCTGGTGAACGAAGGGGTCGATGTCGCGCTTCGAGCGGGCGCGATGCCGAACTCGAACATGACCGCCCGCCGGATCGCCGAGGGCCGCAGCGTGGCCGTGGCCACGCCCGCCTATCTGCAGCGCCACGGAACTCCGATGTCGCCCGACGAGCTGAGCAGTCATCAGGCCATCATTCTTACCCGGGGCGGCGGGCGCGATTCCTTCACCTTTCGGAAGGACGACGCCGAGGTGTCGGTGACGCTTCAGGGCCGGCTGAAAGTGACGCAAGGCGAGGGCCTGCGAGAGGCTGTGATTTGTGGTCTCGGCCTGGCGGTGACGTCGGAATGGCTATTCACTCCGGAGATCAAATCCGGACAGGTCGTGCCGCTCCTGCAGGACTGGACCTTGCCGACGACCAGCCTGTCCGCTGTCTACCCGGCAGGGCGGCTCGCCAGCACCAAGGCGCGCGCGTTCGTCTCGTTCGTCGAGGCGTTCATGGCGGCCTGAACCCGCCCTTGGCTGTCTTTGCGGCCAGGTCCCGTCAGCGTGCAAATATTGGCTAACACCCAGGCTACGTTTTGGCGCACACTCGCTGCAACAAACCGTCACACAACCGCAACGGGTTGAAGAGGAAATGTCTGTCGATCCGAAGACGATCACCGTCTTCATGGACCCCAGTGCGTCGGGAGAAAGGCGCGCTGCCCAGGCGGTCGCACTGGCCCGGCGCTGGGACGCCCATCTCGTCGGCGTCTATGTGAAGTTCAAGGGCGTCAACAATCACCCATCGATGGCCTACGCCCGCAGCGAAAAGGCGATCGCCGACGTCATCGCCCACGAGCAGCGGGTGGCGGACGCCTGCGAGTGTACGACCGCCGAAGTCGGGGACCATTTCCATGCCCTCTGCGCCCGACTGAACGTCTCCTGTGAATTCCGGCCCATTCATCGGGACAAGACCGAAGAGGCGGCGATCATCAATTCGCTGCATTCCGACCTGCTGATCATCGGTCATCCGGACCCGAACGGTCTTCCCGACGATCTGTCTGCCGTGAAGATCCTGGTCGCCAGCGGCGTGCCGCTGCTGATCATCCCCAACGCCTGGAAGGGCGAGACGATCGGCAGCCGGGTCATGATCGGCTGGAACGCCAGCCCGGAAGCGCGGCGCGCCATCTCCGATGCGATGTGTCTGCTTGTTTCAGCCTCGTCTGTGACGGCGCTCGTCGTCGATCCGGCCGAGCGCAAATGGCTGGGTGCAGAGATCGGCTGCGACATATCCCAGCACCTGGGCCGGCACGGTGTTGATGTGGATGTCGAACAGGCCGCCTCTCGCGGTCGCCCGATCGCTGAGGTCATTCTCAGTCGCGCCATGCAACTCGGCTCCGACCTGCTCGTCGTCGGCGCCCGCAATCCCGCCCACCTCAGGGAAATCCTGTTCGGCAGCGCCGCTCGGACATTGCTGAAAAAGATGCCGGTTCCGGTTCTGATCTCGCACTAGAAGAGCGCGCGCCGGAGTCCATGCTCGAAGACACTGGCGCCGCGGCTTGGCCATAGCCACTTAGCATCCGTCGTCGGCGTTTCGCCCGAAACCGTGGTTCTGGGGGAGGCGCGCCGGCGACCCACAGGGCCAGATCGAAGTTCGGATTCGCCGACACCGTCGAGGAGGGTCCATGATGCGGCGAGCCGCAACCGCCCTGGGGCCGAACATGCTCAGGATGTTTCTCCTCGCAGCCCTGTGCTCTGCCTGCGGCCTGTTGCTGGCCGCCTGCGGCAAGAAGCCGCCGCCGCAGATGCCGCCGCCGTCGGTCGGCTACGTGGTGCTGCAGACCTCGCCGGTCACCTTGACCAGCGAGCTCCCTGGCCGGGTGTCGGCGTTCGAATCTTCGGACGTGCGTCCGCAGATCAACGGCATCATCCTCCGACGCGACTTCGTCGAAGGCTCGTTGGTCCATGCCGGCCAGGTCCTCTATGAGATCGAGGACTCGCCCTACCGCGCCGCGGTGCTTTCGGCCCAGGGACAGCTCGCGCAGGCCCAGGCCAACATCCGCTCCACGCAGCTTCAGGCCGAACGCTTCGGCGCGCTGGTCAAGGTCAATGGCGTCAGCAGGCAGGACACCGACAACGCCGAAGCTGCGGCCGCCCAGGCAAAGGCCGCGGTGGTTTCGGGCCAGGGCGCGCTGAAGGCCGCGGCGGTCAATCTCGCTTTCACCCGCATTCGCGCGCCGATCTCTGGCCGCATCGGTCGTTCGCTGTTCACGCCAGGCGCCCTGGTCCAGACGGGTCAATCCAGCCCCCTCGCGACGATCCAGCGGATGGACCAGGTCTATGTCGACGTCACCCAGTCGGCCTCCCAGCTACTCACCCTGCGCGCGGCGATGAATGGCGGCGACGTCACTTCGCCACCGCCCGACAGCGCGCGGGTTCAACTGATCCTGCCTAACGGCCAGGTCTATCCGGCCGAAGGCGTGCTGCGCTTCGCGGATGTGACGGTGGATCCAACGACGGGCGCCGTGGACCTGCGCGCGACCTTTCCCAATCCCAACGGCGTCTTGTTGCCGGGCCTCTATGTCCGCGCCCGGGTGATTGAAGGGGTGCGCCCGCAGGGGATGCTGGCGCCTCAGGCCGGCATTACCCACAACGAGCGCGGCCAGGCGACCGCACTGGTGGTCGGCCCGGGCAATGTCGTCGCGCAGCGCATCGTCCAGATCGACCAGGCCATCGGCGACAAGTGGGTGGTCACCAGCGGCCTCAGGGCCGGAGACCGGCTGATCGTCGACGGCCTGCTCAATCTCTATCCGGGCACGCGGGTCAATCCGCGGCCGGCTGCCGCCGGACAATAGGTCTGTGTCGCGTTTTTTCATCGACCGCCCGATCTTCGCCTGGGTGATCGCCCTGGCCCTGGCCCTGGCCGGCATTCTGGCGATCCGTTCCCTGTCGATCGCCCAGTTCCCGCCGCTCGCCCCGCCGCAGATCTCGGTCACCGCCGTCTTCCCCGGCGCGGACGCCCAGACCCTGGAGAACACCACCACCCAGGTCATCGAGCAGCAGATGAAGGGCCTCGATCACCTGATCTATTTCTCATCCACCAGCGACTCGTCCGGGACCGCGACGGTCACCATGACCTTCGCCCAGGGAACCAATCCCGACACCGCCCAGGTGCAGGTGCAGAACAAGCTGCAGTCGGCGACCGCCCTCCTGCCCGTGGAGGTGCAGCAGCAGGGGCTCACGGTGGCCAAGTCGGCGAGGAACTTCGCCCTGATCGTCGGGCTGGAATCCGTCGACGGCAGCCACAGCCAGGACGATCTGGGCGACTACATCGCGTCCAGAATCGCCGAGCCGCTCGGCCGCATCACCGGCGTCGGCGACACCCAGTTCTTCGGCACGCAGTACGCGATGAGGATCTGGCTCGATCCGATGAAGATGGCGAACCTGCAGATCACCGTCGGCGACGTCATGACCGCCGTTGCGGCCCAGAACGCCCAGGTCTCGGCCGGCCAGATCGGCGGGCTGCCGACGGTCAGTGGCCAGCGGCTCAACGCCATCGTCTCCGTCCAGTCGCGCCTGCAGACGCCCGAGCAATTCCGCCAGATCCTGCTGCGGTCCAATCCCGACGGCTCGGTGGTCCGTCTCGGCGACGTCGCCAGGGTCGAACTGGGCGGGGAAACCGAGGCCTATATCTCGCGCTACAACGGCCATCCGGCGACGGGCCTGGCCATCAAGCTGGCGCCCGGCGCCAACGCCCTGGCCACCATCAGGGCGGTCAAGGCCAAGATGGCCCAGCTCTCGGCCAACCTGCCACCCGACATCAGGGTGGTCTACCCGATCGACACCTCGCCGTTCATCAGCCTCTCGATCAGGGATGTGGTGATCACCCTGTTCGAGGCGGTGGCCCTGGTGTTCCTGGTGATGCTGGTGTTCCTCCAGGACTGGCGCGCCACGCTGATCCCGACCATCGCCGTTCCGGTCGTTCTGCTCGGCAGCTTCGCGGTCCTCTATGTCGCCGGCTTTACGATCAACACCCTGACCATGTTCGGCATGGTCCTGGCCATCGGCCTGCTGGTGGATGACGCCATCGTCGTGGTCGAGAACGTCGAGCGCCTGATCCAGACCGAAGGGCTGTCACCCAGGGAAGCGGCGCGCAAGTCGATGGACGAGATCACCGGCGCCCTGGTCGGCATCGGCATGGTCCTGTCGGCCGTCTTCCTGCCGATGGCGTTTTTCGGCGGATCGGCCGGCGTCATCTACCGTCAGTTCTCCATCACTATCGTTTCGGCCATGATGCTTTCGGTGCTGATCGCCCTGATCTTCACCCCGGCGCTGTGCGCCACGATCCTCAGGGCGCCCCAGGGCGGCGGGGCCCACCAGAGGGGCTTCGCGGGCTGGTTCAACCGCAACTTCCAGCGTGGCGTCACCCGCTATGGACGGGGCGTCGAGACGGCCAACCGCCGCTGGGGGCGGACCTTCGCCATCTATGGCGTCATCGGCGTCGGCATGGCCGTGCTGTTCCTAACCTTGCCCGGCGGCTTCCTGCCTGACGAAGACCAGGGCTTTCTATTCACCCAGGTGACGATGCCAACCGGCTCGACCGCCGAGCAGACCGAGGCGGTCATGGCCCAGGTCCGCAAACACTACCTGGTCGACGAAAAGGCCAACGTCGCCGGGATCTTCACCGCCGCCGGATTCGGCTTCGTCGGCACCTCGCAGAACGCCGGCCTGGCGTTCACGACGCTGAAGGACTGGTCGGAGCGCCCGGGCAAGAACCGGACCGTCCAGGCGGTGGCGCGTCGGGTGTTCCAACAGCTGACGCCGCGCGTGACGACGGGCCAGGTGATCGCTTTCGCGCCGCCGGCCGCGTTCGAACTGGGCAACGCCAGTGGCTTCGATCTGGAGCTGGAAGACGTCGGCAACGTCGGCCATGCGAAGCTGCTCGCCGCCCGCAACCAGCTGCTGGCGATGGCGCGGCAGGACAAAGGGCTGGTGCAGGTGCGCCCCAACGGGCTCGACGACGTGCCCCAGCTCAAGCTCAACGTCGATCACGCAAGGGCCGGCGCCTTCGGTCTTTCCCAGGCCGACATCAACACCACCGTGAGCGCCGCGTTCGGCGGCGCCTTCGTCAATCAGTTCATCGATCGCGGCCGGGTGAAGAAGGTGTTCGTGGAGGCGGACGCGCCCTTCCGCACCAGCCCGCAGGACCTGGACAATCTCTATGTCCGCGGGTCGTCGGGGACCTTGTCGCCGGTCTCGGCCTTCGCCAACAGCGAGTGGACCTACGGCCCCATCCGGCTGGAGCGCTATAACGGCCAGCCCGCCTTCGAGATCCAGGGCTCGCCGTCGCCCGGCGAAAGCACCGGCACGGCCATGGCCAGGATGGAAGCCCTGATGGCCAAGCTGCCGCCGGGCATCGGCCATGAATGGACCGGGCTCTCCTACGAGGAAAGGGCGTCTGGCGGGGCGGCTGGAGGCCTTTACGCGATCTCCCTGCTTGTCGTCTTCCTGTCCCTGGCGGCGCTCTACGAGAGCTGGTCGGTGCCGATCGCGGTGCTGCTTGTGGTGCCTTTGGGCGTGATCGGCGCGCTGCTCTCGGCCCACCTCACCCGTCTGAACAACGATATCTATTTCCAGGTCGCCCTGATCACCACCATCGGCGTCTCGGCCAAGAACGCCATCCTGATCGTTGAATTCGCCGAGGAACGGCTGAAGATGGGCATGGGCGCCGCCGAGGCGGCCCTGGCGGCGGCAAAGCTGCGGCTTCGGCCGATCCTGATGACCTCCTTCGCCTTCATTTTCGGCGTTCTGCCGCTGGCGGTCGCCACCGGGGCCGGCTCTGGCGGCCAGAATGCGATCGGCCGCGGCGTCATCGGCGGGATGCTCTCGGCGACGGTTCTGGCGATCTTCTTCGTGCCGGTGTTCTTCGTCGTCGTGAAGGGCGTGTTCCGGCAGGATCGCCGGGCCGCCGAAGCCGCGCCCGCTCCGAGCCCCGCCGAATGAGGCGATTGATCTCCATCGTGGCGGTGGCGGCCGCCCTGGCTGGCTGCCTGACTTTGGCCGGGTGCATCGACCTGGCCCCGAAGTACCAGCGCCCGGCCAATCCGACGCCGGCGA
>DASXCH010000176.1:0-3533 GCA_036491275.1 Caulobacteraceae bacterium
CTGACTGCGGATGATAAGAGGACGCTGGCTTGAGAATGAACCACCAACGGGAATCAATCGCTACAGCGTAAGCGCACGGTGAAGTACGTCTGGAAAGCGTCGCGAACTCTGACCATGATGATTCCGGGGACCGTCGTGTGCGGCCCGGCCGCGGGTTCTGGTCATCAGCCCTCGGCCAAGATCCGTCGCACTGACGTCCTGCCGATCCCCAGCCGCCGGGCGATCTCTGAGTGGCTCACGCGCTCGGCCTTGAGCCGAAGGACGTCGTCCGCCTTCCGTGACGCCGGCGGCGGCCGTCCGTGAGGGCGACCCTCCTTCCGAGCCTGGGCGATGCCGGCGCGGACCCGCTCGCGAAGGATCTCGCATTCGAACTCGGCGAAGACTGCCACCATCCCCGCCATCGCGCGGCCCGTCGGCGTGGTCAGGTCCAGCGCCTCGGTCAGCGAGACGAAGCCCACGCCCAGGTCTGTCAACTCTCGGAGGGTTACCACCAGGTCTGGTAAAGAGCGGCCCCAGCGGTCGAGACGCCAGACCACCACGACGTCGATCTCGCGTCGCCGCGCGGCCTTCATCAGCGACTCCCGCCCGGGCCGGGCCGGGCCTTGGCGCCGGAGCCGACATCCTTGACCTGCTTCACGGCTTTCCAAATACGGTCGTTGATATAAGCCAACATCGCATCGACCTGCATCCCGATGGTTTGCTGGTCGTGCGTCGAAACTCGTGCGTAAAGTGCGGCGCGCATGGACCGGCCCTCCCTGGCCAAAAACCCCCGCCGATTCGCCGTGGTCAAACTCCTTGTTTCACCGCGTTCGGACGACCCTTCGAGGGCCTGGCCAATATCTATCCTTTTCGGCCAGGGGGAGGGCCCTTCACCGGCAACACCCGACGATCCGGCAACAGATCGTCGATCCGGCTGGCCGGATGCGTACTCACTCGATCCAGCACGTCCCGTAAATAGGCAAACGGCTCATTGCCGAGATTCTTGCAACTCTGCACCAGGCTCAAGAGCGTCGCCGCCGTACAGCCACCGCGATCACTTCCCAGGTGCAACCAGTTCTTGCGACCCAGGGCGATCGGCCGGATCGCGTTCTCACTCGCGTTGTTGTCGATCGACAGATACGGCGATTCGAGGTACCGCGAGAGCGCCGTCCCGTTCGACCGGGCGTAGGCGATCGCCTCGCCCACCGGGCTCTTGGGCAGCACCTTCTTCGCCTCGCCTTCCAGCCACGCCGAGAACGATTCCCACAGCGGCCGCGACCGCTCGGTGCGGGCCGCCATCCGCGTCGCGTCGTCCCAGCCTCCGTCTCGGGCCTGGCGCTCCACGCCATAGAGCTGGCCGATCCAGGCGATTGCCGCGTGCGATCGTTCCGGGTCGCTGGTCCGCGCCTCGTGAAACCGCCGCCGCGCGTGCGCCCAGCACCCGACCTCCACCAGGCCCCGCCGGTGCAGGCCGTCGTAGCCGGCATAGGCGTCGGACTGGAGGTAGCCAGAGCGGTAATCCTTGAGGAACCGCTCGGGCCCGCTGGCCGTTCGGTCAGGCGTATAGTCATAAACAATAAAGGGATTGTCGCGGTCACCGAGGTAGGCCCAGAGGCGGCCGGTCTTGACGCCTTTGCCGGCATGGTCCTGGACGGTCACCGGCGTGTCGTCGGTCGCGATCACCTTCGAGGCGAGAATCCGCCGGAGCATCGCCTTGATGATCGGCTCCAGGAGCCCAGCACAGGCAGCCATCCAGTCGCACAAAGTCGAGCGCGCCAGTTCGACGCCATTCCGCTGGAAGATCCCTTCCTGGCGATAGAGCGGCAGATGATCGGCGAACTTGCTGGTAATAACGTGCGCCAGCAGTCCCGTCCCCGGCAGCCCCTTTTCGATCGGCTCGGGGAGCCGCTGGGCGATCACGACGTGCGCGGCGCAGCCGGCACAGGCATATTTCGGTCGGACGTGCGCCAGCACGATCAGGCTGGCGGGGACGTATTCGAGCTGCTCGCGGACTTCCTCGCCGAAGAGCCGGCGCTCGCCGCCGCACTCGGGACAGGCGCGATCAAGGGGGGCGACGTCATGGACGATTCGCTTGCGGGGCAAGCTCGCCGGCAACGGCTTGCGACCGTGGCCACGCGACTCGGGCTTCGACTCCGCCGGTGTCCGTGGTGGAGGCGCGGGCGCCATCGGCTCGGGCTCGGCCTGGGCGAGGATGTCGCGCGCGAAGAGCAGGAGTTGATCGGGATCGACCGCCTCGCTCTTCTTGCCGTAGCGCTGCCGCAAGAGTTGTTCGAGCTGGTGCTGAAGCTTGGCGATGAGCTGGCCCTGCTGCCGCAGGGTCTCCGCTTGTTCGCGGATCTGACGGTGGGCGGTATCGAGGTCGCCGGGGAGTGTCGCGTCGTCGGCTCTCATACATCATAGAGCGTCAACGCATAATGACTTGGCCAAACAATCCGGCACCATTTTCAGGAAGCGTGGAGGGTGAATCGGAGCCGTCGGCGGGTGTCTTTGAGATCGATGCCACCGAGCACCGCGGCGAGTTCGGCGGCGGTCCATTCGACATGATTGGCACTCGGTGCGGGCCAGCGGAAGGTGCCTCGTTCGAGCCGCTTCATCCAAACCGCATACCCGTCGCGGTCCCAATATAATATCTTGATGCGATCGTGTTTCCGGTTGGCGAAAACGAAGAGGTGTCCCGAGAGCGGGTCCTGGTCGATGACGTCACGGGCAAGCTGGGCGAGGCCGTCGTACCCTTTGCGAAGGTCGGCCGGCGGCACGGCGACATAGACCCGAACGGTTCCCAAGAGGCTCAGCACGGCCTTGACTCCAGCACGGCGACGACCCGGCGCAGGGTCTGCTCATCGAATCCCGGTCCGACGGCGACCCGCCGCCCTCCGCCGAGCACGACCTCGATCGCGGCACGGTCTGTTGGCGGCAGCGTTCGTGTGGAGACCTCGGCGAAGTGGACCGGCAGGAACGCGGGCGCTGGGGATGGTTCCACGGGCGTACTCTCGTGCGAGGCCTGGACCGTCCTGCCTGGTGCCTTGCGTCGCGCGGCTTCAATCGCCTTCTTGAGCGCGGGCTTGTAGACCCAGCCCTGCATCGTGCCGCGGCTCAGCCCCTGTCGCCGACAGAACTCCGGCAGCTTGAGCCCGCTCTGCTTCCATTCCTCGATCAGGGACCCCCACTCCGCAGCCCCCAGGCGACGCCTCGTCATGATCGCTTCTCCGGGATGAGGACGAAATCGTCCCATCATCAGGAAGGATCACTCCGCGGAAAAGATGGGGTTCACCGGACGCATACGCTACAGCGTCGGGTGTTGGATCCACGCAGCAAGTCTGATTTGGGGTTCGCAAAGTATTGAACCAATTCTTCCAAAGCGTTGTTTCGAGCCATGGGTAGCCCTTAAAACGCCACATGCCTTCCCACGGGATCGGGCTGCTACGCCAGTTGATCGCATCACAGGAAGCCAAAACGTGATCGGTGGTGTCCGCGATGCTCATCTTGACCTGATAGCAGTCTGATACCGCAGTACGCCCAGCGGAAGAATTAAG
>DASXCH010000177.1:0-5263 GCA_036491275.1 Caulobacteraceae bacterium
CTTCCAGGGTGTGGTCGGTGTTCATGCCGATGCCGAAGCGCATGCGCAGCACGCGTTCTTCGCGCGGCGTCAGCGAGGCGAGCACGCGGGTGGTGGTCTCGCGCAGGTTCGACTGGATCGCCGCGTCGATCGGCAGGACCGCGTTCTTGTCCTCGATGAAGTCGCCCAGGTGGCTGTCTTCCTCGTCGCCGATGGGCGTTTCGAGGCTGATCGGCTCCTTGGCGATCTTTAGCACCTTGCGCACCTTCTCGAGCGGCATGGCCAGCTTCTCGGCCAGCTCCTCGGGCGTCGGCTCGCGGCCGATCTCATGCAGCATCTGACGGCTGGTGCGGACGATCTTGTTGATCGTCTCGATCATGTGCACCGGAATTCGGATGGTGCGCGCCTGGTCGGCGATCGAGCGGGTGATCGCCTGGCGAATCCACCAGGTGGCGTAGGTCGAGAACTTGTAGCCACGGCGGTACTCGAACTTGTCCACCGCCTTCATCAGGCCGATGTTGCCTTCCTGTATGAGGTCGAGGAATTGCAGGCCTCGGTTGGTGTATTTCTTGGCGATCGAGATGACCAAACGCAGGTTCGCCTCGACCATTTCCTTCTTGGCCTGACGGGCCTCGCGCTCGCCTTTCTGGACGGTGTGGACAATGCGCCGGAAGTCGTCGATCGGCACGCCGGATTCGGTGGCCAGCGTCGCGATCTCATGGCGGATCTGGGTGATCTGGCGGGCGTCGTTCTCAGTCCACTTGTTCCAGCGGATACCCAGGCTGGCGACGCCTTCGCGCCAGGCCGGGTTGAGTTCGGATCCGTAGTAGGCCTTGAGGAATTCCGGACGCGAGATGCCGTAGCCGTCGGCGGCGCGCAACAGCCGACCCTCCAGGCCCATCAGTCGCTTGTTGATCGCATAGAGTTGATCGACCAGGGCCTCGATGCGGTTGTTGTTGAGCTTCAGTGTCTTGAGGTGATGGACGATGGTGGTCGTCGCCGCCTCATAGGCCTTGCGTTCGTTCTCGCCGAGGTCTTCGCCGCGCAGGCGATGCTCGACCAGCTTTTCCTGCAGGCGGCGAAAGGCCTCGAACTCGCCTGCGATGGCGTCGAGCGTGGCCATCACGCCTTCGCGCAGCTCGCCCTCCATGGCGCTGATCGTAGGCCCGGCGCCGTCGTCGAAGTCGTCGTCGTCATCGCCCCCAGGTCGTTCGCCCTCCTCGGCTGTTTCGTCGGAGGAGGTGGCGGCCGCGGCGTCCATGGCCTCTCCAGCCACCGCCGCGTCCGACAGGGCCTGGGCCACTTGGCCGCCGTAAGTCTGTTCGAGATCGATCACCTCGCGCAGCAGGATACGGCCGCCGGCCAGCTCCTCGCGCCAGACCATGATCGCCTCGAAGGTGAGCGCGCTTTCGCAAAGGCCGCGGATCATGGTGTCGCGGCCGGCCTCGATGCGCTTGGCGATAGCGATTTCGCCCTCGCGGGAAAGCAGCTCCACCGAGCCCATCTCGCGCAGGTACATGCGCACCGGATCGTCCGTGCGGTCGAAGGCGCTGGGCTTTTCGGCGGTCTCGGCGACGGCGGTCTCGTCGCGAACGGCGACTTCGCCGCCTTCGGCCGGCTCTTCCTCAGCCTCGATGACGTTGACGCCCATTTCCGAGAGCATCGCCAAGGTGTCCTCGATGGCCTCGGAGGTCACTTCTTCGGAGGGCAGAACCTTGTTCAGCTCGTCCATGGTGACATAGCCGCGAGCCTTGGCTTGGCGGATGAATTTCTTGACGCCGGCGTCGGTGAGATCGAGCAGCGGCCCGTCCGGTGCGGCCGGGGCCTCTGGCGCCTCGACAGTGGTGGTGGTGGTCATTCGTCTCTCCGGCGCTCCCTTTTAGGGGCGCAGTCTTGCCAATTCCTGTGCCATGCGGCCGGGTTTCAAGCTTTCGGATCCTCTTGCCAAATTGATCCGCTCTCGATCGCCCTCTTCAGTCGATCACGCTCCATTTTCAGTTCCCTGTGCGCCGACGAATCTTTGCCGCCCAAGAGATCCTCCCGGGCGGCGGTTAAAGCTTCGTCGAGCGCGGCCAATCGGCTCAGGGCTTCGAAGGCGCACGACCACTGCGTTCTGGCGGCGGCGAGGGTGACATCCGGTTTCATGAAAGGCGCGCCCGATTTCGCGGCGGCCTGGTCGATGTCAATCAGCAGCGCGCTAAGTCCGCAGTCCGCCAGATGGCGTCGCAGCCCTTCGCTGTCAAGGCGATCGGCTGTGAGACGAAGCGCCGTGATCCGGCTGGCGAGGTCAGAGAGGGCCGGATCTCCGAACCCTCGCGCCTCCAGATCTTCCAGATGCTCTTCCAGCACCGCCGGGTCATCGAGGGTCCACCGGGCCAGGGCCGCGGGTAGGGGTTTGAGCGCCCCGGCCAGGCGTCTCGCCCCGGCCCGGCCCGCGTCGGTGAGCGGGGCGATGAAGGTATCGCGCCCCGTTCCGCGCCACGCGCCGCGCCCGCCGGCCGGCCGGCTCGCCCGTGGGAAAAGGGCGTCGTAACGGGTGAGAAGTGCGGCGGCATATTCCGAAGAAAGATCCGCGTCGGTGATAGCGCGGGCTGCATCGCGCAGGCGCCGTTTCAGGTGAGACCGCTGCTCGGGCGTTTCCAGCGGCGCGGCGTCACGCTCACGCCTGAAGAGAGCATCGACAAACGATGTCGTCATCGCCAACTGAGCCTTCAGCGCCGGCGCCCCCTGTTCGCGCAGGATGTCGTCGGCGTCCTTGCCGCCGCTGACGATGGCGAAGGCGAAGCTGCGCCCGGGCTTGAGCAGCGGGAGCGCCCGATCCATGGCTCTCGCTGCCGCCTGGCGGCCTGCCCGGTCGCCGTCGAAGCTGAGGGTGGGCGTCGGATGAAGTCGCCAGAGCATCTCCATCTGGGCCTCGGTGAGCGAGGTGCCCATGGCGGCGACCGCGGCGACGCCGGCTCGCTGGCAGGCAATGACATCCATATAGCCTTCGACCACCACCAGCGGCGACTCGGCCCCGCCGGCGTGGAGCAGACGCCGCGCCTCGGCAAGGCCATAGAGCGTGCGCCCTTTGTCGAAGAGGGAGCTGTCTGGACCGTTCAGATATTTGGCGGTGGCGCGCGGATCGAGCGCCCGCCCGCCAAACGAGATCATCCGACCGCGGCCATCGGCAATCGGATAGATGATCCGATCGCGGAAGCGGTCGTAGGGACTGCCGCCGTCTTCGGGCAAAATCAGCAGCCCTGCGGCGACGAGGTCGGCCGCCTTGGCCCCCTTGGCGATGAGATAGTCCTTCAGCGCCGTGCGCCCCGCCGGGGCATAGCCGATTCGGAACCTCCCCCACTCGCTTTCCGGCAAGGCCCGGCCGGCGAGATATTCGCGCGCGACCTTTCCGACCGGCCGGCGAAGCTCGGCCTCGAACCACGCGGCCGCAAGCTCCAGCCAGTCGGCCAGGCCTTGGCGTGCGCGGTCCACGGCCTCGGCGCGGGGATCGGGCGCCGGCAGGGGCACGCCCGCCTCGGCCGCCAACCGCTCCACCGCCTCGGTGAAGGAAAGCCGCTCCGTCTCCTGCAGGAAGGAGATCAGGTCGCCGTGCTTGCCGGAGGAGAAATCGTGGAAAAAGCCCTTGTCGTCATTGACGAAGAACGACGGCGTCTTCTCCTTGGTGAAGGGCGAAAGACCCACGTACTCGCGGCCCTGGCGACGCAGCTTCACGGTCTTGCCGATGATATCGGAGAGGCGCAGCCGCCCCTTCACCTCATCGAGAAATCGCTCGTCGTAGCGCACGCGACGATGTTAGCGCCTCGCCGACGCCGAGTCGCAAGCGGGCTGTCGCGCGCCCCGTCGCTCTCCCGGCGACTTCCGCCTATGAATGCGACCCTGACGGCGGGTGAGGCATGGGTCAGCTCGAATCCCTGGACAGCGACGAAGGCCTGGCAAAACGGCGCCACCGGCACTGGTACGACCGGCTGATGATGCTGTCCGACGGCGTCTTCGCCATCGCCATCACCATCCTGGCGACCGAGATCACGCCCCTGACGACGCCCGGTGCGAGCCTGACCGCCCTGTGGTCGTCGCTCGCACCCCGGCTCGACGCCTATGCCCTGAGCGTCGTGGTCATCTGCATCTTCTGGCTGGCGCACCGCCGGTTCATGGCCATGATTCTCACCGTCGACGCCCCGCTCACGGTCATAACCCTCGTCATGCTGGCCCTTGTTGCGCTTGTGCCTGCGGCGACCCGCATGGCGGATCTCCAGCACGGCTCGTCCCCTGCGATGACTATCTATGGCGGACTGGTGATCGCTATTGGCATCGCCTGCGCGGCCCTGTGGGGCTACGCGGCGCTTCTCGCCAATCTCGTTTCCGACGAGGCGCCGAAGGCGCAGCGCTGGTTTTACTTTGCTCTGATACTCCTCACGCCGCCCCTCTTCCTGGCGATCACCGGGACGCTGCAGCGGCCGCCGCCGGGCGCCGTGCCGATGACGCTCGTGCTCCTGTTTCTTATCGGCTGGCCCACGCGCCTGTGGTTCGCGCGCCGCCTTGAACCCGCTCCGTCGCCGCGCCCGGAGTCCGAGCCGGAGTCCTAAGGCGCGCGATCGATTCGCGCGGCGTAGCAGCCACGGGCCGATTTTGTGGGCATGGAGGAAGGCGACCGCCGGATCCACCAGCAGGCGGATCGCCGCCGCCTCGACGTCCAGGCCGGGAACGATGTCGGCGTCGAGCATGAACCCGGTCCCGTCGTAGGCGCGCAGGGCGATCCGCCGGCGTGTGGAAAGGATCGCGGGCATGCGGCCCTCGATGCGAGCGGGCTCTGTGGCATTCTCATTGACGAAGATCGCATGCCGGCTGCGATACGGGCTCGTCGGAGCGGGGAGGTGCTCGAAATTGACCAGCAGAAGGCTCTCGCGCGGCCTGGCGTCCTCCAGGCTCACCCGGCAGGGATAGAAGCCGTCGCCATCGGCGATGACGCGGGACGCGCCGCAGGCGCGAAGTTCTTCGTCGGAGAGGCCGAACAGAGGGCGGAACGGCTCGGCCGAGAGGCCGGAAACGATATAGGACATGGCGGCTCCTGAACGAACTGGAGCCTCATACTTTCGCAATTCCCAGAGCGCCGCTGGCGGAGATCGGACTCCGATGAAGGTCGCGCTCTAGGTGTGGAGCCTCAATAGGTTGTCCTGATCCAGGCCGAGTCGGCTGATGGGTGTCTGAGACTTTATCCCACCATGCGGGCGATGCCAGTTGTAGCGGTGTAGCCAGGTCGGCAGCTCAGCGGCGCGGCGGTTCG
>DASXCH010000178.1:0-27889 GCA_036491275.1 Caulobacteraceae bacterium
ATCCGTCATCGAACCGCCGCGCCGCTGAGCTGCCGACCTGGCTACACCGCTACAACTGGCATCGCCCGCATGGTGGGATAAAGTCTCAGACACCCATCAGCCGACTCGGCCTGGATCAGGACAACCTATTGAGGCTCCACATCTAGGCGCTTAGCTCAAGCGGGAACCAGCTTTTTCCCGGTGAGCCGTTCGAGGATCCGCACTGGTGAGACCTCCGGCGCCGCCATGGCCGAAAGCTGCAGGTAGAAGGTCTGCTCGAGGGCATAGCGGCCGGCAATGGCCGCGTGGGCGGTGCTGTCGGTGAAGACGATCCATACGCACCCGGGCGGAAAGCGGATCTCGCGGCGCGGCGCGTCCGCCTGATAGGCCGGATCGAGCTTCGCCCTGTCGTGCAGCTGAAGCATCAAGGCATCGTAGGGCGTGCGGCGGCGGCGGGTGATCCCCACCGCCTGCAGCAGCGCCGCGTGGCCCGGCAGCGGCAGGCGCGCTTTCGACGCCCAGCGGCGGGCGTGATCCTCGAACGGCTCGCCCACCCGCCAGATGCGGTCCTCGCCGGCCGGATTGATGTTGCAGAAGACGCGCAGGATCCGCCTGCCGCCTGTCGGCTGAGAAGCGAAGGCGTCGACATGCAGCCGCCGGTCATCCTTGCGCGGGCTGATCGGCGCATCGTCGATGGCGCGCGGTCGAAAACTGGTGCGGCCGGTCTCCAGCGAGCCGGCATAGGCCGGCGCCAGGCGGACGACGAGATCGCGCGCCCAGGCGGCGTAGCGTACGAGCAGCGCCTCGAGCAGCGGTTCCTGCGCCGCCCCGGCCCTGGCGCCGCGGACATGAGCGCCTGGGGCCAGGCTGATGTTCTTGGCCTTGCCGTCGCCAAGATTGGCGCTGAGCAGAGCCTGCTCCTCGGCCATAAGGCCAAAGCGCTCGTCGTCGACGATGACGAGGCCCTCCCGCTCCAGGCGCTGGGCGAAGCCGGATTCGTTCATGAAGCGCAGACTAGCCCTTCTCGTCGCGCACTCGCAAAACCGGCCGACATTCCCCGCCGACGTTCCCCGCCTTGCGCCCCCGCGCGAGCGAGCGTATGCGGGCGGCCCGCAGCAAATCCGGAGTAAGCGCGATGGGGTACCGCGTCGCCGTCGTCGGCGCCACCGGGGCCGTCGGCCGTGAGATGTTGAATATCCTCGAGGAACTGGAGTTCCCCGTGGACCGGATGCACGCCATCGCCTCGCGCAACTCGCTGGGCGTCGAGGTCGGCTGGAAGGCGGGGACGGTGAAATGCGAGGACATCGCCCAGTTCGACTTTTCCCGCGTAGACCTCGTCCTGATGAGTGTCGACGCCAAGTTCTCGCGCGAGTGGGCGCCCAGGATCGGCGCCGCCGGCGCCATCGTCATCGACAATTCTTCAGCTTGGCGCATGGACCCGGACGTGCCGCTGATCGTGCCGGAGGTGAACCCAGACGACGTCGAGCTCGTCCACCGCAAGAACATCATCGCCAATCCGAACTGCTCCACCGCCCAGCTGGTCGTAGCCCTGAAGCCCCTGCACGACGCGGCCAGGATCAAGCGGGTGGTGGTCTCGACCTATCAGTCGGTCTCCGGGGCCGGAAAGCAGGGCATGGACGAGCTATGGGACCAGACCAAGAACGTCTTCGTCCTTGGGCCCAGCGAGCCGAAGGTGTTTCCCAAGCAGATCGCCTTCAACGTGATCCCGTTCATTGGCTCGGCCCGCGACGACGGCTTCACCAACGAGGAAGCCAAGATGTGGGACGAGACCCACAAGATGATGGATCCGGACATCGCGCTCACCGTCACCTGCGTGCGCGTGCCGGTAATGGTCGGCCACGCAGAGTCGGTGAACATCGAGTTTCACCAGCCGCTCGACGAGGACGAGGCGCGCGAGATCCTGCGCGCCGCGCCGGGCCTCATCGTCATCGACAAGCGCGACGGCGCCGGCTTCATGACGCCCAAGGAGGCGCAGGGCGAGTTCCCGGTCTATGTCTCCCGCATCCGCCGGGACCCCACCGTGGAGAACGGCCTCGCGCTGTGGGTGGTCGCCGACAACCTGCGCAAGGGAGCAGCGCTCAACGCGGTACAGATCGCCGAGTTGCTGCATGAACGCGGCCTGATTGGACAGAAGGCCCTGGCTTGACTGCGGAGGACGTCGACGGGGAGACCCGCCAGGCGCTCCTCGTAGGGATTGGCTGCTATGTCGTCTGGGGTTTGACGCCCCTCCTCTTCCTCGCCATGGGCCGGGCGGGCGCAAGCCCCTGGGCCATCCTCGCCCACCGCGCCCTGTGGTCGGCGCCCTGGGCCGGGCTGCTGGTGCTGGTCGCGCGCCAGGGCGGCGAGGTGAAAGCGGCGATCGCCGACCCGCGGCGGCTCTTCTGGCTGGTTCTGTCGGCGACGGCGATCTCGTCCGGCTGGGGCGTCTTCGTATGGAGCGTCAACAACGGCCGCAACCTCGAGGCGAGCCTCGGCTACTTCATCACCCCGCTGCTCAACATGGGCGCCGGGGCGATGATCTTTCGCGAGCGGATCGACCGTTTCGGGGCCCTGGCCATTGCCCTGGCGGCCACTGGCGTCGCACTGCAGACGATCGCGCTTGGCCACCCGCCGCTGATCGCGCTCTATCTCGCCTTCACCTTCTGGATCTACGGCCTCATCCGCCGCCAGATCGCCGTCGAGGCGCAAACGGGCCTCTTCATCGAATGCCTGCTCATGACATTGCCGGGCCTGGCCGGGGTGATCTTCCTCCATGGCGCCGGTGGCGACATTTTCGGGCGGGGCGTCAGTCCGTCCCTGCTGATGATGGCCGCGGGACCCGTTACCGTCGTTCCGCTCGCCCTCTTCGCCTGGACGGCCCGGCGCCTGCCGCTCTCCGTCTTCGGCTTCCTGCAGTTCATCTCCCCAACCATCGGATTTCTCATCGGCCTCAGCGTCGGCGAGCGGCTGACGCCCTTGGGCGTCGTCGCCTTCGCGTTCATCTGGACCGGTTCGGCCGTGTTCATGCTGGGCGCGTGGCGGGCCTCGATGCGGCTGCAGGTCGCAACCTAGGTCCTGGCCTCACTTTCCCCTGTAACTCCAGGATCGCCGGCGATAGGGATGACGCCCCCAGCGGGGCGGATCTCATGCCGGACGATGTCTTCATCTCCTACGCCCGGGAAACCGAGGCCGAGGCGACCCGGATCGCCGCCGCCCTGGACGACCTCGGCTATGAGGTCTGGCGCGACGACCAGTTGGCCCCTGACGAGGAATTCGGAGATGTGATCCAGCAGCGGCTGGAGGCGGCCCGCTCGGTGGTCGTGTTGTGGTCCAGGCCGGCGGTGAAGTCGGCATGGGTGCGCTCCGAGGCCAGTCGGGCGCGGGCGGCGGGCAAGCTGGTCCAGGTCAATCTCGATGGCGTTGCGCTGCCCATGCCGTTCGACCAGGTGGGTTGCGCGCATCTGAAGGGCTGGCGGGGCGAGCCGGATGCGCCGGGCTGGCTGCAGACCCTGGCCAGCCTGGGCGAGCTGGTCATCCAGGAAAGGGGCGGGAAACCAGCCCCACATCCCTCCCCGTCTCCGACCGACGGCGACAGGCCCTCGCTGGCCCTGATGCCGTTCGCCAACCTCTCGGGCGATCCGGCGCAGGACTATTTCGTCGACGGCCTGATGGAGGAGATCGCCACCGCGCTGACCCGCATCCGCACCCTGTTCGTGATCGCCGCCAGCTCGAGCTTGGCCTTGAAGGGCCACAACCTCACGGCCATGGAGGCGGCCGAGAAGCTCGGCGTGCGCTACGTCCTCGAAGGCAGCGTCCGGAAGGCCGGCGGGCGCGTGCGCATCGCGGTCAAGATGATTGACGCGGTTGGCGGCGCTCAGATCTGGGCCAACCGCTTCGAGGACGATCTGGCCGATATCTTCGACCTGCAGGACAAGGTCGCGGCCGGTGTCGCCGGCGTGGTCGAGTTCTCCATCCAACATGCCGACACGCTGCGATCCCTGCAGCGCCCGACTTCCGACCTGAAAGGCTACGACGCCTATCTGCGCGCCGTGCACCTGTTCCGAACCTATCGCCGGGACGACATTCTCCAGGCCCTCGAGCTCCTCGACCATGCCATCGAGCTCGATCCCGACTATGGGCTGGCGCTGAGTCTGGCGGCGTGCTGCCACGCCCTCATTCTGAGATTCGGCTGGACGGACGATCCGGCGACCCACCGCGCGCGTTTCGGCGAGCGCGCCGCTCGTTCGGCGCAGGCGGGATCGAATGATCCTCAGGTGCTGGCCAGCACCGCCCAAGCCTATTGGGCGGCGGGCCTGCCGGACCAGGCGACGCCGCTGGCTGAACGTGCAGCGGCTCTCAATCCAGGCTCCTCCCTGCCGCTGTTGGCCAAGGGCCAGATCCGGGTGGCGATAGGCGATCTCGATGTCGCCGAGGATTGCATCCTGCGCTCGATGCGGCTCGACCCTCTCTCGCCCAATCGGAACCTGCAGCTTGGCGCGATGACCGCCGTCCGCTTCGCCCAGGGCCGGTTCGCCGAGGCCGCCGAGTTCGCCAGGGAATGGACCCAGATTTCCAGCCAGCCCACGGCGTTCGGATTCCTGGCCGCTGCCTACGGCCGGCTCGGCCAGGAGGCCGATGCCCGCAAGGCCATGACGGGCCTGCGCGCGCTTTCACCTATCGACTTGCGGGAAATGGCCGCCGTCATCTACCGCAAACGCGAGCACCGCGCTCTGTTCCTGGAGAGCGTCGTTCCCTTTGACCCGGCCCGGGAAAAATGAGCATTCCGATCGTGCGCCGCTAAGCGTCCGTCGGTCCCGGCGGACGCCGTGGCTCGCTTGACGGGAGTACAGTCGGATCCTGATGGCGGACGACGTTTTCATCTCCTATGCCCGGGCCACGGAGGCGGAGGCCATCCGCATCGCCGCTGCCCTCGATGACCTCGGCTATGAGGTGTGGCGCGACGACCAGCTGGCCGCCCACGAGGAATTCAGCGACGTGATCCAGCAGCGACTCGAGGCTGCCCGCGCCGTCGTGGTGCTGTGGTCGCGTGAAGCGGTGAAAAGCCAGTGGGTGCGCTCGGAGGCTAACCGGGCCCGCGCCGAGAGCAAGCTGGTGCAGGTCAATGTCGACGGCGTCGCCCTGCCCATGCCCTTCGACCAGATCCACTGCGCCAACCTCAGGGGCTGGCGGGGCGAGCCGGACGCCCCGGGCTGGCTGCAGACCCTGAAGAGCGTCGCCAAGCTCGCCAACCCGGACAAGGCCGCCCACACGCCCCGCAAGATCGCGGCCCGATCAACCTTCTCGGCGGTGAGCGACAAGCCGTCTCTGGCCGTCCTGCCGTTCGCCAATCTCTCTGGCGATCCGGAGCAGGATTATTTCATCGACGGCCTGATGGAAGAGATCGTCACCGCCCTCACCCCCATCCGCACGCTGTTCGTGATCGCGGCCAGTTCCAGTCTGGCGCTCAAGGGCCTCGCGATCACGCCGGTGGAAGCGGCCGAGAAGCTCGGCGTTCGCTATGTCCTGGAAGGAAGCGTGCGCAAAGCGGGCGACCGGGTTCGCGTCTCGGCCAAGATCATCGACGCCCATCGCGGGGCGCAGATCTGGGCCGACCGTTTCGATGACTGGCTGGGCGACATCTTCGCCTTGCAGGACAGTGTCGCGGCGAGCGTGGCGGGCGTCGCCGAATTCTCGGTGCAGGGCGCCGAGGCCCAGATCTCGCTCGCCCGGCCGACCACGGACCTGCGCAGTTACGACCTCTATCTGCGCGCCCTGGTCGAGTTCCGCACCTACCAGCGCGAGTCGATGTACCGCGCCCTGGAGATGCTCGACCGGGCGATCGAGATGGACCCGCAATACGCCCTGGCCCTCAGCCTCGCCGCCGGGGCCCACGCGATCATCATGCAGTTCCACTGGAGCGAGGACCTGGCCGGCCACGGGATGAAGGCCTTCGAACTCCTGAAGCGCTCGCTTCAGACAGGTTCGGACAATCCGCAGGTGCTTGCCAACGCCGCCATGGCCTTCTGGGCCACCGGCGACACCAACACCGCCATGCCCCTGGCGGACCGGGCGGTGGCGCTGAATCCTGGCTCCTCCTGGGCGCTGTTGGCCGCCGCCCAGGTCCGTTCGGCCATGGGCGATCTCGACAAGGCCGAGGATTATGTCGTCCGCTCGATGCATCTCGATCCGCTCTCGCCCAACCGCAACCTGCAACTCGGCATCCTGGCCGCCGTCCGTTTCGCCCAACGGCGGTTCGAGGAGGTGGTCGAAATCTGCCGGGAATGGATCACGCTCGCAAACCATCCGACCAGCGTCGGCATGCTCGCGTCGACCCAGGGGCATCTGGGCGAAGCCGGCGGGGCGGGCCAGGCCTTGGCGCTACTCGCCGAGCTCTCGCCTATGACCTGGTCGGAGATCGCCGCCCTGCTCTACCGCCAGCCCGAGCACCGGGCGCTCTTTCTGGAAGGGATGGGGATGGCGGAGAAGCTGCAGGGTGTGGCGGCGCCGGCTGGGGCGAAGTAGGCCCGCTCACCTCTCGCATAGAGAGTCAGTGCGCGAAGACACGCTGGAGCTACGATGTCGTCGAGACGATGACGTGGCCGGTGAGGGCTTGGAAGTCGATCGCCACCCAACCGCCGAACTTGACCGGTACCGTGGTGGATCCAGGACTGGGCGCCGTGCCGAGAAAATCGGCGATGATCTGATGGCTCTCGCAGGTGGTGATCTCGAGGCTGAGCCCGTCCGGATAGACGTCGCCGCCGGAAAAGGCCGTGAGTTCTATGGGTGAGTCGCAGATGGCTTGATAACAGGCAGTCGTCGCCGCGCCCGGCTGGCGGAACTGCTTTAGGGCGACACTGGGGACCTGGGGTCCATCGCCGAGGGCCTTGATCAGTGCCTCGCCGAGGCCGCCTAGCAACCCGTCGGCGACCGCCTCGAAGGCCTGGAGCGGCGTTGTCCAACCCCGCCCCCTCACGTCACCGGCGGGAAGACCTGTGATGCGGAAGAGCGAGCCGGTGACCCCCTGCGTGGATTGCGACAACGTCGGGAAATAGGTGGTCGTGCAGTCGAACACAGGGGCAGCCGGATTATCCGTCGGGACCGTGATGTCGGCCATCACCTTGGGCCAGCCCCAGGTCTGGCGGCCAATCACCATGCCGATGGCATAGTTGATGAAGATGTAGGGCGCCCAGAAGACCACGCGGTACTGGTTCGGATCGGCGATGTAGGACTCCAGCAGCGGGATCCACAGGGCCGTCTCCCGCCCTGGCAGCCAGCCGACGACGTCGGTCCCGGATGTGCAGCGCTGGATATCCATGAAGCTGACCATCGCCATGTCGCCGATGGCCTGATAGCGGACGACGCCGCCGTTGGCCGGATTGAGCAGCTTGTCGGCGAGGGCCTGCATGGCAACCTGATCGGCCTGGAAGCCGAAGCAGCTGGCCGTGGCGCCTGTGAAGATGCCGGGCGGCGCGAGATCGGCGGCGCCATGGCCGAGCCATGAGATATACGGCGTCGTCATGCCTTGCTCCACTGCGAGGGCGGGACATCGAGGAAGTTGTAGCCGATGATCGTCGCCGGCGAGCCGCAGATCGCTTGCGAGGCCGCCGCCCCCGACATCACCGAGCCCTCGAAGGAGGTGGTGAAGCCCATGGTTGTGCCCTCGCCGGCGAAATAGAGGTTGGCGAAGTTTGACTTTGCATGCGGTCGATACTGGGTCGTGCCCGCGCCCGAAAGGGTGCAGCATTCGGACGGGTCCACATTGGGCCGCAGCCACTGATCGCCGATCCGGCCCTGGCCGCTGTAGCCGTTCGGGGAAACAAGGACGTTCCAATCGAAATCGGCGCCCACCCGCGCGGTCGGCCAGTTGATGGCCGAGTACTGATCGAGCCAGTTGATCGTCAGGGCTTGGATAGCGTCATAGGCCTGGGCAGGTGTGTCGGTCTCGGACGCTGGCTGAGTGTAGAGCGTCGTCGCCCAGGTGCCGGTGAGATAGTGCAATGAGAGCGGCTTGGTCCCGGTCCATGGCTCGAAGGCCAGGACCTGGGACATGTCGGCCCAGATATCGAGGTATTCAGGGCCCGAGACGCAAGCCGGCTTGTCAAGCGTCCAGCCCAGGTCGAGCGTCGAGAGATTGCACCACAGCTGCACCCCCACCGAGGGGACGATGTCGACGTTGTTGACCCAGTTGGCGAAGGTTGGGTCGGCCTCGATGAGCGGCTGGGCGAGGCTGATGTCCTCATTGTTGAGCGGCTTGAAGGCGCCGAGCGCGATCGCCAGCACCACGTCGTCGAAGTCCTGGCCGAAATTAAGGGTGGTGGTGGGCGGAAGCTGAAATCCGTTCGGGTAGGAACACCAGTGGCTCTCGAAATTGGTCCCGAAGGTCTGCATGGCGGCCCCGTCGACGAGCTGACTCCAGCTGGGTTCGGAGGGCCAATGGACAAGGCCGCCGCTCACCGTCACCGGCTGGTAGGGCGGCGTGGCGACCACGGCCTGGGGCTGGATGGTGATCGACTGGACCACCTGCTTGCCGTTCACCGTCGCCGGCTGGATATTCGTCACCTTGCTGAAGAACTGAAACTGCACGCCCTGGGCGAGGAGCTGCTGGTAGAGCGGGCCGACCATCACCTCGCCCATGCCGGCCTGTACTTCCCACATCATCGAGCCCTTGAAGGTGGCGACGAGGCGGATGACGACGCCGATGCCGGTGCCGGCAGCGAGATTGGGCGTGGCCGCGTCGCCGCCCTGGTACTGGAAAAGGGTGTCGTAGACGACGCGGACAATCGTGGAGTTGGCGACCACGCCGGCGTTGGCGCCGTTGTCGAGCAGCCACTGGCGGAATTCGACACCGTCGATATCCAGTAGCGGCTTGTCCGGCTTGATAATGTCGAGCCACAGGCCGGTCGAGACGGCCAGAAAGATATCGAGGATGTCGCTGCCGATACCGCCCACCGTCGCGAGGTGCGCGTCGCGCGCCCAGGCGATCAGGTTGAGGGCGCGGGCCATGGCGGCGTCGTTTTCGACATCGGCGAAGGCGGCGGACAGGTAGCCCTTGGCGTGGGCCATGGCCCCGGCGGGTGTGGCGATGACGCCCGGCTCCGCTGTCGGCAGCGGTCCGGCGGCGGCGAGGGCGGCGGCGGGCGGCGGCCCTTCCTTGCCCTCGAGATAGAGCAGGATCCAGTCGACGAGAGTCTCGATCATCTCCACCGGCGTCGGCAAGAAGGTTCCGTCGCCGGGCGTTGCGTCGTTCTCCGCCCAGGTGAGCGGGAACCAGCTCCACGCGCCGTCGGTGTCGACGCCGATCGGCGTAAATCGCTGGGCCTTCACCGCATCCTGCCAGGTCGGAAAAGCCCAGGTCTGGCCGGGCGGCGGCGCGGCCCGGGCGGCGAAGACCTCCTGGATCATCTGGAAGGTGTTTTCGTAGCAGCCGAACCAGACGTGCAGGCCATGCTCGAGGTTACGACCCCAGCCGTCCATGCCGCTGGCCGCCTTGCCACCCAGGCGCCAGCCGAGGGTGTAGACGGTCACCTGGTTCGCGGCCTGGAGTCGCGGGGTCTTGGTCAGCTGGTAGGCGGCGGAGAGGGCCGCCATGCCGCCGCCCAGGATGGCGATCTTGGCCATTCGCCTCTTCCTTCAGCTTGACTTGACATAGGGGGGGAAACTGCTGATCGCCTGGCTGGACAGCATGGCCGACTCCACGGCGCTCTCGAAACACCCGCCACTGAATCGCGTAAGCGTCCAGTCGCCGATCGCATAGAGATTGGAGAAACCGGCCGGCGCCGCCGGATTGAGCCGGCTTCCGACATTGTCCCCGGCCGGCGTCTGCACATAGGTGTCGGAGATGTCGAAATTGGCTTGGCCATAGCGGCTGAACGGCGACTGCACGGGATCTGGGCCGGCATTGGGCCACAGGGTGGTGAGGTTGAGCTTCATCCATTGCGTGGCTGCGCCAGCGGCCATGGCGTTCATCTGTTTGGGGCTGAACGGAGGGTCCAGCGCCTCGCCCAAGCATCCGCACAGATAGCCGACGGAGGCCGGCTTCGCCGGTCCGGGCCAGGCCTCCTGCGACAGCGTCTGGCTCATGTCGCCCCAGGAATCATAAGGCTCCTCGAAGGCGGTGAGCACTGTCGGGCCGGAGGTCCAGCCGAGACCGGCAAGGCTCTTTGTCATCCACAACTGCAGCGACTGGGTCCCCACCGACCGGCTCTCGGAAAGGGCCGTGGCCCACGCGGTATTGGCCTCGGCGACGCCGCCCGGCATCACGGCAAGCGCATCGGGCGGCAAAGCTGAGATGGCGATGTCGAAGTCCTGGCCGGCGACGAGAATGGTCGGCGGCGCCGCGGTCACATGGCAGTAGCTGGACTCGAAATCGATCCCCTCGGCCTGGAGGTTCGCTCCGTTCTTGAGCTGGCTCCAGTTGGGCTGGTTGGGCCAGCAGTCGAGGTTCTGAACCGGGACAAAGGGATCGTATGGGGAGCCGTCGGCGGTCACTGCCTGGGTGTTGATGACGATCTGGGAGATCTCGGTTCCCTCCGTCGAGGGCGTGATCGACGCGACACGGCTGAACAGCTCGATATTGACCCCGCGGGCGATGAGCACGTCCCAGTAGGGGGTGAAGATGGTGTCGCCGGTGCCGGCCGCCATCTTGAAGAGCGGCGCGTTGGCGTAGGCGGTGACGATCTCCATCTGGGCCTTGAGCGACACGCCCGCGGCGAGCGATCCCTGGCCGCGGCCCACCTCCCGGCCGAAGTTGGCGGCGAAGGTGAGGTCGTAGAAGGCGTCGATCGGCGCCGACTCCTGGGCCGTTTCTGAAAGACCGTGGTTCGCCAGCCAGGCGCGGAAATCCTGCTGGTTGAGCAGCATCCAGGCGTTCGGGCCCTTGTCGTAGATGTCCTCCATGAAGCCGGCGCTCACCGCCAGGCCGATGTCGATGAGGATCTCCAGCCGCTCCTCGTCCTGGCCGCCGACCTGGCCGGCCGGACCGCCGCCCATGGCGGAATGCACCTGGCTGGCGGCCGCGGCAATCGCGGCCTGGGCGGCACTCGTGTTCGGAGCATTGCTGAGGAAGACCGCGCGGATTGCGTTGGTCGCTTGTGTCAAAGCCTGCTTGAAGGGGGCGTTCGCCGGCGTGTGCGCATCCATCAGGTGGGCGATGCGCAGGATCATGGCGTCGGGCGAGGGCGGCTCCCAGCCATTCTCGATGCCCAGCAGCGGCCCGTCGCCGGGCTCGCCCGGCATCTGCGGAAACGGGAAGTTCCACGGCGACCAAGAGGGCGGCGTCCCCGGCCCGTCCTGCGACATCATGCTAACCAGCCGCTGTGGCAGGAAGGCGTTGATCCAGGTCTGGAACGGACTCTTCGGATCAGGCTTGAGCGTGCGCCAGTCGAGATAGAGAGCGCGGAGGGTGGCGAAGGCGTTCCAGTAACAGCCCATGAGCATGTGCAGGCCGTGTTCTTCTATGCGTTGACCGTACTCGGCGTTGCGGCCGCTGGCGCACTTTCCGCCCAGACGCCAGCCCTGGCTGTAGAGGGTGACCTGGTATTTTCCCTGCTGCTCTGGCCGGGTCAGCCAATAGGCGGCCGCGCAGCCCGCCGGGCCGCCGCCCAGGATCACCACACGCGTCGGTCCCCCCGCCTGCGCCATCGGCTCCCCCCGCGATCAAGGCCGAGCTTCCCATGGACCCGCCGCGTACGTCCGGCAAGCTCCTGCGGGCTGTCATAGGCAGCCGTAGGCCGCTTCGATCAAGGCGACGGGGCGGGGATCGCCGATGAGGTAAGCCGACTGCCGGTTCATGACATAGGCGCCCGAAAGCCGGCGCTCCGGGTCGGCGAAGGCGCAGGACCCGCCCCAGCCGGAATGGCCGAAGCTCGCTTCGCCGGGGCCATAGATGGAAAGCCCCTCATTGCGCAGGAATCCCGCGCCCCAGGAAAGGTCGAACGGAAGCACCAGGTCCGGCCCGCGGATGCGTTCGGCGCTTGTCGCCGCGACGGTCGGCACGGAAAGAACCTGGCGGCCGTCCAGGCGTCCGTCACAGGCGAGTATGGCCATCATCCGGGCGAGCGCCGGTGCTGTCGCATGGCCGGTGACCGAAGGGATCGACGCCCGCCGCCATGCGGCCAGGGAAACGCCGCCCGGCGAGGCCCAGGGCGTGCGGAAGGCGACGCGCCGCGGCTCAGTCGGGGGTCCCAGGTCCGGCAGCGCTGCCGGCTTGCGGGTCTCGGCGCAGCGCGGATGCTCGGAATCCGGCAGGCCGATCCAGGCGTCCAGTCCGAACGGGCGGGCGATGTCGTCCCGGAAGGCGGCGCCCAGGTCGCGCGCCGTGGCGCGGCGGAAGATCTCCCCGGCGAGGAAGCCGAAGGTCACCGGGTGATATCCGCTGGCGGTCCCCGGCGGCCACATGGGGGCCATGGCCGTGAGTTTTCGACCGATGAGGTCGAAGTCGAACCAGTCGCGTGCGTCCATAGGTTCGGCGAAGCCGGGCAGGCCGGCCTGGTGGGAGAGGGCTTCGGCGATGGTGATCCGGCCTTTTCCGGCGTCGGCGAACTCGGGCCACAGGCCGGCCAGCGTCGCCTCGTAGTCGGCCTCGCCTTCGTCGACGAGGGTGGCGACCATCAGCGCGGCCATGGCCTTGGTCGTGGAATAGACCGGCGTCAGGGTTCTCTCATCAAACGGATGGGTGGCGGCGCGGTCAGCGAAGCCGGCCATCAGGTCGAGGACGATCTCGCCCTCGATCGCCAGAGCGAAACCTGCGCCCAGCTCGAGGCCGGCATCGAAATGACGCGCGAAAACTTCGCGGACGGGGTCGAACCGGGACGGCGCCAGGCCGCGGACGTCAGCCATCGAGCCGTTCGAGCGTGACGGGAATCGCTTCGCCGGCGGCCAGCGCGGCGACCTCTGCGACCGCGGCCATCATTGCCTCGGGCAGGCTCAATCCCTCGGCAAGCGCTCCGGCGAACATGCCCGTGAGCAGGTCCCCGGTTCCCTTCGGGGCGGCGGGGAATTTGACGTGCCGCGCGAGGAACTCGCCGCCGTCAGAAGACAGGAGGACGCCGATCTCGGCTCCGAGCGGCACGGACGAGACAAGCGTTATTCCGCCCAGCGCTTTGGCTGCGGCGCGCACCGCAGCGAGGTCTCCAGCCGGCCGGCTCGTCAGGCGGGCCAGTTCCCAGGTATTGGGGGTCAGGATGTCTGCGGCGGGAACGAGTTTCCCCGCAATGGCCCCGGCGACGGCCTTCTTCACATAGAGGCCGGTTTCCTCATCGCCCATGATCGGATCGACGATGATCGGAGCGGCGGGACTTTCGGCGCGCACCCTTTCGATCGCGCTGGCAGCGGCGCCCACCTGTCCGGGCGAAGCGAAATAGCCGCAGATCACCGCCGAGAGGTCGACAAAGCCGTCGGCCGCTTCGACTCCCGCAAGCATTCCCTCGAAGGTTTCGTCGTCGACTGGACCGCCGCCTGGCGCGCCCAGTCCTGGATGGCGGCCGAAGGTGACGGTGGGAACAAGGATCGCCCCGACACCCATGCGCTCGAGCGCGGCGGCCTGGGCCGAGCCGCCGACCCGGCTCGCTGCTACGAAGCTCGACAGGATCAGGACGGCGGGCATGGCCGAGCCTCTAACCCAATTCTCGGTCATTCTGGGAGAGGAGAATGGCTCAGCGCATCGCCGTCGGTTTCCTCGAAGGGAGGCAGGCTGATGCGACGGGCGGGGGCGGCCATGACCGCAGCTGTACCTCAATCCACCCGGCTCTCCCGCGTTCAAACGTCGACCTAAGTCAGCGATGGTTGACCATCGCGGCGCATGGTCCATCATCGGCGCCATGTCTCGGGCCGCCGCCACGATTCTCGGGATGAGCATCCTCTTTGTCGCGCCGGTCGCTGTGCTGGCGGCTGGCTGGTTCGTTCTGGAGAGCTATCCCGGCCGCCCGGACGTCACGCTGTCGCCGATGACAACCTATGTCCTGTCCGTCGTCAGCCTGGCCGTCGGCGTGGTCGGAGTCTGGATGCTGCCGATCCGCCCGCTGTTCCGCGCCGTCCTGGTGCCGCCGTACCTTGTTGGCATGTGGATGGCGTGCTTCGCCGTGCTGGCGGTGCTCGACTGCGGGACGATCAGCGGCTGCCAGTGACGCGCGCAGCCAACCGGGTCACCCTTCTCAATAGCGATAGTGATCCGGCTTGAACGGCCCGTCGGGCGCGACTCCGATGTACTCCGCCTGTTCCGAACTCATGGCCGTCAGCCTGGCGCCGAGCTTGCCCAGGTGCAGCGAGGCGACCTTCTCGTCCAGATGCTTGGGCAGAGTGTAGACCTTGGTCTCGTACGCCTTGGGGTTGGTCCACAATTCGATCTGGGCCAGGGTCTGGTTGGTGAAGCTGGCGCTCATCACGAAGCTCGGATGTCCCGTGGCGTTCCCCAGGTTCACCAGGCGACCTTCGGAGAGCACGATGATCTTCTTGCCGTCCGGGAATTCCACATGGTGCACCTGCGGCTTGATCTCGTCCCATTTGAAGTTGCGAAGGGCGCTGATCTGAATCTCGGAATCGAAGTGGCCGATGTTGCAGACGATGGCGTTGTTCTTCATCTGGCGCATGTGGTCGACGGTGATGACGTCCTTATTGCCGGTGGCCGTGACGTAGATGTCGGCGCTGCCCAGCGTGTCCTCGACGGTCAGCACCTCATAGCCTTCCATCGCCGCCTGCAGGGCGCAGATCGGGTCGACCTCGGTGACGACCACCCGCGCGCCGCCCTGGCGCAGAGAGGCGGCCGAGCCCTTGCCGACGTCGCCATAGCCGCAGACCACGGCCACCTTGCCTGCCAGCATCACGTCGGTAGCCCGCCGGATCGCGTCCACGAGGCTCTCGCGGCAGCCATAGAGATTGTCGAACTTCGACTTGGTGACGCTGTCGTTGACATTGATCGCCGGGAACGGAAGCTCGCCCCGGGTCTGCATCTGATAGAGGCGGTGGACGCCGGTGGTGGTCTCCTCAGAGACGCCCTTCACCGAGGCGCGGATGGCCGAATAGAAACCGGGCTTCTCCTTCAGATAGCGCTTCATGGTCTTGTAGAGCGCCTCTTCCTCATCGTTCTTCGGATGGTCGAGGATCGAGGGATCCTTCTCGGCCTTGGGACCAAGCACCGTGAGCAGGGTGGCGTCGCCGCCATCGTCTAGGATCAGGTTCGGATGGCCGCCGTCGCTCCACTCGAAGATCCGGTGGGCATAGTCCCAGTACTCGTCCAGCGACTCGCCCTTGACCGCGAACACCGGCACGCCCGTGGCCGCGATCGCCGCGGCGGCATGGTCCTGGGTCGAGAAGATGTTGCATGAGGCCCAGCGGACGTTGGCGCCCAGCACCGTCAGGGTCTCGATCAGCACCGCCGTCTGGATGGTCATGTGCAAGGACCCGGCGATGCGCGCGCCTTTGAGCGGCTGGTCGGCGCCGAACTCGGCCCGAAGCGCCATCAGGCCGGGCATCTCGGTCTCGGCGATCTCGATCTCCTTGCGGCCCCACGAGGCGAGCGAGAGGTCCTTGACGATGGATTCGGCCACGGCGGGCTCCTTGAATGCGGGCGCTTGGATTTGGCCGCGTCTATAGGCCGGCCCGCCGGACGGGGCAACAGAGATATAAGGATATCCTTATATTCGTGAGCAAGCCCGCTCTTCGGGCATGAAAGGCCCTCCCAGGAGCCGCTTGCGGCGAGGAGGGTGAAATAGCCCACTCGCGGCCCGGCTTCCGGCCAAGGGCGCGCGGGCGTGGATAAACCCGAGGAGCCGCTTGCGGCGAGGAGGGTCAAATAGCCCACTCGCGGCCCGGCTTCCGGCCAAGCGCGCGGGCACGGATAAAACAGGCCAGGCGAGCTGGACCTGTAGAAAGGCGCCCTACCGTTCTTCCTCGAAACGGTTGGCCACCAGGCGCGTCAGCGCCTGAAGGGCCTCGCTGGCCTGGCGGCCCTCGGCGCTGATCTCGATGGTCGAGCCTGGACCGGCGGCCAACATCATCAAGCCCATGATCGATTGGGCGTCGACCGTCTGGTCGTCCTTGGTGACTCTTACGTCTGCGTCGAAGGAGGCGGCCAGCTTGACGAAGCGGGCAGAGGCTCGGGCGTGCAGCCCGCGCTCGTTGACGATGTCGACGCTCCCCGCCGCCGCCATGTCACTTCTCGCCGGCCAGGACGTAGGAGGCCACCGAGATGTACTTGCGCCCGGCCTCCTGCGCATAGGCGACACAAACCGATAGCGGCTCGCGGGTGCGCACGCTCGCCAGCTTGATCAACATCGGCAGGTTGAGGCCGGCGATGACCTCGGCCTTGGTCTGCTCCATCACCGAGATGGCAAGGTTGGACGGCGTACCGCCGAACATGTCGGTCAGCAGGATCACGCCCTCGCCCTGGTCGACCTCGCCGCAGGCTTTCAGAATGTCACGCCGGCGCCGGTCCATGTCGTCGTCGGGGCCTATGCACACCGCCTTGGCGGCCGGCTGTGGCCCAACCACGTGTTCCATGGCGTAGAGGAATTCTTCCGCCAGGCGCCCGTGCGTGACGATCACGAGCCCGATCATGCAGCCTGTCTCAACGGCGACCCTTCAGCCGCCCGCCGGGCGACGCGAAAGCGGCTTGATACGACTCTTAGGGCCGGGCTCCAAGATGTCGCAATTGATCCACATTGCCGCACTGCAACAGGACGGCGAGCTTGGTTGGCGCCGCGGCCTCGAACGGCCACAGGCCAACGGCTGGCAGGGAAATGCCCAGAATGGTGCGCGAGAGCGCCTCCGGCAGGCGCTCGACTTCGTCCGGCGTCGCGGCGAGGTCCACCGCCAGATCGATGCGGGCAAATGGCAGGGGGCTGACGGCGAAGACGCCGACGCCGCGCGCCTCGATGAGGCCGGCCAGCGTGTCCGGCGCGCGCCCCCAGAGGGACCCTTCAGCGGCGAACACGACGACCCTGTCGTCGGCCACAAGGGAAAAACCGGCCGACAGGCAACGCAGCGCCAGATCACTCTTGCCGGTCGCCGACGCGCCCTCGATCAGCGCGCCACGCCACGTCTCTCTGACGCGGGTGGCGATGAGACTGGCGTGCAGGATTTCAGACATGGGCAGGCGGGGGTTCCGGGATCACACCAGCGGCAGGCCGATGCAGAAACGGGCGCCAGCGACGTGTCCGTCAGCGTCCAGCCGGTTCTCGGCCCAGATGCGCCCGCCGTGGGCCTCGATGATCTGCCTGGCGATGGCGAGCCCGAGGCCAGAGTTGCCGCCGAACGCGGCGCCCTTGGGCCGGGACGTGTAGAACCTCTGGAAGACGGTCTCGAGGTTGTCCGCCGGGATGCCCGGGCCATCGTCGTCGACGAAGATCAAGGCTTCGCTGCGCCCGCGTATCAGGTTGATCCGCACCTCGCTGCCCGGTTGACCAAACGAGCGGGCGTTGTCGATGAGGTTGCGCAGCACCTGGCCGAGCGGCCCCTCGCGGCCGTTGACGTGCACCGGGTCTGCCGCCGCCGGCGCGATGAAGCGCACGCCCACCTCGCCTTCCCGGCGCGTCGCTTCATAGAACTCGGCGACCTGGGCCAATAGCGGGCGAAGGTCCAGCGGCGAGGGCTGCTCGCGGGCGAGCTCGGCGTCAAGGCGTGAGGCGTTGGAGATGTCGGTGATCAGCCGGTCCATGCGGCTGATATCCAGGGCGAGGATCCGCAGGAGCCGCGACCGCGCCTCGGGCTTTTCGACGAACTCGAGGGTCTCCACCGCCGAGCGGATCGAGGTCATCGGGTTCCTCAATTCGTGGGCGACATCGGCGGCGAACCGCTCGATGGCTTGCATGCGCTCGGCGATCGCCCTGGTCATGTCCTCCAGCGAACGGCTGAGGTCGCCCAGCTCGTCGTCGCGCCTGGCAAGGTCCGGCAGGGCGATCGCGCGGGCGTGCTGCAGGCGCACGCGGTCGGCGGCTCTGGCCAGCCGCAGCACCGGTTCGGCGATCAACTGGGTCAGCAGCAACGAAGAGATCAGGGTGACGCCGATGGCGATGAGAATGAACGGCAGAAGCGCGCGGCGCTGAGCAGCGACAATCTCCTCAACACCGGTCGCCTGCAGGGTCAGCACGCCCAGCACCGCCTGCACGTGGCGGATTGGGATCGACACTGACACCACACGCTTTCCGTCCTCGGCGATGCGGACATTGCGCACGACCACGCCGCGCATGGCCGCCTTGACCTCCGCGGTGAGGGCGTTGCGCGCGGTCTCGAGGCGCTGTTCCCGGGCCTTGGCGGCGCCGGTGTTTTCGTGCTGGCCAGGCTTGAGAGCCGGCGGCAGGGGCGCCTGATCCACACGATCGGCGACGACATAGGAATCGGCCAGGAGACGGCCGGAGGCGTCGAACAGGCGCGCGCGCTGCGAGCTGGGAATCGACAGCACGTCGACCACGCTGGCGGCGTAGTCGGCTTCCAGGGCCGGTTGTGGCTCACCGATCGTGGCGTATTCGTCGATCACCTTGGCGATCACATCGCCCTCGAGCTCCAGGCTCTCCAGGCGGGTCTGGATGAGGCCGGCGCGGAACTCATTGAGCACCAGGGCGCCGCCAATGAGGATGGCCAAGCCGAGCAGATTGAGGACAATGATCAGGCGCCCGAGCCGGGAGCCCAGGGGCCAGACGACCCTTCGCCGTCGACGAGGCGCCCGCTCGCCCAAGTTGGGCCCCCTCGTCACGCGGCCAGGTCCGGTGTCAGGATTCGCGGTAGCGGTATCCGACGCCATAAAGGGTTTCGATCGCGTCGAACTCCGGGTCCACTTCACGGAACTTCTTGCGCATCCGCTTGATGTGCGAATCGATGGTGCGGTCGTCGACGTAGACCTGGTCCTCGTAGGCCGCGTCCATGAGATTGTCGCGGCTCTTCACGAAGCCGGGCCTCTGGGCCAGCGACTGCAAAAGCAGGAACTCGGTGACCGTCAGACGGACCGGCCTTCCGTCCCATAGGCAGTCGTGGCGGGCCGGATCGAGGGTCAGGCGACCGCGACGGATGGCCCGGGCAGCGGCCGCGGCGGCCTCTGCCTCCTCATCCTCCGGCGAAGCGCGGCGCAGCACCGCCTTCACCCGCTCCAGCAGCAGGCGCTGGCTGAACGGCTTGTGGATGTAGTCGTCGGCGCCGAGGTTGAAGCCGAGGATCTCGTCGATCTCCTCGTCCTTGGAGGTCAGGATGATGACCGGGACATTCGAGGTCTGGCGCAGGCGTCGCAGCACCTCCATGCCGTCCATGCGCGGCATCTTCACATCGAGGATGGCGATGTCAGGGGGATCACTTTCCAGGGCCGAAAGGCCGGACGCGCCGTCGTAGAAGGAGGTGACCGCGTGGCCATGGTTTTCGAGCGCCAGCGACACCGAGGCGACGATGTTCTCGTCGTCGTCGATGAGGGTGATTTTTGCCATTTTTTATCCAGACTTAGCCGAGCCCCTCGGAGACGGAACTTAAGGGGCCGGGGCGCCGGGGGCAATGTGGCGGAATATCTGACCGGACCCGCCGACGATCGCGCCAGCTGTCGCCCTCGGCGTCTGCGGCGTTCCAGGTCGTCATCCCCGATCAGCCGCTGCATAGTGAGGCGATGAGAACTGATCAGCCGAGTCGCACGGCGCTGCGCGCCGCCGCCCATCGCGCGGCTCATCAGACGTGCGAGAATGGCGCCGTCTTCCGGGATCCCCTGGCGACGTCGATCCTCGGCGCGGCGCCAGCGCGCGTTCTGGCCTCGCCGCTGGACGCGCCCGAAGCCCGCTCGATGCGGCTGTTCATTGCCGCGCGAAGCCGCTTCGCCGAGGAGCGTCTTGCGGTGGCCGTGGCCCGCGGCGTTCGCCAGTATGTGGTGCTGGGCGCCGGCCTCGACACATTCGCCCTGAGGAATCCGTTCGCGGGCCTCAAGGTGTTCGAGGTCGACCATCCGGCCAGCCAGGCCTGGAAGCGCGAGCGGATGCGCGAGGCGGCTCTCGCGCCCTCGGAAACGCTCACTTTCGCGCCGGTGGATTTCGAGCGCGAAACCCTGGCCGGCGGCCTCGCCGCCGCGGGCTTCCAGGCCGAAGCACCGGCGGTCTTCGCCTGGCTGGGCGTGGTGGTCTACCTGACCCGGACGGCTGTCTTCGACACCCTCGCTTTCATCGCCGGCGGCGCCAACGAGGTGGTTTTCGACTATGGCGAGCCGAACGCCGCCTTCCCGAAGGACCGTCAGCTGCGGCTCGCCGCGCGAGAGGCCCGTCTGGCCGAGATGGGCGAGCCGTGGCTCACCCGCTTCGAACCGCCTGAGCTGGCGACGAAGCTGTCGGAGCTTGGCTTCGACGGGGTCGAGGACCTGGGGCCCGGGGATATCGCCACACGCTTTCTCGGCCTTCCAGGGCGCAAGGGGCCTGGCGGCCACCTCGTCAGCGCTCGCGTGATCTGACGCGCTGGGCTCTTCCGACCGTCGTATCCGCCAGTCAGAGCGAGAAATCTCCCGTCGCGGGAGAGACGTCAGGGATCGGCCCTCAGCCGGTCCTGGAAGAACTGCACCACGGCAGCGTTGAACCTTTCGTGGAAAGCCTTGCGGTTGAACCCGGGACCATCCCAACAGAGCTGCGGCGGCCCGATCGGTCCGCAGGGCGCCAGGAACGCCATGTGGCCGGCGCCGGGCTCGATATGCACATCGGTCATGGGGCCGAGCTCCCTGGCCACCAGATTGGTGTTGGTCGCCAGCGGCACGTTCGTGTCGGCCGAACCGTCCCACAGCTGCACGGGCGCCCTCACCTTCGCGAGACTGTCGGGCGTGAAGGCGAAGCCGAAGCCCGGGGCGGCGATCACCGCGGCCTTGATGCGCGCGTCGCGGTAGAAGTTGGCCGGAATCGGCAGGGATTCGCTTCCCGGATTCCACAGGCGACAGACGAATTCCGGCTGCTGCGCGCAGTGGACGGCGATCTGCTTGAGGTCGGGCTCGCCGCCAATGAGCGTGAGCGCCGTATAGCCCCCGGCCGAGAAACCGAAGACGCCGATGCGCGCCGGATCGATGGCGCCGTGACCGGACCAGGCCGAGAGCATGTAGTCGATCGTTGTCGAGATGTGCTTGGGCCGGTCGGTCAGCCATTGCACGCCCCCGACCTCGCTCTGGTCGGTATAGTTATCGCCGGTGTGCATGGGGGCGGCGACGACCAAGCCGGCCGAGGCCAGGGCCATGGCGGTGTCGGTGTGGCTGAGGGGTCCGCCGCCGTTGCCGTGCGAGATCACCACCAGCGGCAGTCCATGGCCCACGACCGCCCCGTTCGGCGCCGCCCACTGAGCGGTCAGGCCGGCCTGGATGAACTTCGGCCGCGCGTCGGTCGGATACCAGATGGCGACGGCGAGCGGCGGGCCCGGCGGGTCCGGGACGCTCACCTGCTGAACGCCGACCGGATGGGCCGGACGGATGGCGTTGCTGCGCAGCTGCAGCTGGTAGCCCAAGAAAAGCAGCACGAGGAGCACGGCGAGCACACCCGCCGCGCCCAGGATCCATGTGAGAAGGCGGCGCATTGTCTTCCCCCTGATCACTCAGGGCGACCATACGCCCCGCATTGGGTCAAGACTCGTTTGAACTAGGGTCGATAGGGTCGCAGCGTCCAAATGTCGCCCTGACGCGGAGAGGGACGTCTCAAAGGCCCGTTCCCGGCCTGTCCGCGCCGGCCGCCTGGACATTCTGGTCGAGGAAGTCGTCGAGGCTGTAGCCAAGCTCGGCGAGCGCGTCGCCCAGGTAGTCGTCGAGGGCCGGCATTTCGAGGAGATAGCCGGCGACGTGGTCGACCTCACGGGCGGACTCGCGAGCCTCCGCCCACTCGGCAAAGCTGAAATCACCGCGGCCGATCCAGGCGAGCGCCACAAGGTCCAGCCTCTGGTCGACGTTGAGCGAGGCGATCGCTCCGGCGATCTCCTTGACGACGGCGTCGTCGGGCCGCGTTTCCAGCACATCGACATCCTGGTC
Source organism: Caulobacteraceae bacterium (assembly GCA_036491275.1). Taxonomy (GTDB): domain Bacteria; phylum Pseudomonadota; class Alphaproteobacteria; order Caulobacterales; family Caulobacteraceae; genus Acaudatibacter. The sequence continues at coordinate 21,923 of DASXCH010000178.1, forward strand.
ATCGGACGGATTTGACCCGTCGTCGGGGTCGGTGTCCGCGACCTTGGCGTTGTATTCGCGCGCCTTCATGAGGATGAAGAAACCGGTTTCGGGATCGAGGGTGAGTTCCGGCTGCAGGTCCGGCATGGTCGCCTCCGTGGGTCGAGCTAGGCCAACGCGCGGCGGCGTTGGTCGATCCGCGCCCCGAGCGCGGCGCCCTGCCCGCTTTCTCAGCCGATGCGCAGAATCGTCACCAGGACCATGATCGTGCCGACCATGCCGACACCCCAGGCCAGGGCCCTCACCCAGGGAACGCCCATCACATAGAGGACGGCGTGGATCACCCGCGAATAGAAGAACAGCTGCGCGCCCAGCACGGTCCAGGAGTTGGAGATGTGGGCCAGGGCCGCGACGAGGATCAGCGGCGCGAAGAGGGTGAGCCCCTCGCGGTGATTGTCCACCAGGCGCTTGGTCCTGGCCTGGAACGTCGTTGGCGGGGGCAGGTCGTCGCGGTTGCCCGCCATGGCGCTGAGGCCCTGGGCCCGCACCGCGGCGGTGGCCTGGATCACGATCAGCAACAACAGCAGCGCCGTCGACCAGACCAGCATGGTCAGTTCAGTGCTCATTCGTCACCTCCCCGCACCTAAAGAGCGGAAGCGGCGCCCATGCGGCTGACGCCGTCTCCCTCAAAGCTCCAGCGGATACAGCTGGGCCACCCGGCCGGGCTCGCGTTTCCAGATATCGGAGCCATCGACATAGACTTCGACGCCATTGCCGTCCGGGTCGGAAAAATACAGCGACTGGGCCACCTCGTGATTGACCGGGTTCACCGCCACGCCCCCCGCCTCGAGATGGGCCTTGGCCTCGCGCAGCTCGTCCAGGCTATCGCCGATCTTGAAGGCGACATGATGCAGGCCGACGGCGCTCTCGGCCGCGCTGCTGCCTTCGCCTGAGACCTCCATCACCGCGAAGTCGTGGTGGTTGCCCAGGGTGAAGAACGTCATCCTCATCCCGTCCTGGTCGAAGCGGGTCATGATCGGCAGGCCTAGCAGCCCGTTGTAGAACCGCTCGGCGCGGCCAAGGTCGGTGACCCGGAGCACCACGTGCCCCAGCTGTCTGATTTTCATGGCCGCCCTCCCGGCATGCGATCTGCGGCGCAGCCTAGCACCCCGGATGCTTGCGGTGGAGTCGGCCGGCGGAAACCGTGGCCGGCTTATCGGCCTCTAAGGTTCGTAGACGAGGACGTGCTCGCCGTGCCGCCGGGCGGCGAGCACCGCCTGGCGCAGGGTCGGATCCAGGGTCGGATCGTCGTCGGCGATCGTGTGGCGTCTCAGCTCCGCTGAGATCCAACCGCGCCTGGCCAGAGCCCAAAGCACGCGCTCGTGGGCGTCCGCCTCATCCTCCGCCTCGACAACGACGGTGAGATCGCGGATTTCGCCGACATTGCGCGAGCAGCTCTCGCCGGCAACGGCGCGAAGCAGAAGCGCGTGGAGTTCCTTGTCCTGCATGGCATCCCCCCTCGGGTAGGCCTAGACTGACTCGCCTGGAGCGGCCAGAGCGCCGATCTGTCGTAGGATGGCGGTCGTTCCGGTTGAAAGACTGCGGACGAAAAAGGGGGAGATCGACGCCATGGCGGTCGAGGAAAGGCGCCGACGCAACGAATATGCCGACAACGACGGACTTGGCAGGCAGGCCGACTACGGCCTGAAGCGCCGATACGCGCAGATCCGGTTCTTCGCCATCGCCGGTCTCGTCGCCGTCGTGGCGCTGGTCGTGGCGTTGTGGCTGTTCGGCCAAGCCCTGGCCCTCGCCAGCCTGCCCGCCATTCTCATCCTCGCCGCCTTGGGCGTGGCGGCGCTCATCTTCGTCACCGCCGAGGGCGGCAATCGCTGGCTGGCGCTGACGCCGCTGGCTTTCGCGGTCGGCCTCCTGCCGCATGCCCTGTTCCTGATCGTCTATAACCTTGCGGCCAATCTCGGCGGCCACGGCGACGCCAGCTATCTGCCGACGTTGTGGGCTCCGATCGACGGCTATGAGGACGCCGTCCTGAGACTCCAGGAACGCACCCAGACCTGGTTCCGGGGCGCCGGCCTGATTGTCTGCATCCTGGCCTGCTGCGCCGTGCTCGCCGGGTGCGCCTTCGCCAGCCTGAGAGCCATCAAATTCAACACCCGAGCGCGAATCGCGGTCGGCGTCGTCGAGGCCGTGGTGCTGGGCCTGATCACCACCACCATTTTCTCCCAGCTCACGATCGGGCAGTGGTCGCCAAGCGGCTATTCCGGCCGGCTGTATTCCGATCTGGCCTGGGTCGACCAGGCCCGCACCCAGACCCTGATCATTGAGACAATGACCCGGGCCGTCCGGGCGGAGGCGCCGACGATCCGCGACGCCTATGGCCCCACGATCCGGGCGGCGAGCGAGACCTTGGCGTCGCAGCCCTCGATTTCGCCGGCCGCCGCCGACCAGCTCGGCTGGGACTACGCCGCCGCGGTCGGCCGGGCTGGCACGGCTCAGAGCGGCATCGAGCGCGTCGATCCCGGACCGCCGGCGGATCGCCCAACCCCGTTCGCCGACCGCCCCGCCGTCCTGGCGGCCGAGCGCGCGGTCGCGGTCGAGAAAGCGCGGTTCGACTCCGCACTCTCGGACCTGGCCAGCGCCACCGCCGACGCCCTTGGCCCGGTTACGGTCGGCGCAGCGCCATCGCCGTCCAGAAACGCCTTTGTCGACGCCTTTGGCGCGGGCCTGATCGACACCACCTTCGAGCAGATTGGCGCGCGCTTCGATCTCACCTTCGGCTTCGGTCTGGCCGAGCGGCTGCAAGCGCGCGATAGCGCTCCCGATCACCCCCTGAGCCACGCCGTCGCGCGCTATCTCGTGCCCACCCTGCTGCCCGAGGATCAGCGGCAGTTCAATCCCGCCGCCATCGCCCAGACCCTGGCTGCCGAGCGTGGCGCCGAGGTTCATCCGCCTACGCCTCTCCAGGCGTCGTTCGCCGGCAAGGTCGCCGAGGCGATGAAACGTCGCGCGGGCTAAGCGTCAGGGGCCGCGCCTTGCCGGCGGCGCTTGTTGGGCCTAGAGATCCGGGCATGAAGGCCTAGGTAGCCATAGGCGCCGCGGACCACCGCAGGCTTTTTTAGATCGCCGGCGCCAGCGTCGGCGCTCCTCCCCATTCATCCATCCGGCCAGCGCCCGCCGCGGCGCGGCCCATCCCATGGACCCTTCATGTCTCTTCAATCCAACACCACCGTGAACCGCTACGGCTCCATCGCCGCGGAAATCTATGACATCGACAAGCCCTACTTCGCCCTGCCGGACACCGCTTTCCATCTCGGAAGACTGGCCGGGGTCCCGGGGCCGATTCTCGAGCCCGCCTGCGGTTCGGGGCGTTCGCTGATCCCGCTGATCGAGGCTGGCCACGAGGTCGCCGGCTTCGATCCGAGCGCGGAGATGCTGGACCGCTGCCGGGGGCGCCTTGCCGAGCGCGGCCTGACCGCCGACCTGAGCCGCCAGACGATGGAGGATTTCGAATACGACCGCCGCTTCGCGGTCGTCTTCCTGCCGGCTGGGACCATCACCCTGATCGACCGGTACGAAACAGCGATGGCGGTGCTGAAGCGCTTCCACGACGCGCTGGAGAGCGGCGGGCGCCTCGTCATCGACTCCGACCCGCTTTCCTACCTCGCCAACCGGAACGACGCGGTCCGGCGCTGGACGGCGGAGAACGGCGATCTCCTGACGCTGCATTCGCAGCGCCTCGTCACCGACTGGGTGGCGCAGAGGAGCGAGAGCCAGATCCGCTACGAGCGCTGGCGCGACAACCGCCTGGTGGAGGCCCAGCTCGAGCCCATGGCCCAGCGCTACTGGGGGCTGGAGGAACTGACCCTGGCGCTGAAATCGGTCGGATTCACGGATGTGACCGTCACCGGGGGTTACCGAGACCGCCCGCCCCGCGCCCGCGACGAGATCATGACCTACGAGGCCGTCCGCGCCTAAGGCTCAGCCCCCCAAGGCCTGATCCATGATCTTCGCCAGCTGCACATCCAGCTCGGTGACGCCGCCGGCGTCATGGGTGGCCAGGGTCACCTCGACCCGGTTGTAGACGTTGGACCATTCCGGGTGGTGGTCGAGCTTCTCGGCCGCCAGGGCGATCCGGCTCATCCAGGCGAAGGCGCTGGCGAAGTCGGCGAACTTGAAGCTGCGGGCGATGGCGTCGCGCCCCTCGGCCGCCGACCACAGCGGCAGGTCCTTCAGCGCCGCCTGAGCGCCAATCTTGGCAGGTCTGGTCATGACGTCGCCTCGCTCGTCTCGAAGACAAGGCCGGTGGCGGCGGAAAGATCCGCCAGGGCCTGGGCCTCGCTCACCACCTTGATCGCCGTCATGCCGACGACGGCCGCGCCCTTGCAGTTGATCCCGAGGTCGTCGAGGTAGAGGCACTTCTCCGCGCTCACGTCCAGCGCCTCGCACATCAGCCGGTAGATGGCCGGGTCGGGCTTGCGCACCCCGGCCTTGGAGCTTTCGATCACCACGTCGAAGAGGGCCATGATCGGCGCCGAACTGGAGGCGCGCTCGGCGCTCGCCGCCAGGCCGGGTCCATCGCCCGGGACCATGTTGACGCTCGCCATGTTGTTGGTGATGCAGCCCACCTTGTAGCGCGCCTTGCAGGCCTTCAGAGCCGCCACCATCGCCGGCCGCACCGCGCCGGAGAGCAGCGGCAGAACATCGGCGCCGGGGGTCGGCCAGCCGAGCGCGGTCGACTCGGCCAGGAAGAGCTGGTCGAACCCGGCCCGGTCGATCTGAGCCCGCTCGAACCGGGCCCAGGCGTTGTCGTGCGGATTGGTGGCGTTCACCCGCCGGACGAAGTCGCGCGGCAGGCCGTGGGCCGCCTCATAGGCGTTGAACGCCTCGAACGGCGAGCCGGTGAAGACGCCGCCGAAATCCCAGACGACCGCGTCGAATTCGACGGCTTCGAAATCGTCAGGTCTCGCCGCCGAAAGGGGGGTCAAGGAACGCTCCGTCGGCGGCTGGAAGTCAAGGATCTAGGGCAGGTCTTTCCTGGGCAGGGCCGCGATCTGCTCCGGCGTCAGCTTGACCAGGCTGCTGGCGATGAGGGGCATGTAGAAGCCGTGGCCGTCGGACAATGCCAGCTGCAGGTCGAGCGGCCCGCAGATCGACGAGCTCCCCTCCACCCGCGAGACCAGGTGGTAGGACCCGGGCCAGGTGAGCTGCTGCGAGCCCGCCGAGAGGTCGACCCGATAGATGTCCTTGAGGTTTACCCGGAGGTAGAGCGTGTGGTCGTTGGGCGCTTTCCAGCCTTCCCACTGATTGATGAAGAAGCAGGGATGGCGGGCGTCCGCGGCCGCCGGAGCGGTCCAGGCTGCCGCCAGGGCGAGCGAAGCGCCGAGCGTCGCCGCGCCCAGGTGAAGGGAACGATTGGACATGGCCGTCTCCTATAGTCCCTCGGCACCATGCAGATGGGCGCGCCGGCCACGGTTGTCAAACCTCTCGCTCGTGAAATGAAAGAGGGATCCCTGGCGCGGCGGTTTGCCGCAGCGAATCAAGGCGTTGGCGACACCCTGTCGCAGGGGACGACTCACGCGGCGTGATACATCGGGCGGGTACCTGACACCGCCGGTACTTCCTCCGGGCCGGCCGGGCGTTACGCCCGGCCGGCCTTTCTTTCTGGCCTCGGGCGTCGCCTGGTGGCGGCGCTCCAGCGGAGCGTGACGGAGATGGACTGGCGCCCCTAGAGCGGGTTGATATTGGGTTGAATCGGTACGTCCCCTTTACCGCGCCCGGAGGACCCCCTCCGCCGATCTCCCCCTGCGGAGCGGGGGGAGTGCCGGCGAAGCCGGCGAGGGGGGCAGCCCCCTCCACCACTTCGTGGTCCCCCTCCCCCGAAATCGGGGGAGGATCCGGTCCCCCTCAGGGGGGAGTACGGCCCCCCGGGTCCGGCCAATGGCCGGCCCGAGGGTAAACTCTGGCCGGGAG
>DASXCH010000179.1:0-63377 GCA_036491275.1 Caulobacteraceae bacterium
ATCCGTCATCGAACCGCCGCGCCGCTGAGCTGCCGACCTGGCTACACCGCTACAACTGGCATCGCCCGCATGGTGGGATAAAGTCTCAGACACCCATCAGCCGACTCGGCCTGGATCAGGACAACCTATTGAGGCTCCACAACTAGAGCGGCCCGCGCCGCTAGGGCGCTCACCTGAAATCTCCGCAGATTGAAACGAGGAAATGCCTCGAAACGAGCCCATGCTGAAGCGCATCCAAACCCTCTGGCCATGGCCGTTACCATTTGCCGCCGGCCTTATCGCGCTTGCAGTTTGGACCACGCTTCCACTCGGCAACGAGGGCATCCAAATTCAGGGCCAACAGCGCGAGGGGCACGAACAGCAATCCGCCGGCCCCGTAAAATTGCCAGTAGCGAGCAGCGAAAGACGGACAGACTACAGCGGCGACGCCATAGCCGTTTTCACAGCCATGCTCGTGGGCGCCACAACGCTCTTGTGGGTGGCAACTGGCAAACTTTCAGACTCCACTGAGGACTTGGCCCTCGCGGCCAAGGAACAGGTTGGAGAGATGAAACTCGGTCGGGACCTTGCCGAGAAACAACTCGACCTGGCCGAAAGACAATACGGCTTGGCTCAACTTCAGGGTCGCGTCGCTGAAAAGACCCTTGAAATCTCTGTTCGTCCCGTCGTCAGGCCAAGCGGTGTGTCCCTCCGTGAAGTCAAGCCGCGCGCCATTGTGTTCGAACTCGTCAACCACGGCAGCGGCCCCGCCACCCTCAAGGGTTTGCAGGTCCACGGCACGATAGGACTCGACGAGCGGGTGATCTTCTCGTTCGGGAAAATGTCCGCTTTTCAGTCCGGGGACGAAGGAGTCACCATTGAGGCGGGCGGTGAACCTCTCGGCCCCGTTGAAGTGCTTTCGGAGCGCTTCAGCGACGCCACCATTCACTCGCTCATGGTGTCGAGCGAATTAGGTCTTTCGATCCGAATTATCGTTACCGCCGAAGACATACTCGGCAACTCGATCAGACGCGTGGCCATGCTCAACTGGGATCACATGCGCCGGGGCTTCATACCCCATACAGGACTGCCTAAGCACGGCCAGTAATACTTGCGGCGATCATTGATCACTGCCACCAGCGCCGGCCTTTCCTGCGGACGGTAGGAAGCGCGGTTCTATCGCCATTCGGGGCGATCCGGCCGAGGCACCGGCGCGACGACCCGCTTGACTCCCCAAGGTCGCATATTGTAAGCTTGCGGTCTGCAAGGATGGAGTCGCTCACATGCCCCCTGATAAAGCCCGCCAGGAGCGCTTCGCCCGCGCCCTGGCGGCCGGCCGCACAGTGGCGGCGGCGGCGGAAGAGGCCGGATATGCGAGTTCCTCATGGCCGAACCTCCTGTCGCGCCGACCCGATTTCCGCGAACGCGTCGCGGCCATCGCCATGGTCGACCCGATCACCGGCCCGGCCTTGGGCCCGGTCATCGCCGCCCTGATGTCCGGGGCGGACGAGGCGATGAAAAAAGGCACGGCCGGCGCCTTCAACGCCGCCGCGCGGATGCTGGCCGAGGCGGGGCGGCTGAAACAGAAGCTGCCGACCACGCCATCGGGCGACACCCTGAGCGCGTGGGCGGAACGGTGGGGGCCGGAAGATTGAACCTGTGGCGGCCGCAACCGGGACCTCAGACGCAATTCGTCAAAAACCGGGCGTTCGAGGTGATCTATGGCGGCGCGCGCGGCGGGGGCAAGACCGACGCGGTGCTGGGCGAGTTCGGCCTGCACGCCATGCGGCACGGGCGTCATGCCCGCGGCCTGATGGTGCGGCGCACCCGCACCGCCCTCGAGCCGACCATCGACCGGGCGCGGGAGATCTATGCGCCGCAGGGGGCGCGGTGGTGCGGGAAGCGGTCGCGCTTCGAGTGGCGGAGCGGCGCGAGCCTGGCCTTTCGCCACCTGGACAATGACGCCGACGCCAACAAATACCAGGGCCACAGCTATACCCGCGTCTATGTGGAGGAGCTGACCCAGTTCCCCTCCCCCGGCCCGGTGGACAAGCTGAAGGGCGCCTTAAGGAGCGCGGCAGGCGTGCGTTGCGCCTTTCGCGCCACCTGCAATCCTGGCGGCGCGGGCCACGCCTGGGTGAAGGCGCGCTATATCGATGCGGGGCCGCTCACCGAGGCCGTCGAAGGGGGCCTGGCGCGCGTCTTCATCCCGGCGCGGGTGGCCGACAACCCGGCCCTGTTCAAGGCCGACCCTACTTACCTGGCGCGGCTGAAGCTGACCGGTTCGGCGGCCCTGGTGCGCGCCTGGCTGGAGGGCGACTGGGATGCGGTGGAGGGCGCCTTCTTCGACAGCTGGAGCGGGCGCAACATCATCATGCCGTTCACGATGCCGGCTGAATGGACCCGGATCCGCAGCTTCGACTGGGGGTTCGCCTCGCCGTTCTCGGTGGGCTGGTGGGCGGTGGTGGGCGACAACACGCCCAACCGCGATCCGGACCACCCCATCGCCGTGCTGCCGTGCGGCGCGATGATCCGCTACCGCGAATGGTATGGCCAAGGACCGGATGGCAAGGGCCTGCGGATCCCGACCGAGGCGATCGCCGGGGGCATCCTGGACCGCGAGCGGGCGGCGGGCGATACGATCCGGGACGCCGTGGCCGACCCCTCGATCTTCTCCCACGGCGGCGGGCCTTCCCTCGACGAGACCATGGCCGCGCAAGGCTGCTCGTTCCGCAAGGCCGACAACACCCGGGTGGGAGAGTTTGGCGCGTTGAGCGGCTGGGACCAGATGCGCGCGCGCATCCTGGGCGAGGACGGCGTGCCCATGCTCTATGTGTTCGACACCTGCCGCGAGTTCATCCGCACCGTGCCGGCCCTGCAGCACGACCCGCAGCGGCTGGAAGACGTGGACACGCGAGGAGAGGATCATATCGCCGACGAGACGCGCTATGCGTGCCTGGCCCGTCCGCTGACCGTCTCGGCGACGGGGTCGATCATGGGCGGGCTGGGGTAGATCCTGCGTATCGACGTGAGGGCAACACTCATCGTCGTCCCGGAGGCGAGCGAAGCATTCCATCCGGGATCCGGTGGTTCAAGCGCCCGAGGCCCGTGACGATGGGCCAGCGGACTTATTCGTCGCCGGACGGCCTCCATGCCTTGTAATCCCTTTCCGCCGGGCCACTTGCGGGATACAGTTGGCACTCGCGTGCATCGACTGCCAACAGAGCCGCGTTTTTGCGGCCCCTCACAGCGGAGAATTTTGAAACCATGGCCTTTCGTCCCCTGGGTGATCGCGTCGCCGTCCGGCGCATCGAAGAAGAAACCAAGACCAAGGGCGGGATCATCATTCCCGACACGGCCAAGGAGAAGCCCCAGGAAGGCGAGATCCTGTCCGTCGGTCCCGGCGCTCGCAACGAAGCCGGCGAGCGCGTGCCGCTCGACGTCAAGGTCGGCGACCGCATCCTGTTCGGGAAATGGTCCGGCAGCGAAGTGAAGATCGACGACGAAGACATCCTGATCATGAAGGAATCCGACATCCTCGGCGTCCTCGATCCGGCCGCGGCCCTGAAGAAGGCCGCCTAGACCCGATTTCCCGAGACCCCGTCTCAATCCCCCATTCGTGAAAGAAACAGCCTCATGGCCGCCAAGAACATCCACTTCTCCACCGACGCGCGCGACCGCATGCTGCGCGGCGTCAACGTCCTCGCCAATGCGGTGAAGGTCACCCTCGGCCCCAAGGGCCGCAACGTGGTGCTCGAGAAGTCCTGGGGCGCGCCGCGCACCACCAAGGACGGCGTCACGGTGGCCAAGGAAATCGAGCTCGACGACAAGATCGAGAACCTCGGCGCGCAGCTGATCCGCGAGGTCGCCTCCAAGACCAGCGACAAGGCGGGCGACGGCACCACCACCGCCACGGTCCTGGCCCAGGCCATCGTGGTCGAGGGCCTGAAGTCGGTGGCCGCCGGCATGAACCCGATGGATCTGAAGCGCGGCGTCGACAAAGCCGTGCTGGCCGTGGTCGAGGCCGTCAAGGCCTCGTCGCGCGAGGTCACCACCAATGACGAGATCGCCCAGGTCGGCGCCGTTTCGGCCAACGGCGACACCGAGATCGGCGACATGATCGCCCGGGCCATGAAGAAGGTCGGCAACGAGGGCGTCATCACCATCGAGGAAGCCAAGACCCTGGAGAGCGAGCTCGAGGTGGTCGAGGGCATGCAGTTCGATCGCGGCTACCTGTCGCCCTATTTCATCACCAACGCCGACAAGATGGAGGCCGAACTCGAGGATCCGCTGATCCTGCTGTCGGAGAAGAAGCTTTCCTCCCTGCAGACCCTGCTTCCCCTGCTGGAAGCGGTGGTCCAGTCGGCGCGTCCGCTGCTGATCGTCGCCGAGGACATCGACGGCGAGGCCCTGGCCACCCTGGTCGTGAACAAGCTGCGCGGCGGCCTCAAGGTCGCGGCCGTCAAGGCCCCGGGCTTCGGCGATCGCCGCAAGGCCATGCTGGAAGACCTCGCCATCGTCAGCGGCGGCCAGGTCGTTTCCGAGGACCTGGGCGTCAAGCTGGAGAACGTCACCCTCGAGATGCTCGGCAGCGCCAAGCGGGTGTCGATCACCAAGGACGACACCACCGTGGTCGGCGGGGCCGGCGCCAAGGCCGACATCGACGGCCGCATCGCCCAGCTCAAGATGCAGATCGAAGACACCACGAGCGACTATGACAAGGAAAAGCTGCAGGAGCGCCTCGCCAAGCTCTCCGGCGGCGTGGCCATCATCAAGGTCGGCGGCTCGACGGAAGTCGAAGTCAAGGAGCGCAAGGACCGCGTCGATGACGCCCTCCATGCCACCCGCGCGGCGGTCGAGGAAGGCATCGTCGCCGGCGGCGGCGTGGCCCTGCTCAAAGCCGGCAAGGCGCTGGATGGCCTCAAAGGCGGCAACGCCGATCAGGACGCCGGCATCGCCATCGTCCGCCGCGCCCTGCAGGCCCCGATCCGCCAGATCGCCGAGAACGCCGGCGTCGAAGGCTCGATCGTCGTCGGCAAGATCCTCGACAACAAGGCGGCCAACTACGGCTTCGACGCCCAGACCGACAAGTATGTCGACATGATCGCCGCCGGCATCATCGACCCGACCAAGGTCGTGCGCACCGCCCTGCAAGGCGCCGCCTCGGTGGCCGGCCTGTTGATCACCACCGAGGCGGTCGTCGCCGAAGCGCCCAAGAAGACCAACGGCGCGCCGCAAGCGGGCGGCGGCGGCATGGGCGACATGGACTACTAGTCCAGGCCCGCACGCCCAAGCGAAAGGGCGGCGTCCTGGTGACGCCGCCCTTTTTCTGTTCGGGGCCGGCGGTCGCCCGGAGCGCGGCCCGAGAAAGTGGCACCGGTCCTTTCGATCGATACGCGCTCAAACTTTTGATTTCAGAGCACGATTCAACGATCAGGTGATTGCCCCTGATCGCATCCTGCTCTGGGCGATCAGGCCGGTCAGTGGATTTCGATGACGCCGTCCACGGCCCGCCATTCATTCGGGCGGATCAGGCGCCGGTGGGCGATGCGCACGGTATGGAGCGGGCCGGCCAGTTCGCGCCGCCAATAGTCGAGAAAGCCCTTCAGGGTCGGAAAGGCCGGCGCGAGGTCATAGTCCTGCCAGACGTAGAGCTGCAGCAGGTCGGGGTGGTCAGGCAATCGGTAGATGATTTCCGCCGTGGTCAGTCCGTAGCCCTTCAATTGCAGCTGGAATTCGCGGCTTGTCATGATGAGCCCCGTCGATTTGTGCGGGGTTGGCGGGCATCACGCGCCTGAACAATCCCGGTCGTCGCTCTCATGCCGGAAACGACTCACTTGCTGTTGTCCTCAAGGAGGAGCGCACGCATCCGGGCGCATGGACAGCCCAAACCGAAACGCGAGCACCTTCAGGCCAGTCCGACCCGGCGCGACCTGTTCTCCCGCCGCGTCTCGACCCCCGCCTGCGAGAAGGGCTAAGTGCTCGCCGAACGCACGCGGAGATACGCCCATGCCCCAGATCGCAGCCAACGGCCTTCACTTCGAATATGACATCACCGGCGAGGGCGAGCCGCTGCTGCTGATCATGGGTCTGGGCGGCCAGATGACGCTGTGGCGCGACGTCTTCGTCGCCAAGCTGGCGGCGCGCGGCTATCGCGTCATCCGCTTCGACAACCGCGACATCGGCCTTTCCGAAAAGCTCGAGCATCTGGGGCCGCCGGACATGGGCGCCGTGCTGAAGGCCTATGGCGAGGGCCACCTGGCGGACGCGCCCTATAAGCTTTCCGACATGGCGGCCGACGCCGCGGGATTGCTGACCGCGCTCGGGATCGACCGGGCCCACATCGTCGGCGCCTCCATGGGCGGGATGATCGCCCAGCTGGTGGCCGCCGATCATCCCGAGAAGACCCTGTCGCTGACCTCGATCATGTCGACGACCGGAAACCGCGCCCTGCCGCCGGCCAAGCCCGAGGCCATGGCGGTGCTGGGCCGCCCCGCGCCCGATCCGACCCAGGACATGGAGGGCTTCCTCGCCAGCGGCTTCGCGGCCTCGAAGGTCATCGGCTCGCCGGGATATCCGACCAGCGAGGCCGACTACCGGGCGTTCGCCAGGAGCAACGCCCTGCGCAGCTATTATCCGGTCGGTTTCCAGCGCCAGTACGCGGCGGTGCTGGCCTCGCCGGACCGGCGGCCGCAACTGGCGACCATCGCCGTGCCGACCCTGGTGATCCACGGCGAGGACGACCCCCTCGTTCCGATCGAGGGCGGACGCGACACGGCGGCCAGCATCCCGGGCGCGGAGCTGCTGACCATCCCCGGCATGGGCCACGACGTCCCGCCGGCCCTCTACGACACCCTTGTCGACGCCATCGACAAGGTGGCCCGGCGGGCCAAGGCGGAGGCCTAGTTCGCCTCTGGTCCCTCCCGGCCGGCGCCACGCGCGCACGACAGCCGAGCCATGGCCACGGCTGTTTGCGGTCGAATTGACACCCCTGGCCGGGGGCGCAAAGTCGCACCGACGCGGGAGCGAAGATGCCCTTTCGAATAGCTCTGATCATGGCCGCGTTGGGTGGCGGCGCCAGGCTGCTCGCCTGGGGCGGCGCAGCGACGGCCGCCACCGTCGATCCGAGCCTGTTCCAGGATCTGCACTGGCGCTCGATCGGGCCGTTCCGGGGCGGCCGCGTGCTGGCGGTCGATATCGCGCCCGACGATCCCAGGCGCTTCTATTTCGGGGCGGTGAACGGCGGCGTGTGGCGGACGGACGACGCCGGCCGCACCTGGACGCCAATCTTCGATTCCGCCCCCGTCGGCTCGATCGGGGCCATCGCCGTCGCGCCCTCCGACCCGAAGGTGATCTATGTCGGCACCGGCGAGGCCGACATGCGCTCCGACATCGCCCAGGGCGTCGGCATGTTCCGGACGGGCGACGGCGGGGCGAGCTGGTCCCCCATCGGCCTTATCGACAGCCAGCAGATCGGCAAGATCCTCGTCGATGCGCGCGATGCGAACGTCGTCCTGGTGGCGGCGCTCGGCCATCCCTACGGACCCAACGCCGAGCGGGGCGTCTTCCGCTCCACCGACGGTGGGCGCACCTGGACCAAGACCCTGTTCAAGGACGCCGACACCGGCGCCATCGACTTGGCCTTCCAGCCCGGCGATCCGGACGTGGTCTACGCGGCGCTGTGGCAGACTCGCCGGCCGCCGTGGAGCACCTATCCGCCGTCCAGCGGTCCCGGAAGCGGCCTCTATAAATCGACCGACGGCGGCCGGACCTGGGCGCAGGTCGCCGGCCACGGCCTGCCGGCCGTGCCTGGACGCATCGGCCTCGCGGTGACGCCGGCCCGCCCGTCGCGGATCTACGCCCTGATCGACGCCGTGACGGATGCCGGACTCTATCGCTCCGACGACGCCGGCCTGACCTGGGCGAAGGTCAGCAGCGACAGGCGGATCACCGAGCGCGGCTGGTATTTCGGCGGAATCACCGCCGACCCGAAGGACGCCGACAGGGTGTGGGTGTGCGACACCATCCTGCTGCGCTCGGACGACGGCGGCGCCCACTTCCTGCCGATCAAGGGCGATCCGACCGGTGACGATTTCCACGCGCTGGTGATCGATCCGAAGGATCCCGACAGACGGATCCTGGGCGTCGACCAGGGCGCGCAGGTGAGCGTCAACGGCGGGGCGACCTGGAGCTCCTGGTACAACCAGCCGACCGGCCAGTTCTATCACGTCGCCACCGACAACCGCTTCCCCTACCGGGTCTATGGGTCGCAGCAGGACTCCGGCGCCGCGGGCGTTCCCAGCCGCTCGGATTCAGCGGTCGACGGCATCAATATGACGCAGTTCCACGAGACGGCCGCCGGCGGCGAGAGCGACGAGGTCGCGCCGGATCCGGACGATCCGGATACGGTCTATGGCGGCCGGGTGAACAGGCTCGACCTCAAGTCCGGTCAGGTCCGAAACATCGATCCGACCCTGGCGTTCCCGGACAATTATCGCGGCACGTGGACCTTGCCCCTGATATTCGGCAGGCGCGACCACAGCCTCTATTTCGGCAACCAGCGGATCTTCGTGACGGTCGACGGCGGTCACACCTGGCGGCCGATCAGCCCGGACCTGACGCGGCCCGATCCGGCCAGGCCCGCCACTCTGGACACGCCGACGATCGCCGATACGCCCACGCCCGGTCCGCGCCGCGGCGTGGTCTATGACATCGGTCCATCGCCGCTCCAGGCGGCGACGATCTGGGCGGCCACCGACGACGGCCTTGTCTGGCTCACCCGCGACGGCGGAGCGCACTGGACCAATGTCACGCCGGCGGCCTTGCGCGCCTGGTCCAAGGTCGGCTGCGTCGAGCCGTCCCATTTCGATCCCGAGGTCGCCTATATCGCCGTCGACCGCCACCGGCTCGACGACTTCGCCCCCTACATCTACCGCACGCGTGACGGCGGGCGGACCTGGACGCCGATTGCCAGCGGCCTGGCCGACGGCGGCGTGCTCAACTCGGTCAATGTGGTGCGCGAGGATCCGGTGCGGCCGGGGCTGCTCTATGCCGGGACCGAGCGCGGCGCCTTCGTCTCCTTCGACGACGGGGCGACCTGGCAGCCGCTGCAAGCGGGACTGCCGCGGACCTCGGTGCGAGACTTCACGGTGCACGGCGAGGACCTGGTGATCGCCACCCACGGACGCGGCTTCTACGTCATGGACGACATCGCTGCGCTGCGGGCGCTCGCCGCTGACCCGTCGGACGCATCGCGCCTCTTCCCGACGGCGCCGGCGATCCGGCTGCACGAGCCGCGTTTCACCGGCACGCCCCTGCCCAAGGACGAGCCCATGGCGGCCAATCCCCCCGACGGGGGCCTGATCGACTATCTGGTCGGGCCCGGAGCCTCGTCTCCGCTCGTCGAGATCGCCATTTTCGACGCCCGCGGTGCGCCGGTCGTCCATTTCGCCAGCACCGATCCGGTGACCCATCCCGACCTGGCGACCATCGGCGCCGCGCCGGAGTGGATTCCGGTTTACCAGCCTCCGGCGGCCAGCCCCGGCGAGCATCGCTTCGTCTGGAACCTGCACTACGCCAAGGCGCAGGGGATTGGCGGCCGCGACCAGGGCGTCTGGGCGCCGCCCGGCCGCTACCGGGTGGAATTGACGATCGGCGGCAAACGCTTTGCAGAGCCGCTCGAGATCCTGCCCGATCCGCGCGTGAAGGTGACGGGCGCCGACTTCCAGGCGGAGTTCGAGCTGGCGCGGCAGGTGGAGCAGCAGCGCGTGCGCGTCCGCGCGGCCCTCGCAGAGGTGGCCAAGCTGAAGGCGCGGGTCGCGGCCGTCGGGGCCGACCGCCGAGGCGGACTCGAAAAACTCTCCGCACAGCTCGACGTCCTCGCGGACCTGCCGGTCGGCGATCCGCCGACCTATGCGGCGACCCGATCGCCAGCGGGCCTCAGCAACATCTCAGGGCGGCTGGACAGGCTGGCGGCGGCCGTCGACGGCGCCGACGGAGCGCCGACCCCTGATGACATCGAGGGTTTTCGTGAGACCAGTCAGTCGCTCGACGCCGCCACGGCGCGACTGGCGGCTTTGCGCAAAGCCATTGCGCCGGCGCCGTGACCAGCGGGGCCGTGCGGGCTTGAGCTCAGGTAGCTGGCGAGACGCCGGCGCTTCGGGCGGCGTGGCAGACACCCTGGTTGCGATGGAGGAGCTTCATGCGCTGGCAAACAGTGTTGGGCGGACTGGTTCTCGGCTATGCGGCGGTGCTCAGCACCCTGGTTGCGACAGGCGCGGTCGGCAGCAAGCGCCAGACCGCGCTGGACACACTCAATGTCCAGCGGATCAACGTGCGCGAGCCGGATGGCACGCTGCGCCTGGTGATCTCGAACCGGGCTGACTTCCCCGGCATCATCGTCAGGGGTCGGGAGCTTCCCCACAAAGATCGGCGCGACGCCGCCGGAATGATCTTCCTGAACGACGAGGGCACAGAGAACGGCGGCCTCATCTTTGGCGGCGCCAGGGAGAACGGCGTTGTCCGGTCCGGCGGCCACCTGAGCTTCGACCAATATGAGCAGGACCAGGTGGTCAGCCTCGAACAAAGCGAGGCGGGCGGCGAGCGGGCGGCCGGTCTCAGCATTTCCGACCGGCCCGACCGGTCGATGGATTTCCGGGGTCTTTCGCGTCTGGAATCCGAGCCTGATGGGCCGGCCAAACAGGCTAAGATCGCACGGCTCGAGGCCAGCGGCGCCTTTGGTCATCCGCGGTTGTTCGTGGGCAAGGCCGAGGAGAATGCGATCATGGCGCTGCGCGACGCCAAGGGGCGTAAGCGCCTGGTCCTCAAGGTCACCCCGGCCGGCGAGGCCTCCATCCAGTTTCTCGACGAGACCGGCAAGGTGGTCCGGACGGTCAGTCCCGAAGGCGGCTGAGAGCGCCAGCCGACAACGTGGAATCGCTTCTTCGGCCAGTACGCGCTGCGTCCCCCGCCCTCCTGGGCCGCCGGCGCGAACGGATGGATCTCGTCGGCGCCGCCGAAGCGCGGTTGGGGACGGGTTAGCGGGTCTCAGCCAGTCAGAACCACCCCAGTTTTCTTGCCCCGGCGGCTATCCTGTGACCCGATCCGGCCATGCCAGCTTCGTCGGATAGATCGCCGTTCGCCGGGACGGCGGCCTACTACGCCAAGTTCCGCGCGCCCTACGCGCCGGCGGCGCTCGACTGGGTCGTCGAGACCTTCGCCCTCACCGACAAGGATCGCGTTCTCGATCTTGGCTGCGGGCCGGGGATTCTGGCCATCCCGCTTTCCCGGACGGTCGCCGAGGTGATCGCGGTCGATCCGGACGCCGAGATGATCGCCGAGGGGCAGCGGCTGGCTGAGCGCGAGGAACGGCGCAACGTCCGCTGGCTCAACGTCCGAGCCGAAAAGGTCCCGGCTGACGCCGGCCCCTTCAAGATCACGACCATCGGCCAGGCCTTCCATTGGATGGTTCGCGATGCGGTGCTGGCCAGGCTCGCGGTCCTCATCCGGGATGGCGGCGGTCTGGCGCTGGTCAATCCGGGCAAACGGCGGCCGCAGGAGATCTGGGAGCTGACGGCCGCGCCGATCGTGGCGCAGTACCTCGGACCGCCCACTCGCCATCCGAACTCCAACCCGCAGGAGCCCGAGCACGAACCGGCGCTGCGCCGATCGAGCCACTTCTCTCACTTCACGACGCGGGAATTCCCGGGCGCGATCACGCGCGACATCCCCTCGATCCTCGGCTTCATCTATTCGATTTCATCGTCGGCCCGGCCGCTGTTCGGCGATCGGGCGGGGGCCTTCGAGGCGGAGCTCTCAGAGGCGCTGCTGCGCCTGAACCCGACCGGCGCCTTCGAAGAGCGCATCGAGACCGAGGTCCTCATCGCGCCGAAGAAAGCCCGATAGGCCGCTCCTACCCCACCTCGATATGCCGCCTCAGTTCCGGGTCGGCTTCGATGCGGCGGATGAGGACGGCCTGGGCGATCAGGAGGCCGATGCCGGCGGCGTAGCCGGAGAAAGCCCCCGCCGGAAAGCGGCCGCCATAGGCGACGCCGCGGATCTGCCAGAAGATGAATCCTGACAGGCCGATCAGCACGCCGACGCCCACCAGGACCGAGATCACGCTCTGGCCGAAACCCGTGCGGTAGCTGGTCCACAGGTGTTTGGTCAGGAGCTGGCTCAACGCCGGGACGCCCAGGACGGCCGCCACCGACACCACCAGGAAGCCGGCGGGGAAGATGGTCGTGCGCAGCAGCTTCAGGGACTGGCCGACGCCGGGCGCCGTCCAGCCCTCGAGCGCGGCGAGAAGATAGGTGAGCGCGGCCACGGCCACGAGGGTGTGCTGCATGCGCTTGAACAGGCGCCAGGAAAGCACATGGGCCATCGACTCAAGATGGCGCCCCGGCCGAGGCGCGGAAACCCCGCGCGTCTCACGATCCCGCGAAGATGCGGACTGCGCCTGGCGGTCAGGCGCCGGCGCGGGCCGCCTCGATCGCGGCGATGTCGATCTTGACCATGGTCATCATCGCCTCCATCACCCGCTTGGCGGCGGCGCGGTCGGGATCGCTCATCCCGGCCATGAGGACCCTCGGCATGATCTGCCAGGAAAAGCCCCAGCGATCGCTGCACCAGCCGCAGACGTTCTCTTCCCCGCCGCTCTCCAGGATGGCGTTCCAGTAGCGATCGGTCTCGGCCTGGTCGTCGGTCAGCACCTGGAAGCTCACCGCCTGGTTGGGCTTGGTGTTCGGCCCGCCGTTGAGGCCGACGAAGGCCTGGCCGAGCACAGTGAACTCGACGGTGATCTCATCGCCGGCCTTGCCGCCGGGATAGTCCGATCCGGCCTTCATGCCGTGCCCGAGATGGCTGTCCGGAAAGGTCGCGGCGTAGAACTCGGCCGCCTTGCGCGCCTCACCGTGGTCGAACCACAGGCAGGTGACGAGTTTGCTCATGAGTGCACTCCTTAGTGTCCCCCGAACGCCACCAGGGTCCTGACCGGAACGCCGCTGGCCCTGAGGCGCTCCGCCCCTCCAAGGTCCGGCAGGTCGATCACCGCCCCGAAGGCGACGATCTCGGCCCCCGCCCCGCGTAGCAGTTCCATGCCGGCCAGGGCCGTTCCGCCGGTGGCGATCAGGTCGTCGATCAGGAAGACCCGCTCGCCCTTCAGGATCGCGTCGGTGTGCATCTCGATGGCGTCGCGGCCGTATTCCAGGTCGTATTCCACCGCCCGGGTCTTGTGCGGCAGCTTGCCCCGCTTGCGAAGGGGTACGAAGCCGGCGCCAAGCTGGTGGGCGATGGCGCCGCCGAGGATGAAGCCGCGCGCCTCGATGGCCGCCACCTTGTCGATCCGCGCGTCCTTCAGGGGCGCGGCGAGCTGGTCCACCGCCGCTCGGAACGCGCGGGCGTCTGCCAGCAGAGTGGTGATGTCGCGATAGAGGATTCCGGCGGTGGGAAAGTCCGGAATGGTTCGGATGGCGGCCGCCAGATCGATCTGGGCGTTCATCAAAGCACCCTCCCGGCGACGGCCGAAAGCTTGTCGACCATGGCTGGGTCCCGCGCCTCGCGCGCGGTGATGACAGCCCCGTCGAGGGCTGTATCGATCGGCGAAGCCGGCCGCCTTGCCGGCAGGGCCTGGGCCAGCCGCCGCACGAGCTCGCGGGCCCTGGCGGCGTTGGCGTGGAGAACCTCGACGATGTCCGCCACCTCCACGTGGGCGAAGTCTTCGTGCCAGCAGTCATAGTCAGTGACCATGGCGACGCTGGCGTAGGGCAGCTCCGCCTCGCGGGCGAGCTTGGCCTCGGGCATGTTGGTCATGCCGATCACATCGCATCCCCAGGACCGGTAGAGGGCGCTCTCGGCCTTGGTGGAGAACTGCGGACCCTCCATGGCCAGATAGCAGCCGCCGTCGACCACATGTGCGCCGGCCGCGCGGGCGGCGCCGCTGGCGAGGCCCGAAAGGCGCGCGCAGACCGGCTCGGCCATGGAGACGTGCGCCGCCAAGCCTGGGCCGAAGAAGCTCTTCTCGCGGGCGAAGGTGCGGTCGATGAACTGATCGACGATGACGAAATCGCCTGGCCCGATGGCTTCTCGCAGGGAGCCGACCGCCGAAAGCGAGAGGACGTCCGTACAGCCAAAGCGCTTGAGGGCATCGATGTTGGCGCGGGCGTTTACATAGGTCGGCGGCAGGGCGTGGCCTCGGCCGTGACGCGGCAGGAAGGCGAGCGTGACTTTCCCCAACTTGCCGGTGAGAAGGGAATCGGACGGCGCCCCGAACGGGCTCTCGACGGCGACCCATCGGCGGTCCGTCAGACCTTCGAGGTCATAGAGCCCGGACCCGCCGATCACGCCCAGCACCCAACCCGCCATACTGTCCGTCACGCCTCAATTTCGGGAAACCGCGCCTTATGGCCCGGCGGCGGACGTTTGCCTATCGTTGCGGGAACGATGCGCCGGACGATTCTGTCGATCCTTTTGGGACTTTCCGCCTGGGCCGCCGGATTCGGATCTTGGGCCGGCGAGACGGCCTGCTGGTTCGATCACGGGGCGATCGTCGTCCCGGGCGCCTTCGGCGACATTGCCGGCGACTTCCTCCTCGATCCAGCGACGCCGACGAGCCAGCTGAACGCAACCAACGCCCAGATGTTCGGGATCGTCACGCCGACCGCGCGGGCGGATCTGAGGCTGGCCGGCGAGCGGCTACCCGGCTTCGAGATGACCGCGATCGATCTCGGCGCCCGCGAGCGGCCGTTCGCCGCCGGACTCGTCGGCGTCATCGGCGCCGACGCCCTTTCAGGCTTCATCACGGAGATCCAGACGGAGCCCTGCAGGCTGAGACTCTCCCGCCGAGCCGGCCGCCGCTGGCCGATCCGCCTGCCCCTGAAGGTTATCGGCGGGGCATTCGCCGTGCCGGCGGCGGTTTCCGATGGCGCGACCACCCGCGCCGGCTGGTTCGCAGTGGCGACCGGCCAGCCCGGCGTCACGGTGGCGGACGCCAGGCTCACCCGCGATCCACCCAAAAACGCCGATCCAGACTGGCCGCCGGCGAGGCTACGGGCCCTGTCGCTGGGCGACCTCTTATTCGAGCAGGTCCCGGCCGGCATTACCGATCCGCCCGCGCCTGGCCTTGCCGGCTCGCTCGGCGAGGACATCTGGTGGCGCTTTCGGATGCGCCTCGACCCCGCCCATGGCCGACTTGAGCTGGAGCCTCTTTCCTCCCCTCTCCCCATAGGGAGAACCTCTCTTCCTGTATTCGCGGCGATAATTCACCCGGATACTGCGCTCGCCAAGGAACGCGCCGCAGTATTAGAGTCGAATCCAGTTGACAGTTCAGCCTTGAGGGAGGAAGTTGAAGGCGTCGCCGCGGCGGGCTGAGCCGCGCGGCCGACTTTACACGGAGATGTCGGACGGGCGGTCGATCGACCGCGCATGAACAGACCACGGCGGCTGAACGCGTTGCTTTTGAGGGAGGCCTTTAATGTCTGATTCCACGACCCCAACCCTGGATCCCACCGACGGGACAACCCCGATAATCCTGCCGACGCAGGATGCGTGCTGTCAGGTTCCCTGCGACCCGCCATGGGTGCCTGGACCGGCTTGCATCAATTTCCAGGAGACCAAGACCCTGATCATACCCCTGGCGGGCAAGCCGTCGACCGGCGACTTCGGCCGCGGCGAGATCATCATCACCATTGTCTACAGCCACCACCTGTGCCTGATCGGCAAGCAGCATGGCGGTCTCGCCTATACGCTGACGCTCCTGCCCGGAGAGAAGATGACGCTCTTCCAGAGCGATCGCTATCGCCGCACGACCAGCGAGACGGAGCGCTTTTCCGTCCAGACCACCTTCTACCAATTCGTGTCCGCCGTGCATCAGCAGAGCACCTCGTCTGATACGAGCCTGCTCACCCAGGTGCTCAACAGCCAGACCCAGAGCGCGGGCGGCGGCGGCGGGGTCAACCTGCTGCTCTTCAGCATCGGCGGCGGTGGCAGCGAGAGCAGCAGCTCCAGCTCTGCGGCCCAGCTTTCGGTCCAGGCCGCTTCCGAGCAGTTCTCCCAGACCGCCCTGCAGGCTTCACAGTACACCGACGTGCAACGCGGCCTGACAATCAGCAACTATGAGGACAGCGAGACCGTCTCGACCACGCAGCGGACTCTGATCAACAACAACGCCTGCTATGCGGTGAACTACTTCGTCCGCAAAGTGATGGATGTCTATGCGCTGACCACCACGGTCAACTCGATCACTTTCCGGGTCATCGCCGGGAACTTCAATTCGGGCGATCTGACTCCGGCCCAGATCTCGCAGCTTCCGGCGGCCCTGCGGGATCCGGTCGAGGCGGCGCTGAAGGGCCTGCCGAAGGTGGGGGCCAACCTGAAGAGCCCGACTGTGATCCCGGTGCCGACGGATGGCGTGGTCTATGATCCGGAGCTCGCCCACTGTTGCGCCCAGGACCCGGCCCTGGAGCAGGAGGTGATGATCCGGCTCGAGCGCGAGCAGGCGGAGGCGCAGCGCGTTGGCTTGCAGATCCAGCTGATGGCCCTGGAGGTGCAGCGCCGCCAGGCCCTGCTGGCCGCCGGCACCCTGACGCCCTTCGCGCCGGCAGAGACCGAGAACATCATCGCCTAGGATTTTCCGGATCCTCCCCCGTTCACGGGGGCGGGGGCCCTCGAATGGGTCGAGGGGACGGCCCCCTCCCCGAGCGGAGTTTTCCCTTGGGCCGGCCTGTGGCCGGAGCCGGCTCTCCCCGCTTCGCAGGGCGGTTACCGCGTCGACCCTCCGGTCAGTTGGCGAGGTCGACGTTGTCCCGTCCGTCGGCGCCCAGGAAACTCGCGCTCGAGCCGCCCTGGACGATGCGGACGCCGATGTAATGCATGACGCCGTCGGCAAAGGAGATGTCTTCCAGAGGAATGCCCGGATCGCGCTTGAGGCCATGGACGTCGCGATGGGTCAGGTGAAGCACCATCTCCTTCCGCGCGAGACCGTCCGCTTCGGCCGTCTCGATCGCCCGCCGGAACACCTCGACCCGCGGACGCCGTACCTCCGGCCTTGCCCGTGATTTCTCCTTCTCCATGTCCGTGCCCTTCCAGGAGCCTCTGGCCCCCTCATCGCGGCCGCCGCATCGCCGACCGGGCGGCACTCTAGCACGTCGCGCATCCGAAGGGGGTTCAATCTCGGCCGCCGCTGCAAGCTCATGGCGAGTCGCGCGCCGCAGCGCTTGCCGCGGCCGCAAAAAGTCCCTAGCCTTTAGAGGTCAAATATCGACGGGCTCGGCCGCTCTCCACCGCTCTTTCCCAAGGATTGAGCTCCGGACTCGACCCTAATCTCTTCGAAATTCTGATACGGCGGGTCAACCGCCCGCGCTTAAACCCACGATGGAAGGTCTATAAATCATGTCTACCGGAACCGTGAAGTGGTTCAACAGCCAGAAGGGCTTCGGCTTCATCCAGCCCGACCAGGGCGGAAACGACGTCTTCGTGCACATCTCGGCTGTCGAGCGTGCGGGCCTCAGCGGCCTCACTGAAGGCCAGAAGGTCTCCTACGAACTCGAGCAGGATCGTCGCAGCGGCAAGACCGCCGCCGGCCAACTCCAGTCGATCTAGAAACGGCCCCGCCCGGGCGTTCGCGTCTGGGCGGGATGTCCGCCGCCCGGCGCTCAGCGCGGCGGCAGGAGTTTGGCTGCGTCGCCCGCGCCAATCTCGACCTCGGCGAGCGGCGGATCGAGCCGCATGATGTCGAGGGCGATCTCGCGATCATCCGGAAGGCGAAGGCGGGCTGCGATCGGCGCGGCGTCACCGTCCTCGTCAGCGGGAATCCCGGCCACCACATCTCCCTCGACCGCGCCGTTGGCCGAATGGACGTCCCCCGCGCCAAAGACGTCGAGCTCATAGCTCACCTCGCCCTCGCCGCCCTCCCAGATAAGTGTTCCGACGCCCCTGAGGGCGCCCAGAAGGCGCAGCGGCGAGCGTCCGCGCCGCCCCGCCTGGGCCGACCAGCGCTTCGGGTTTTCGGACTTGGGATCAGCCTTGGCAGGATCCTGCGCGCCCTTGCTCACGATCGCATTCCTCTCGCTCGGCGACGAAGACGCGCGGCGCGCGGCGGTTCGTCTCCCTGTGCCTCGACCCTAGCACGTTCGCCGCCAAGGTCGCGACCGGCGCCGGCCAACCTTGCCACAAGGGGTCGTTTGCCTTAGAGAGCGCGCTCTTCGTCGAGCCGCCTGGCCCAAGGCATGCCAAGGCGACCCTTGTCAGCTCCTTATCTAAAGGATCGAAATGCCCAAACTGAAGACCAAATCGGGCGCCAAAAAGCGCTTCAAGATCACCGCGACCGGCAAGATCAAGGCCGGCGTCGCCGGCAAGCGTCACCGCCTGATCAGCCATAACGGCAAGTATATTCGCCAGAACCGCGGCACGAAGGTCGTCGGCGAATCCGACGCCCGCATCATCGCCAAATACATTCCTTACGGGCTGTAGGTCATGGCGAGAGTGAAGAGGGGCGTCACCGCCCACGCCAGGCACAAGAAGGTGCTGGAGCAGGCCAAGGGCTTCTGGGGCCGGCGCAAGAACACCATCCGCGCGGCCAAGACCGCCGTCGACCGGGCCGGGCAATACGCCTACCGCGACCGCAAGGCCCGCAAGCGTTCGTTCCGCGCCCTCTGGATCCAGCGGATCAACGCCGCCGCACGGTCCGAGGGCCTGACCTATTCGCGATTTAGCCACGGCCTTGAACTGGCCGGGATCGACATCGACCGTAAGGTCCTGTCGGACATCGCGGGAAGCGACCCGGCCGCGTTCAAGGTCATCGCCGACAAGGTCCGCGCCGCCCTGGCCACCTGATAATGGTTCTCCCCCTGCGAAGCGGGGGAGTACGACCGAAGGTCGGGAGGGGGCGATGGCCGCACGCCCGCGCAACGCCGCTTGCCCCCTCCATCACTTCGTGGTCCCGCTCCCCCGTTGAACGGGGAGGAACCGCCTGGAAGCCCAGCCGATGACCAACCTTAGCGACCTGGAATCCCACCTTACCGACCGCATCGCAGCGGCCGCGGACGTCGCGGCGCTGGAAGCGATCCGCATCGAAACCCTCGGCAAGAGCGGGACGATCTCCGGCCTGCTGAAGGGCCTGGGAGCCATGAGTCCGGACGACCGCCGCGCCGAAGGCCCCCGGCTCAATGGCCTGCGCGATCGGGTCGCGGCCCTGATCGCCGAACGGCGATCGGGGCTGGAAGCGGCGGCGATGGATGCCGAGCTCGCCGCCGGCGCCCTCGATCTTTCCCTGCCGGGGCCGCCGCGCCGCAAGGGCTGCGTCCATCCGACCATGCAGGTGATGGACGAGATGGTCGCCATCTTCGCCGAGATGGGCTTCGCCCTGGCCGAAGGGCCGGACATCGAAGACGACTTCCACAACTTCACCGCCCTGAACTTCCCGCCGCGCCACCCGGCCCGCGAACTTCACGACACCTTCTTCCTCACTCCGGACGAAAAGGGCGAGCGCAAGGTGCTGCGCACCCACACCAGTCCGGTGCAGGTGAGGGCCATGCAGCGGACCAATGAGGCGCCGCCGGCGCCCTGGATCGCCAGCGCCATGGCCCCGCCGATCCGGATCATCTCGCCTGGCCGCACCTACCGGCGCGACAGCGACGCCACGCACACGCCGATGTTCCACCAGATCGAGGGCCTGGTGATCGACCGCGACATCCACATGGGCCACCTGAAGTGGACGCTCGATCAGTTCGTCGCCCGCTTCTTCGAGTTGCCTAGCGTCGTCACCCGCTTTCGCCCGCACCACTTCCCGTTCACCGAACCTTCGGCCGAGATGGACGTGCAGTGCGAGGTGGTCGGGGGCGAGGTCAGGATTGGTCAGGGTACGGACTGGTCGGAGATCGTCGGCTGCGGCATGGTCCACCCGAATGTCCTGCGGAACTGCGGGCTCGATCCGGACGAATGGCAGGGCTTCGCATTCGGCTTCGGCGTCGATCGCCTGGGGCGGCTGAAGTACGGCATGCCGGACCTGCGCGACATGTTCGCCTCGGACGTGCGCTGGCTGGCGCATTACGGTTTCTCGGCCTTCGCCGCGCCCAACCCGGCCTCGGGGTTGAGCTGATGAAGTTCACCCTCTCCTGGCTCAAGGAACACCTCGAGACCACCGCCAGCCTCGCCGAGATCGTCGAGGCCATGACCATGGCCGGCCTCGAGGTCGAGTCTGTCGAGGATCCGGCGGCAACGCTCGGCGCCTTCACGGTCGCCCGCATCGTGGAATCCAGGAGGCATCCCAACGCCGATCGGCTGTCGGTCTGCCTGGTCGACACCACCGACGGCCGCAAGGAGATCGTCTGTGGCGCGCCCAACGCGCGCACCGGCCTCGTCACCGTCTATGCCCCGATCGGGACCTACATTCCGGGCACGGGGATCACCCTGGAGCCCCGGCCCGTGCGTGGCGTCGTCTCCAACGGCATGCTGTGTTCGGCCGCCGAACTGGAGACTGCTGAGGAGTCCGACGGTATCCTAGAGCTCGATGGCGCCTGGGAGGTCGGCGCGCCGGCCGCCGAAGCGCTGGGCCTGGAGGCGACCATCGATTTCGAGGTGACGCCCAATCGGCCGGACTGGCTGGGCGTGCGCGGCATCGCCCGCGACCTGGCCGCCGCCAGCATCGGCAAGCTGAAGCCCGATCCGGTCAAGGCGACGCCGGGCGCCTTCCCGTGTCCCATCGACATCCGCCTGCCGGCGCCGGAGGCTTGCCCGGCCTTTGCCGGCCGCTTGATCCGGGGTCTGAAGAATGGCCCTTCGCCGGAATGGCTGCAGGCGCGCCTGCGCGCCGTGGGCCTTCGGCCCATCAACGTCCTGGTCGATGTCACCAACTTCATCACCCGTGACCGGGCCCGGCCGCTGCACGTCTATGACGCCGCTCTGCTAAAGGGCGCTTTCGTCGAGGCGCGGCTCGGAATGGCCGGCGAGGAAATCGCGGCGCTCGACGGCAAGACCTATCAGGCGAGCCCCGAGACATGCGTCATCGCCGACGACTCGGGCGCCATTGGCCTCGGCGGCGTCATGGGCGGCGCCTCAACCGGCTGCTCGGAGACGACCACCGAGGTCTTCATCGAGAGCGCATGGTTCGATCCGATCCTCACCGCCCAGACCGGCCGCACCTTAGGCATCGTCTCCGACGCCCAGTACCGTTTCGCCCGCGGCGTCGATCCAGCCTCCCTGCTCCCGGGGATAGAGCAGGCGACAGCGATGATCCTGGAACTGTGCGGCGGCGAGGCCTCTGAGGCGGTGCTGGCCGGGACGCCGCCGGACGTCCGACCGGCCTTCGCCTTCGATCCGGCCTATGTCGCCCATCTTTCCGGCCTCACGGTTTCCGACAAACGCGTCTGGGAGATCCTGCAGAGCCTCGGCATTGAGCGAACAGGAGGTCTCGTCCAGCCACCGTCCTGGCGACCCGACGTCGAGGGCAAGGCCGACCTCGTCGAGGAGGTGGCGCGCATCGTCGGCTATGGCGCCTTGCCCTCTACCGCCCTTCCGGAGACGCCGCGTGCGGCCGGGGGCGTGCTTACGCCGCGGCAGGCCCGCATCCGCGCCGCCCGCCGCGAGATGGCCGCCGCCGGCTATCAGGAAACCATCACCTGGAGTTTCATGGCCGGGGACAAGGCGGCGCTATTCGGCGGCGGCGAGCGGAGCCTCGTCCTGGAAAACCCCATCGCCGCCGACCTCGACTGCATGCGGCCCTCGATCCTTCCCAACCTCATCGAAGCGGTGGGCCGCAACCAGCGCCGCGGCCTCTTCGACGTCACACTCTTCGAAATTGGGCCGGTGTTCTTCGGAGACACCGGGGCGGACCAACTGACCTCCATCGCCGCCGTGCTGGCGCCTGCCGGCGGAAAGCGCTGGGACGGGAGCCGAAGCGACGACCTCTTCACGCTGAAGGCCGATCTCCTTTCGGTGCTGGAGGAGGCCGGCGCGCCGGTCGCCAACCTGCAGACGGCCCAGGGCGATGCGCCGGGCGAGTGGCGGCCCGGTCGCTTCGCGCGCCTCACCCTTGGCAAGACCGCCGTCGCGGCCTTTGGCGAAGTCCATCCTCGCGTGCTGGCGGCCCTGGACGCCGAAGGGCCCGTCTACGCCTTCGAAGCTTGGATCGAGGCCATCCCCGAGGGTCGCAGGAAGACGGTGAAGACCAAACCGGCGGTGAAGCTCTCGCCGTTCATGCCGCTGACCCGCGACTTTGCTTTCGTCGTCGCCCGTGAGACCCCAGCCGAAGCCCTGACGCGCGCCGTGGTCGGCGCCGACCGCGCCCTCATCGCCAGGGCGCGGGTGTTCGACGTTTTCGAGGGGAAAGGCGTGGCGGCTGGCGAGAAGTCCGTGGCCGTCGAGGTGACGATCCAGCCGGTCGAGCGGACGCTCAACGACAAGGACCTCGAAGCCGTTTCAGGGAAGATCGTCGCCGCCGCGGCCAAGGCCGTCGGAGCGAGGCTGCGCACATAGGGATTGCCCCTTTGGAAAGCAGGGTGAACCCCGCTGACCAGCCGGTTTGACAATCCGAGGCGCCTCCTCTCTCGTGACGCGGCTCACCGGAGGTGGCCGCAGATGGCTTATGAGGCGATCCTTGACGAGACCGACGGCCCGGTCGCGACCATCACCCTCAACCGGCCGGAAAAGCTCAACGCCTACACCGCCCAGATGGGCGCGGAACTGGCCGACGCCGTCGCCCGGGCGGACGAGGACGATGCCGTCCGCGCGGTCATCCTCACCGGCGCGGGCCGGAGGCGGGCGCCGAGGTCATCTTCCCGGTGCGGTTCTCGATTCCCGGCCGCCGAGCCGGCCAATTTACAGCCCTACGCCACCAATCGTCTCTGATCCTCTCGCCCCATGGCGAGGAGGAAGGGCTCTGTAGCCTGGCGGGCCTGGAAATCGGCTTTCGACTCCATGCCGAGCCATGAAACGCCGATAAGGCTCTGGGCGACCGCGCCGCCCAGGGTTTCGCCGGGCCCGAGGACGATCACCACGTCCGGTGCGACCTCTTTCACCCCCACCTGGACGGCCAGGGTGAAGTCGTAGGTCTCCGTCACCTGCTCGCCGAGGGTGTAGTCCCTCAGGGCGACGACGTCGCTCATGTGCGGCCGCCAGATGCGGCCGGCGCCGTCGATCATCGGGACCAAGGGCTGTCCGAACGGATCGGCAGAGATGGTCGCCTTGGCCCGCGCCGAGACCGGCGCCTGCATCACCGAATGGAAGCCGGCGTGGCCGGGAAGGCCCATGGGGAAACGGCCGGGTCCCCTTGGCGCGCGCTCCGTCATCGCCGCCAGGCCCTTGTCGTTGCCGGCCAGGACCAGCATGCCGCCAAGCTCGATGGAGACGTAGAGTTCCGCCCCGTCATGACCGTCGATGGCGCCGATCGCCTCCATCAGCGCCTCACGCCGGCCCGGGATCGGCCGCCAGTCCTCGTCGACAAGGGTCCAGATGGCCTGGCCGCCGATCATCGCCTTCTGCATGGAACGACCCATGGTGTTGGCGAGCGCCAGGCCAGACTCTGGCGCCAGCGCCCCACCGCAGGCCAGGGCCGTGTACCAACCCATGGAGTTGCCGGTGACCGCCACGATCTCGAACGCTTCCCGGTCGATCGTAAGATAGTCCGTATACGAACAGGCGAAGATGAGCGCCGAGGCGTTGTCGCCGCGGGCATGGACGCCGGCCTTCCAGCGCTCGTCGCCGTCGAGCTCGCTCACGGTTGGCTGGCCTTGCGAGGCGCGGTAGGCGTCGGCCATGGCGACGAAGGCCGGATCGGCGCGCCAGCGGGCGAGATAGCCCAACTCGCCGGCGTTGTAGGTCCCCCGCCCCGGACAGACGACCAGGGCCGATTTGCGCTTTGCCACGCTCAGGCGCTCCGCCTTCTCTTCGCAGACCCGCCCGCTGCCTCCAATGCGGCCGCAACGATGGAATCGCGGCTGGGTAGCGTCACCGTCGCCGCCCGGCCGAGCGGAATGAAGCTGTCCTCGGCAGCGATACGGATCACGCCAAGCTGTGGCGCCTGCTCGGCGAGGCCCGCCATCAGGCCCTCGCTGGGCGAACCGGTGATCCGGCATTCATCGACGATCAGCACCCGCCTGGCCGACCCGATCGCGTCGATGACCTTCGAGAAATCCAGCGGCGCCAGCCACCGCAGGTCGATGACCCGCGCATCGATCCCATGCTCTCCAGCCAGGATCTTCTGCGCCTGGCGCGAGAGGTAGTAGCCGTTGGCGTAGCTGACGATGGCGAGATCGCTCCCTTTGCCGAAAACGCCCACCTCGGAGAGCGCGATGCCCCTCCCCAACCCCGGCGGCTCGTAAGGGAAGGTCCACAATCCATCCTTCTCGGCGTGCAGGTCGCGGGTCATGTAGAGCGCGATCGGCTCGAGGAAGACGATCACCCGCTGCTCCTCGCGCGCCAGACGCACGCATTCGCGAAGCATCGCCACAGCATCGGGGCCGTTTGACGGACATGCGATGATGACCCCCGGGATATCGCGCAGGGCGGCGATCGAATTATCGTTGTGGAAGTGACCGCCGAAGCCGCGCTGATAGCCCAGGCCGGCGATGCGCAGGATCATCGGGTTCGTGTACTGGCCGGAGGAGAAAAAGCTCAGCGTCGAGGCCTCGCCGCGGATCTGGTCCTCGGCATTGTGGACGTAGGCCAGGAACTGGATCTCCGGGATCGGGATCATGCCGTTGTGGGCGAGGCCCATGGCGAGCCCCAGGATACTCTGCTCGTCCAGCAGGGTGTCGATCACCCGCTGCGATCCGAAGCGGACCTGCAGCTTGGAGGTGACGTTATAGACCCCGCCCTTGGCCCCGACGTCCTCGCCGGCGAGGACGATCTCACCGTGATCGAGCATCAGGTCGGTGAGCGCCCAGTTGATCAGGCGCGCCAGGTGGGCCGGCTTGTCCAGCGCCTGGAATTCCGCGCCGAAGGCCGCCTTGCGCGCCTCGGGCGATGGCCCGTTTGAAGGCGCCGGCGCGCGCCTGGGCGGGATCAGGCTCGCCATCACTTCGGCGGCGGTCGTGAGCTTTGGCCGGGTGATTGTCCGCTCGGCGACGCGCGCGACCGTCTCGCCGGTCTCGTCGTAGATCGCGAGGATCTCCGCCGGCTCGAGGCCCGCCAGGTCCGCCAACAGCCCGGCCGAGCGCAGCAGCGGGTCGGCCGCCTCGGCCGCCTCGATCTCGGCCTTGGAAAGATAAGCGCCCTGCACGTCCGAGCCGGCGTGGCCGTAAAGGCGCACGCAGCTCATGTGAAGGAACACCGGCCGGCGGGTTTTGCGGGCAAAGGCCGCGGCCTCGCTCGCCACCCGCCAGGTGTCGACGAGGTCGAGGCCGTTGCAGGCCATGTATTTCAGCGCCGGCCGGCTCGCGAACGCCGCCTCGATCCAGCCGCGGGGCGTGCGCACCGAGATACCGATGCCATTGTCCTCGCAGACGAAGACGATCGGCATCGGCCCGCCCTGCCAGGCCGTCCAGCTGGCGGCGTTGATCGCCCCTTGGGCGGTGGAGTGGTTGGCCGAGGCGTCGCCGAAGCTCGCCACGATCACGGCATCGTCCGGCAAGACGCGCTCAGCGATGTCGAGCCGCTTTCCGAGACCCACGGCGTAGGCCGCGCCCATGGCCTTGGGCAGGTGCGAAGCGATGGTGCTGGTCTGGGGCGGAATGAATAGGGCCTTGGAGCCCAGCACCTTGTGCCGGCCGCCGCTGATCGGATCCTCTGCCGAGGCTGCGAAGGAGAGCAGGAAATCCCAGGCCGGCGTCTGGCCAGGGACCTTTTTCGACCTCTGAATCTGGAAGGCGGCGTCCCGATAGTGGAGGAAGGCCATGTCCGAGACGCGGAACGCCTCGGCCACCGCCGCCATGCCTTCGTGGCCGGAGCTGCCGATGGTATAGAAGCCCTCGCCGCGTGCCTGCAGGATGCGGGCGGTGCGGTCGAGCTGGCGGGAGAGCGCCTGGGTGGCGAACATCTCGGTAAGCGTTTCCGGCGTCAGTCCCGCCGGGAGGGCTGAGGCCTCGGCGTGGGGTAGGTCGCCCGCGGTCAGCCGCGCGCGGAAGGCTTCGTGAACGCTCTCGGCGGGATCCATGGCCGCGCGTCTTGGGACAAAGCCGCACCTAAGACAAGGCGGCCGGGTGGACGCAGTCCCGTGCCGGGCGACCTGTCAGGGCTTCTGGCCCAATCCAGATGTACGGGCGAGCGTCCGGCTATTGATAGAATGCGCCAATGCGTTTGGCGGCGTTGCGCATTTGGGGAGAGCGGAGTGGCGGCGAGACTGGCCTTGGCGATGGTGGTGGCGGCGCTGCTGGCCGGCTGCGGCGCGATGCATTGCCAGGAGCAATCCCGCAATCACCGCGCCGCCGGCGAATGCGGACTGTTTTCCAGGTTCTGAAGTAGCCGCTCCGGCTATCAGTCCCCCCTCAGCGCCCGCCAGGGGATCGGATGCACCCGGGCCGAGCCGAGCACCGCGGCAAGCTTGCGCGGGCCAAGGCGGCGGCGGATCGCCGGATCGCGCACATTGAGGCCGCCGGCGTAGGCGCCGAAGGCCGGAAGGATCATTCGCTGGCCGTCCGTGATGAAGCAGCGCCTCCGCCCGACGCTCGCGACCCGCGCGCAGGGGTGCAGGTGACCGGCGACTTCGCCCTGCGCCGGGGCTTCGCCCGGCTCATGGACCAGGATGAGGCCATCCAGCGCCAGGGTCTCGCAGCGATCGCCGGGAAGATCCTTCGGCCCCGCCGGATCATGGTTGCCGGCGATCCAGACAAGGGTGCGCCCGCGGGCCAGGGCGGCAATGCGGGCGGCTGCGGCCGGCGCAAGCCGCGCCTCAGCCCCACCGTCGTGCCAGGCGTCGCCCAGGAAGACGATAACGCGCGGTGACAGCGCCTCCGCCTCACCTTCCAGACGAGATAGAGTCTCAGCCGTGTCATAGGGCGGCAGGAGCTGCCCCCGGGCCGCGTAGGCGCTGCCCTTCTCGAAATGGGCGTCGGCGATGACGAGGGCGCCCCGCGCTGCAATCCATAGTGCGCCGCTTGGCCGGGCGGTCACCGCCACGCCGGAGACGACCAGGGAGAGCCCCTCCGGCTCGCTCATGGCAGTCCGCTCATGCGAGAGCTTCCGCCACGAGGTCGGCCTCGGCCGCCGCCAGAATCTGGTCGCGAGCGTCTCCAGGCGAGGACTGTTTGCCGATCTCCATCATGACCGAGACCGAGAAGGGCGTGAGATGCGGCAGCGCCCGATGCAGAATGCGCCCCTTGATCCGCTGCAGGAGATCGCCGAGCCGGGCGGCGTCGATGAGGCCATGGGCGGCGTCCTCACGCGCGCAGCGCAGCAGGAGGTGTTCCGGCTGGTGCCGGCGCAAGACGTCGTAGACGAGATCCGTCGAGAAGCTGATCTGCCGCCCGCTCTTCTTCTGATCGCCTGGGAAGCGGCGCTCGATGAGGCCCGAGATGAGAGCGCAGGCCTTGAAGGAGCCGCGCATCATGGCGCTTTCGGCGAGCCAGGATTCGAGATCATCGCCCAACATGTCCTCGGCGAAGAGGTCGGCCATGTCCAGCCCGTCCATCGGCCTCAGGGCCCAGACAGCGAAAGCGTAGTCGTTGGCGACAAATCCCAGCGGCCCGACGCCCGCCCGCGCCAGGCGCCGGGTCAGCAGGAGACTGAGGGTCGTATGGGCGAGACGTCCCTCGAAGGGATAGCCGACCAGAAAATGTCGATGTCCCCGCGGAAAGGTCTCCAGCAGCATCTCGTCCGTAGACGGAATGGAGGAGTGATCGCGCTGCAGCTCCAGCCATTCCCTTACATCCCATGGCAGCACCGACCAGTGCGCCGGCTCGCTCATCATCTCGCGCACGCGGCGGGCAAGGAAGGTCGAGAGCGCGAACTTCGAGCCGCCCCACGACGGCATCTTGGCTTCCTGGCCCTCGGCCGGCGCCACCAGAACGTCGACGCCGGTGACCCCCACCAGTCGCCAGGTGCGGCCGGCGAAGATGAAGGCGTCGCCGGGCTCCAGCACCTCGAGGTAGCCCTCCTCAACCTCGCCGATCTTGCGCCCGGCCGTCCCGCGCCGGCCGGCGACGCGTACCGCCAGCATGGCCGGGGAATAGATCGCCCCGACATTGAGCCGATGGCGCAGGGCGGTGTCGGCATTCCTCGCCCGCCAGCGGCCATCCAGGCCCTTCACGATGCGGGCGAAGCGGTCATAAACCCGCAGGGCGTAGCCGCCGGTGGCGACGAAGTCGACCACCGCCTCAAAGTCCTCCCAGGTCAGGTCCTTGTAGGGCTCGGCCGTGCGGATCTCGTCGTAGACCTCGACGAGATCGAAAGGCTCGGAACAGGCCAGACCCATGATGTGCTGG
The DNA here is from genome assembly GCA_036491275.1 of Caulobacteraceae bacterium. GTDB lineage: Bacteria > Pseudomonadota > Alphaproteobacteria > Caulobacterales > Caulobacteraceae > Acaudatibacter. The sequence goes on from DASXCH010000179.1 coordinate 28,329, forward strand.
GCCAGCACATCCAGCGCGCCACTGCGGGCAAGCTCCTTGTCGAGGGCGTTCTCGGCGATCGCCTCGCGGGCGGCCTGGCACTCCAGCATCTCGAAGCGGTTGGCCGGCACGAAGAGGGCCCGGCTCGGTTCGTCCAGGCGATGGTTGGCGCGGCCGATCCGCTGCACCATCCGGGCTGCGCCCTTGGGCGAGGCGAGCTGGATGACGAGGTCGACGTCGCCCCAGTCGATGCCAAGATCCAAAGTCGAGGTGCAGACGACGGCCCGAAGCGCCCCTCGCGCCATGGCGGCCTCCACCCGCCGGCGCTGCTCGGCTGATAGCGAGCCGTGGTGGAGGGCGATCGGCAGGCCTTCGTCGTTCAGTCGCCACAACTCCTGGAAGGCGAATTCGGCCTGAAAGCGAGTGTTGACGAAGACGAGCGCTGTGCGCGCGCGGCGAATGGCCTCGTAGACCTCGGCCATGGCGTGGCGGGCGGTATGGCCGGTCCAGGGCACCTGACCCTCGACAAGCAGCATGTCGACGACCGGCAGCGCGCCGCTCTGCCCGAGCACCAGGTCGACGCCGTCCTTGCCGCCGCCGGCCGACATCCAGGCGCGGATGAGGTCGGGATCATCCACCGTGGCCGAAAGGCCGATCCGGCGACAGTCCGGCGCGAACTTCGCCAGACGGGCCAAACCGAGCGCGAGGAGATCGCCTCGCTTGGAGGGGCGGATGGCGTGGATCTCATCGAGGATGATGCAGCGGAGATCTTCGAAAAAGAGCCGCGCGCCCTCCCAGGCGAGGAAGAGGGCGAGCTGTTCCGGCGTCGTGAGCAGGATGTCCGGCGGCTTCACCCTCTGGCGCTGGCGGCGCGAAACGCCGGTATCGCCGGTGCGAGACTCGGCCTTGATCGGCAGGCCCATCTCCGCGATCGGCGTCGCGAGGTTGCGCTCGATGTCCACAGCCAGGGCCTTCAGCGGCGAGATGTAGAGGGTGTGGACGCCGCGGGGCGCATTGGCCGGCGGCCGCTCGGTAAGCTCGATCAGGCTGGGAAGAAACCCCGCCAGGGTCTTGCCGCCGCCGGTCGGGGCGATCAGCAGGGCGTCGCGGCCCTGGCGAACCTTCTCGACCATGGCCAACTGGTGCTCGCGAGGCGACCACCCACGACCGGCGAACCAGTCGGAGAAACCAGGGGGCAGGGTCAGCGGGGCGCCGGCGTCCATCGCCGGCGACTATCGCGTTCCCGTTATGTTTCGTCTAGCCGAGAAGCGATCTCCCCCATCGCAGGGGGAGATCCAAATCGGACGTGCGGAGTCCTTCAGTACCCCGCGTAGTATCCGTCGTAGCCGGTTCTATAGGCCACCTCGTCATAGGCGCCGCGCACGGCCGAGCGATAGCAGTCGCGGCCGTTGTCGTCCTCGATCACCTCATAGCGGCTATCGAGATCGTTGCAGGCCTCAGAGGCCGCGCGCTGGATTCGCCGATGCAGGGCCCGCGCGCCCCATGGCGTGCGAAGATCAAGGTCGCCGGTGAAGACGACGCGCTGCTCACGCACGATCTCGATCGGGGCGCCGATCGACGAGCGGCCGAGGTGGCGCGGCGCATAGACGGTGATACCGCCGAGGGTGGGCTCCGAACCATAGTAGGGCTGGGCGCTCGCCGCTGAGGCGGCCAAAATGAGACCGACTGCAGACGCTGAAACGAGAGTTGGCAGCTTGGGGAAGGTCATGGGATGCTCCTTCACCCCCACCCAGAGGAAAACGGGTCGACGGCGGATCGGTTGCCGCTCGGACGGACGCTTCTCCGGCCGAGGGTCACGCGTTTCGGCATAGTATGTTCCCGTTCCGTTTCGCTTCGAAGCGGGCTACGACTTGAGCCGTGAACGCCCTTGCGCCCGCTCTCGATCTGGCTCCAGCCCTCGTCGTCCTGCCTGGCGGCCGCTGCGCCGTCGCCGACGCCCTGGGCGGGCGGGAGATCGACCTCGCCGAGGCGCGGGCTCTGTTCGAGGGCGGCCCGGTCGTGATCGTTCATGCCGGCATGACCGCCCAGCGCCTCGGTCTTCGCGCGCCGCCGCGCTCGCCGCGCCTTTTCGACGCCCTGGAGCTGTGGGCATTCGTGCGCCCGGCCAGGTTCTGCGCGCCCTCGGCCGCCGGGCTGGCGTTAGCCACCGGCCGTACGCCTCCTGAAACGCCCGAAGCCTTGGCCGGGGCCCTCCGCGCTGTCTGCGCCGAGCTGCTGGCCGAGCTGGCCGCAAAGCCGACGCCCAGCCGCGACGAGGCGCTGGCCCAGGCGGAAACCTTGGGCCGCGCCGGCTGGCCCTGGGGAGGGCCGGCGGCCGTGGCGCTGCGCACCGGCCCCCTCGGCAAGCCTTGGCGCGGATCGGGCCTGGAGGTCTGGTCCCGGGTTCCCGAGTGGGAGGACGAAGGGCCGACCGGCGAGCCGGGCTCAGAGCCGGTTGAACCCGATGCCGCCAAGGCCCGCCTCGCCGAACTCCTTGCTCGCTCTGGCCTTTCCGAGCCGCGGGAAGTCCAGGCCGCCTTCGCCGCCGAGACCGCCCACGCCTTCCAGCCGCGTGAGAAGGAGGGCGAGCCGAGGATGATGCTGGCCGAGGCGGGCACCGGCGTCGGCAAGACGCTCGGCTACCTCGCTCCAGCCTCGCTCTGGTCGGAGGCCAATGGCGGTCCGGTGTGGGTCTCCACCTACACCAGAGCCCTGCAGCGGCAGATCGAGCGAGAGAGCCGCGCCCTCTTCCCGGATCCCGCCGAGCGGGCGCGACGGGCCGTGGTGCGCAAGGGCCGCGAGAACTATCTGTGCCTGCTCAATTTCCAGGAGTCCGCCAACGCCGCCCAACTTGGGGGCGCCGATCTCACGGGCCTTACCCTTGTCGCCCGCTGGATCCGCGCCAGCGCCGACGGCGACATGACCGGCGGCGATTTCCCGGCCTGGCTTCCCGGCCTCTTCGCCATTGGCCCTGCGGCGCAGGCAAGCCCAGCCAATCTCGTCGACCGGCGTGGCGAATGCCTGCACGCCGGCTGTGCGCACTACCGCTCGTGCTTCGTGGAGAAAGCGATCCGCCGCTCGCGCGGGGCCGACCTCGTCATCGCCAACCATGCCCTGGTGATGAGCCAGGCGGCCTTCGACGGCGCCCGCACGGCGCGCGGCGCCAAGCCGGACGTGGAAACGGCCCAGCTGCGCCGAGTGGTGTTCGACGAGGGCCATCATCTGTTCGATGCCGCCGACGCGGCCTTTTCCGCGGTCCTCTCCGGCGCCGAGGCGGCCGAGATGCGCCGCTGGATCCGCGGACCGGAGGGCCGCGGTCGTCGCGGCCGCGGGCTGGAGGCGAGGCTCTTGGACATGCTGGGCGAGCGCGAGGAAGCGCGGACCGCGCTCGCCGACGCCGCTCACGCCGCCGCCGCACTGCCGGGCGAAGGATGGTCCGGCCGCATCTCGCCGGGAACCGGCGAGGCCCTGCCCTCCGGACCGATCGAGACCTTCCTCGCCGCCGTGATCGAGCAGCTCCGCGCCCGCGCCGCGCCGTCGGACGTGGGCATGGAGTGCGCCGCCCGACCGGCGCTCGACGAGGTGCGCGCCGCTGCCCGAGGGGCCGCCGCCGCCATCGCCGCAGTCGAGGCCCCGCTGAAGGCCCTGGCCCGCGCCCTGGCCGACGCCCTCGACGACGAGGCGGCCGAGCTCGGGACCGGCGAGCGGGCGAGGCTCGAAGGCGCGCTTCGAGGCCTCGACCGGCGGGCGCGGATGATGCTGCCGGCGTGGCGTTCTATGCTCGTCGCTATCGACGAGAACGCCGAGGACGATCCGGACTTCGTCGACTGGTTCGAAGCCACCTTCCTGCACGGGCGCGTGGTCGACGCCGCCTGCCGCCGGCATTGGGTCGATCCTACCGAGCCTCTGGCCAACGCTGTGCTGACCCCGGCCCACGGCGTGTTGGTGACGAGCGCCACGCTGGCCGATCCGACGCTCGACGACCCGTTCGCACTCGCCGAAATGCGCACCGGCGCCGCGCGCCTTCCCACGGCGCCGAAGGTCCTGCGACTTGCCTCGCCCTTCGACTATGGCGCCAACGCGCTGGCCCTGGTGGTGACCGACGTCGGGCGGGACGATCCGCGGCAGGTCGGGGCGGCCATGCGCGAGCTGTTCGTCGCCGCCGGCGGCGGGGCGCTCGGCCTCTTCACCGCCATCCGGCGGCTGCGCGCGGTCTATGAGCGCCTGGTGGGCCCGCTCGCCGCCAATGGCCTCGACCTCTACGCCCAGCACGTCGATCCGCTGGACGCCGGGACCCTGATCGACATCTTCCGCGCCGAGGAGGCCGCCTGCCTTCTTGGAACGGACGCGGTGCGCGATGGCGTCGACGTTCCGGGACGCTCCCTGCGCCTGCTGGTCTTCGATCGCATCCCCTGGCCGCGGCCCGACATCCTGCACAAGGCTAGGCGCGAGCGCTTCGGCGGCAAGACCTACGACGACGCCGTGGCGAGAGCCCGCATTGCCCAGGCCTTCGGCCGGCTCATCCGACGGGCGGCCGACAGAGGCGTCTTCGTCATGCTGGACGCGGCCGCGCCAACGCGTCTTTTCGCCAGCCTGCCCGACGGCGTGACCGTGCAGCGCGTCGAACTGGTCGAGGCCATCGACCGCGTGCGGGCGCACCTTGGATCTAACTAAGTGGTCAATCTAGACCAAGGCGCGTCAGCGCCGCAGAGCCGGGGACCCAGAAGGTGACGGGGCGCCGGCGTTTGCGGCCGCTGGGTCCGGCATCTCCGGCCGGAGTTTATCCTCGGGCCGGCCTGTGGCCGGACCCGGGGGGCCTGCGCGCGGGATGACGGTGACGATTGGATCATTGGCGCTTCGCAACGTGTGGGCTTGCCCCTAAAGGACGCTCGCAATCCCAAAGGACACTCATGACCGTCAACCTCTTCTCCTTCATCGACCTCTTCGACCGCCAGCTCACGGCGCTGGCCCATATCCTCAAGAAGGGCGCCGACCATGCCCAATCCATCGGCGCCAGCGAGGCCGACATGCTGAACTGGCGGCTGATCGACGACATGCAGCCCCTCAACTTCCAGATCATGGTGGGGTGCAACTTCACGCGGGCGTGGCCGGCGCGTACGGCCGGCCTGCCGGTTCCCGGCGAGATCGGCGTCGATCTTTCCCTGGCCGACTTCCGGGACGAAATCGCCGCCTCCAAGACCTACCTGGCCAGCCTCAAGCCCGAGCAGTTCGCCGGCCGCGACGATATCCCCCTCACTCACGAGATCGGGACCGGAATGGTGCTCACCCTCCCCTGCGGCCAATGGCTGACGGTGTTCGCGGCCACCAACCTCTTCTTCCACGTCTCAACCGCCTACGACATCTTGCGCGCCCACGGAGTCCCGATCGGCAAGATCGATCTCTTCGCCGCCGGCGTGTGAGCGGGGCTCCGGGTTAGGAGGACTCGCCCATGCCTGACGATCTCGAATCCTGGCGCTGGCCAGAGGAGCGCTGGCGGGCGGCGGTGAATCGCGTGCGCGCCGGACGGACCCTGAGGCCCGAGACATGGCCGGACGGGGCCCGCTGCGCCGTGGCCCTCTCCTTCGATAGCGACCACGAGACCAGCGACCTTCGGGACGGCGGCGGCTCAGTGGCCAGGCTTTCCTGGGGCCAGTACGGATCCCGCGTGGGCGTGCCGCGGATCAGAGCCTTGCTGGCCAAACATGACGTGCGGGCGACCTTCTTCGTGCCGGCGGTCACCGCCCTGATCCATCCGGACGAGCAGCGGGCTCTCGTCGCTGCCGGCCATGAGATCGGCCTGCACGGCTGGATCCACGAGATGAACACCGCCGTGCCGGCCCAGGACGAACGCGAACTCATGTTTCGCGCCGCCGACACGCTCGAAGAGATCACCGGCGTGCGGCCCGTGGGCCTGCGCACGCCGTCATGGGACTTCAGCGCCGCCACGCTCTCCATCGAGCGCGAGCTCGGCCTCGCCTATGACTCGTCCCTCTTTGCCGACGAGGACTGTTACGAGCTGCATGAGAACGGCGAGCCCACCGGAATCGTCGAGCTGCCGGTGGAGTGGATCCGCGACGACGCGCCCTATCTCTCCATGAACCGCGGCTCCTGGCAGCGGCCCTACACCCCGCCCGCCGGCGTGCTCGACATCTGGCGGCGGGAACTCGACGCCGCCTTCGACGAGGGCGGCATCTTCCAGCTGACCTGCCATCCGCACATCATCGGTTATCGCTCGCGGATCTGGATCATCGACGAGCTGATCCGCCACGCCCGCTCGCGCGGCGCGGTGTGGTTCGCCACGCACGCCGAGGTCGCCGCGTGGGCGAAGGCAAACGCGGCCTAATCGGGATCGTAGTCCGGCGGCGGAGGCGGCGGCGCCCATTGCGGCGGCCCCCGGTAGGCCCAGGGAGTCGGTGGATAATCTGGAGGCCCCTCCCGATAGCGATAGACATCCCGGCGGCTGTATCTGGGCCGGGGCGGCAGCGTTGCGGGAGGTTGCGCATTGTCCGGCGCCGGCCCAGCGACCGGCGTGTCGACCTGGGTCTCGTCGGTCGAGGCGACCTGGGAGTCGCCCGACGGGTCATCACCGGTGGCGATGGCCGGCGTGTCGTCACGCTCCGCCACCCTGATGGGCGCGACCGGCGGTTGCGAGGGCGCCTCCATCAGCGGCGGCGTGGCGGTGGCGACCTGGGAAGTCCCGGGGACCGGGTTCATCGGATGCGGGTGCAGTGCGCGATCGATCGGCGCGCGGCCGAGGGCGCCGGCGCCCAGGCCCAATATGAGCGCAAGGGCAGCCCCACCGGCGACGACCTTCATTCCTTTCGAGTCGATCTGTCGGGCGAACCCGACAGCCAAGTCCACGACGCACGCCCGCATGCCGACGCCAAGATTTCTTGAGTCCATGAAACGGATTCCACAGCGACCATCCCACTGAGCCAAACGCGGGACGCCGCCGCGGGATGCCTGCCAAAATCTCGTCTAGGGCTTGGCGTCCAGCTCCCGTGTCAGGAACTCAACCGTCGCGGCGTCGGCCTTGCGCCAGCTTTCCGCGCGCAGGAAGCCGTGGATCTCGTTGGGCAGGACCAGTTCTTCGTAGTGCACGCCCTTGTCGTCCAGGCGCCGAGCGAGATCGACGGTCTGGTGGAACTGGACGTTGCGGTCGTCGTCGCCCTGGATCAGCAGGACCGGCGAGGTCCAGGTCGAGACGTAGGCGACAGGCGAAGAGTCCCAGGCTGTCTGCATGGCCGCGGCCCGATCGCCCTGCTCGTAGCGCTCGTCGGGATGGCCGAGGAAGCGGGAGAGATAGCCCGTCCAGTCGTGCACGCCATGCAGGTCGACGCCGGCCTTGAAGACGTCCGAGTTCTTGGCCAGCGCCATGGCGGTGAGATAGCCGCCGTAGGAGCCGCCCCAGATGCCGATGCGGGCCGGGTCCACGCCCGGCAGACTCTGCAGATATTTGGCGCCGGCCAGAACGTCCTGGTACTCCGAAGCGCCGGCGAGACCCCCCTTGTCTGGATGCTGCCAGGCGCGGCCATAGCCTATGCCCAGGCGATAGTTGACACTGAGCACGGTGAAGCCGTGCGCCGCCAGGTATTGGTTCACGGCATAGCCGTTCGAGTAGTAGTCCATGTAGTGCCAGCCGAGCAGCATCTGCCGGGGCGGGCCGCCGTGGACGAAGATGACGCCCGGCTTGGCCGGACCGCCCGGGTGTTGGAAAAGCTGTCCGTGGACGGTCTTGCCGTCCGGTGCGGTCCAGGTCACCGCCCTGGGCGCGACGAAGTCGGCGCCAGGAAAGTTGGTGGCCTGGCCTGCGAGTTCGCGGCGGCCGGCGCCGTCCATGCCGACGATATCCACGGACGCCGGTGCGCCCCAGCCGGCGCCGACGAAAGCGATGTGGCCCGCATCCGCCTCCATGCCCTTCCATTCGACCCCATCGCCCAATGTAAGCGGCTTCAACCCAGGCTGATCGACGCGTGCCAGGAAGAGGTGCCGGCGGTCACCGTCGCCGGCCGTGCCACCGGTGTCGGCGTCGAAAATCAACGCCTTGCGGTCGCGGGTGAGACCGACATGCTCGACCATGAAATCGCCCGGCGTCAGCAGGGTCGGCGCGCCGCCCGCGGCCGAGACGGAATAGAGGTGCGGCCAGCCGTCCAGCTCGGCCAGGAACACCAGCCGATCACCGGCCGCCCAATTGAGGTTGGCCTCGCCGTCAGTGTCGGGGAACGAGCCCACCAGCGTCCTGGGGCCGGCCCAGACCTCCCGGCCTTCGCCGGTCGCCGCGTCGGCCGTCCAGATCGACCAGGGTTGGGGGACGTCCACACGCACCGGCTCGGGCGCACCGCCGATGCCGGGCCGGCGGGTAAAGGCGATGCGGGCGCCGTCAGGCGACCAGTTGGGCGAGCCGTCGCGGTTCGTCGATGGGGCGAGATAATGGAGCGGCGTGGCGTCGTCCTTGAAGACGCCAACGAAGGCATGATCGCCACGACGCGAAACGAAGGCCAGCCGCGTTCCGTCCGGCGACCAGGCGAACTCACCCACCTTGCCGCGATCGAAGAACAGGCGCTCGGCTTTGCCGCCGGCCAGTGGGGCGGTCCAGGCCTGGTCGGCCTTGACGTAGGCGAGACGCCCCTGATCGGAGACTGCCGGCGCGTCGCCCTCGTCGATCTTCACCGGCGGGCCGCCGACCGTGGAGATCGACCAGACCTCCTCCTTGGGCTGGATCGGACTGGAATCCGGATCCGGCATGAGGCCGCCCTCGGCCGGCCAGTTGGCGTCATGGTCGCCGCCGCGGACGTAGACGACGCGGCTGCCGTCCGCCGCCAGGGTCAGCCAGGTCAGCTCCTGACCGTCATCGGCCGTGTACTGGGTAAGCTGTCTTGGCGTGTAGTCCGGCCCCCTGGCGACCCAGACGTTGCGCACGCCGTTCACCACCCGCACCCAGGCGATGACGTCGGTGGTCTTGGCCGCGACCACGCCGGTGATGAAGGGATAGCTCAGCGTCTGGTCGAGGCTGAAGGCGGTCGCCGGCGCGGCGCTCACCATCGGCGCACCGAACGCCAGGCAGCCGACGGCGACCGCCGTTCCGAATAGAACCTTAACCCGCAAAGCGACCCCCAAGCTGTCAGAAGCGCCGCGCGAAGGACTGCGGCGTCAGGCCGGAACCTTCTCCAACCTGGCGCGCCGACGCAAGGCCCCGCCGACGAGACCCACGCCCGTCAGCATCAACAGCCAGGACGCCGGCTCGGGAGCCGTGCTGAGCGCATCGGGCGGCGGCGCATCGGTGAACGTCAGCGTAAAGGGATCGACCTCGCCGCCCCGATTGGCGTCCAGGTGATACCAATCGAGGATGATCACCGATTGACCGACGCCCACCATATAGCCACCGCTGCCGCCGCATACCGAACTGCTGACGCTGGTTCCCCCCGATCCGCCCGTCGTTGCGGCCGTGACCGATCCAAGCGCATAGACGCCGGCGACGCCGCAGGTTGCGCTCGTGACGCCGAGTTCCAGGTCATAGGCATAGGCGTCGGCGGGCGTAAATCCGGCGCCATAGGCCAGGGAATCGGGACCGCTGAGTTGATCGGCGAGAAATGACGGATCGACGATCGCCACGGAAACTTCGTATTCGGCCCCGCCAGGAAGGCTCGCCCCGCCGGCGCCCGAAGGCGACACACTTGATGAGTCGAAGGTAATCGAGGCGGACAGCTCGATGTCCGCCGGTACGCCGCCGGTGTTCGTATATGTATAATAAGCTACGCCGTTCGAACCGGTCCGGGCGCCGTCAAAGCTCGGCTCCGCCGTGCTCGATACATCGCCACTCATGACCGGCTGAGAGTTGGCGGTCAGAAAGGTGATGCTGGACGAAGCGGAACCTTCGGCCACCGTGAAAGAACCGGTGGAGCTGACCATGTCTCCGCCGGACAGGATCGATGGCCCGAAGGGTCCGGACGGCGAACCAAATTCGCTCCCGGAGGGGAACTGAACCTGCTGGCCGGGCCCGTTGCCGTCGCAAACGGTCGTGGAACTGACGGCGGCGCAGCTGCGGTAGGTCGAAAAGATCGCCGATCCGAAGTTGGCGGCGCTGGCGCCGGCCGCCCCACTCAGGCCCGCTGTGGCTGCAACAGCGGCCAACAGGAAACGCTTGGACATTAAACTCACTCCCCTCGGCGGCACGCACCCCACGGACCGTCCCCTCGTAGCGATTTAGGCATGATTGTGGCAGCCGGGCAAGCCCTACAGAAACGCGCGAACCTCAATCAGGAATTCGCCCAGCTTGTCGTGGTGGACCCAGTGGCCGGCGCCTTCGAACACCGTCACCCGCGCGTTCCGGAAGTGGCTGATCCGACCGTCCTTTTCGGGATTGGAGGCCCAGCTCTCGGCCCCGTTAACCAGCAGGGTCGGACAGGTAACGTTGCCCCACAGCCGATGCAACTCGTCCTGTGAGACATCCACCGGCAGACCGCCACGCGCGTAGTTGTCGAATTTCCAGCTGTAGGTGCCGTCCTCGTTCTGGCTGACGCCATGGACGGTGAGATAGCGGGCCTGTTCCGCAGTGAGGTGCTTGTTCTCCTCCTGCATGCGGCGGAAGGCGTCCTCGATCGAGGCATAGCGGCGCGGCTGACGGCCGGCCAGCGCCCGCTCGCGCTCGATCCAGGCGGCGATGCGCCTTTCCACCGGCACATTGGCGCGCTCGGCCTGCATGGCCGGCGAAGGCCCCATGCCCTCGATCGCCACCAGCTTGTCGACCGTACCCGGCAGGACCCCCGCATAGCGCAGGGCGATAGCGCCGCCCAACGAGTGGGCGATGATCCGCACCGGACCCAGCGCCAGCTGGTGGACGAGCTGGGCGAGGTCGTAGACGAAGGCCATCATCGAATAGTCGCCGCTGGGCGAGAAGGCGGAATCGCCGTGGCCGCGCAGGTCGGGGGCGATGATGTGGAAGTCGCGGCGCAGGTCGGTGGCGACCCAGTCCCAGTTGCGGCAATGGTCCTGGCCGCCGTGAACGAGAATGAGCGGCGGCGCGCCGGCATTGCCCCAATCCACATAGTGAAGGCGAAGGCGCTGCGAGATGAAGCTGTGCGAGGTCGGGCCGATAGGGTCGGTCATCGCCGCTTCATGGGACCGCGCGGCGCAAGGCGTCAAGCGACGCCAACTTCCGCCCGATGTCGCTTCGAGCAGAGGCCTTAAGCCGTCACCTTGTTGCGCGTCTCGATCACCACCGGCAGTCTGGTGTAGCCATGGATGAAGCTGGAGTAGACGCGCTCCGGCTCGCCGGTGAGTTCGATCTTGGGGAAGCGCTTGAGGATCTCCTCCCAGATGATCTTGAGCTGCAGCTCGGCCAGGCGGTTGCCCACGCAGCGATGGATGCCGAAGCCGAACGACAGGTGTTGCCTCGGCCGCTCGCGCTCGATGTTGTAGCGGTTGGGCTCGACGATCACCTCGTCGTCGCGGTTGCCGGAGACGTACCACATCAGAACCTTCTCGCCGGCCTTCATCGTCTTGCCGCGCATGGTCACGTCTTCCTTGAGTGTGCGGCGCATATAGGCCAGCGGCGTCTGCCAGCGGATGGTCTCGGAGACCATGGCCGGAATCCTGGAGGGATCGGCCCTCAGTTTGGCGAACTGATCGGGGTTCTTATTGAGGGCGAAGATGCTGCCGGAGATGGTGTTGCGGGTGGTGTCATTGCCGCCGACGATCAGCAGGATCAGGTTTCCCAGATACTCCATGCGATCCATGTTCCTGGTGCTCTCGCCGTGGCAGAGCATGGAGATGAGGTCGTTCTTCGGCGGCTCTTTGACCCTCTGCTCCCAGAGCCTCAGGAAATAGTCGGCGCACTCGAAGAGCTCGGTGCGACGCTGTTCTTCGCTCTCCACCAGGCTATGTTCGGTGCCCACGGGCGTCGTCGCTACGTCCGACCAGCGGGTGAGCTTGCGCCGGTCCTCCCATGGGAAGTCGAAAAGGGTGGCGAGCGTCATGGTGGTGAGCTCGATGGAGACCTTGTCGACCCAATTGAATTCCTCGCCGACAGGCACGTCTTCGTCGAGGATCGCCGCCGCCCGTTCGCGGATGATCGGTTCGAGGTTGACGAGGTTCCCCGGGCTGACGATCGGGCTCACCGTCTTGCGCTGGGCATCGTGCTTGGGCGGATCCATGGCGATGAACATCGGCAGTTGGAAGTCTTCTTCGGGGTCGAAGATGGTGATCGCCGGTTCGGAGGAGAAAACCTGGTGGTTGGTCTCCACCGCCATGATGTCGTTGTACTTGGTGATCGACCAATAGGGGCCGTTCTCGAACTTCTCGTCGACGGCGAAATGAACCGGATCCTCGGCCCGGAGCCGCTCAAAATAGGGCCACAGGGTGTCGTGGAAAAAGAGATCCGGATCGATTGGACTGATATCCTCGATCGGCATCGAATAGGCATGTTCGCGCGCCGCACGGCGGATGTCGCTGCCCGCGTCGTCCATGGTCGCTTCTCCAAATTTACTGACGGCGCCGTCATGTTTGCGCCGGGAGCGCCGTGGGGGCAAGTCCACAGCTGATCAGCGTTTAGAATCGACAGGCCTGCGCCCTTTGCCGCGCTTGGCTGGACCGCGATGAGCGCGAAACCGAACAAGACCCAGGCGAATGACGCTTCGGTCGAAACGTTCCTGGCCGGTATCGAGCCGGATGGACGGCGAGCGGACGCAGCCGCGCTGGCGGCGCTGATGGCCAAGGTCTCGGGCGAGCCGCCGCGGATGTGGGGGCCGAGCGTCATCGGTTTCGGAGTTCGTCGCTATCGCTATGAAAGCGGCCGCGAGGGCGAGATCTGTCAGCTGGGTTTCTCGCCGCGCAAGGGCGCGTTCGCCCTCTATGTGACCGGCCAGGCGGAGAACAACCCGAAGGTGGCGGCGCTCGGCAAGGTCACGACCGGCCAGGGCTGCGTCAATGTGGAGAGACTGGCCGACATCGATCTTTCCAGGCTCGAGGCTCTGGCGGCGGAATCCTTTCCTCAAGCTTGACCATTTGGTGCGTCAACTGACCGCGCTGACAGGACTTCCGACACTTTCTATTCTCTGCAGCCAACCGGTGTGATGGACTCGCTTGGTGCGTTCGATCGCCGCGTGTCGTTTGTTTTTCGGGGGTAGTGTAGCGATGAGACACGTATTTCTGGCCGCGGCCGCGGTGACCGCCCTGGCGGCGGGCGCTGCTTTCGCAAGTCCGCTCGAGGACGCCAAGGCCGGGCTGGCGGCGCTCGACAAGGGCGAGAACATCACGGCGATACGCCTGTTCACGACGGCGATCGATTCTCACAAGCTGGGGCGGTCCGACCAGGAACTGGCCTTCGTCAAGCGGGCGGAAGCCTATCTGGCCTCGCACCAGGAGAAGTCGGCCCTGGCCGACGCCAACCACGCGCTCGATCTCGAACCCGGCGACGCCGAAGCCTCCGCGACCCGCGATCGCGCCCAGGCCCTGTTGACCCCGCCGCCCGCGCCAGCGGACCCGGCGGCCGTCAAAACCTCCATGGTCGACTACGACGCCCAGGTCTCGACCTACGACGCCGAGAAGAAAGCCGCAGCCGATGCCTACGCCAAGCAGATGGCGGACTACGACGCCCAGGTGAAAGCCGAGAACGACCGCCACGCGTCCGAACTGGCGACCTGGCAGGACGACGTCAAGGCCTGCAAGGCGGGCGTAATGAGCAAGTGCGGCGACCAGTCGCCGAAGCCGGAAGTGGCGAAAGTCGAGCCGGCGAAGCCGGTGGATGCCAAGGCCGAACCGGTCAAGACGGCTCCGAAGGCGACAGCCAGCGCCGCGCCAGGCAAGTCCGAGAAATTGGCCACCGCGGTCAAGACTCCGCCCAAGCCGGTTAAAAAGACAACGCCGGCGCCGGAGCCTGAGCGGCCCGCGATCTACTGACCGGGTACGGTCACACGAACGGGCGCCGCGGCGCCCGTTCTCGTTTCTGACGAATTATTGAGCCGAAGCAGCCGTCGAACGGCGGCGCGGCTTGGCCTTGACCGGAGCGGCGTCGTCATTGGCCGGCGGCGTCGCAGCCACGGCCTTCTTGGTCGCCGTGGAACTCTTCCTGGGACGCGGCTTGGCGATCGGGGCGGCTTCAGTCTCAGCGGAGGCGACAACCACCGGCGCCGCTTCGACCTTCACAGGCTCTAGCGCAGTTACGACCACCGGCGCCGTTTCGACGACGTCCACCGGCTCAGGCGCGGCGACGACCACCGGCGCCGCTTCGACGACTTTCACCGGCTCAGGCGTCGCGACTACAACCGCCGCCTTGGCAGTCTTCGGCGCGGCCGGCTTGCGCTTCCGGGGCGGCGCCTTGTCGGCGACCCCGACGGCGACCTCGACGGGGACAGGTGATTTGGCCGCCTCGACCATCGGCGCAGGCGGCGCCGGTACAGGCTCAGGTTCGGAGAACAGAGATTCGACAGCCCGGTCCATGGCCGACGCCGGCTTTGGCTTGCGACGTCCGCCGGCGAAGGCGAAGAGGGCGGCAAGGCCCGCGAGCACAGCCGCGGCGATGCCGCCATAGAGCACGAACGGCGGAGCCTGCGGCGCGGCCGGCGTTGGCGCAGGGGCCGGTTTGGCCGCGACCACGGGCGGCGGAGCGACCGCGGCAGGCGTCGCGGCGGCCGGAGTCGCCGGCGCGCTCGCGGCATCGGCCTTGACCGGCGTCTTGGCGGTAGTGTCGATCGTCGCCGGGTCAGACCCGGTCGAGGCGTTCGAGGCAAGTTTCCGCGCCTTGGCGGCTTTGGCCGTCTTGACAGGCGACTTGGCCTTCGCCCGCACCTTGGCCTTGACCGGAGTCGCCTTGGCCTTGACCGGAGTCGCCTTGGTCGGGGCCTTGGTGGCCGCCGGCGTGCTGGAGAACTGTCGCTCCGGCGCGGCCTGGCCGAACTGGCGACTGGCGGTTGCGTCCTGGGCGAAGGCCGGCGTCATCGCCGTCGTCGCCATGAAGGCGCACGCGAAACCGACGCCAACCTCGCGCCGGACATGGAATTTGAACATCGCTGACATCGGGCCCCCATGTCGCCGCCTCACCCGCGACGACGGGCCATGAGCCTGTGGAGCGCCTGCCCTGGTGTCAAGCAATCCTTGGCCGATGGAAAATATGTCGCAGGCGACCGCCAGTAGAATCCGCCGGCTTTTCAGCGGCCGTTGAATACCGGCTCCCGCCTTTCGAGAAAGGCGGCCACGCCCTCCTTGTGATCCTCGGTGCGCATCAGACGGCGGATGGTTTCGATCGCCCAGGCGCCGACCTCGCGCGGATCGCCGTGGGCGCCGCGCCTCAACCCCTCCTTCATGTAGCGCAGGGCCAGCGGGGCGTTGGCCGCGATCCGCCCGGCCAGGGCGCGGGCGCGGGCCATCAGTTGATCATGCGGCGTCACCGCCGTCACCAGGCCGATGCGCAAGGCCTCCGCGGCGTCGACCGGATCGCCGGTGAACAGCAGCTCCGCCGCCTTGGCCGGCCCGACGATCGCCGGCAGACGGGTGAAGCCGCCAACGTCGCAGACAAGACCGCGCTTGATGAACAGCTCGGCGAAGCGGGCCCGCTCCGAGGCCAGGCGGATATCGGCGTAGAGCGCCAGCTCCATGCCCCAGCCGACGGCCGGACCGTTGACCGCGGCGATCAACGGCTTGTCGCACTCGAGCGCGGCCATGGCCGCGGGTGTGGGCCGATGGCGGACCACCGGCGAATCCTCGGTCGGCGGCCTTGGCGTCGCCATCAGCTCGACGACGTCGTCGCCCGAACAGAAGGCCGGATCGGCGCCGGTGACGATCACGCAGCGCGCCGCTGGGTCGCGCACCGCCCGGCGCAGCGCCGCCTCCAGCGCCTCGTAGGCCTCGAGGTTGAGCGCGTTGCGCTTCTGCGGCCGGTTGAGCGTGATCGTCGCCACGCCGTCTGCGGTTTCGTAGAGGATGGAGTCGGTCATGCCTTCTGGGCCTCCGGATCCAGCGACGGCGTCAAGCCGGCCGGCGTTCAGGCTTTGCGGACCTTGGCCAGCTTCTCCATGGCCTTTTCCAACCGTGCGAAGCCGGCCGTCATGCAGGCCATGATCGCCTCGGCGTCGGCGCTCGGTTCCTCGGCCTGACGCGCGCTGCTCTTCCGGCGACCGCCCTCGCGCACCGCATCATAGGCGTCGCGCAGGCGCCGCTCGCTGTCCTTCTCCTCGGCGATGTACCAGTTCATCAGATTGACGGTCATGGGATCGAAGTCGCCCTCGGCCATGCGCCGGCGAATCTCCCCGAAGGGGTCCGCGCCGTCCTCACGGCGGCGAGGAATCTTGTCCCGGTCGCTGATGTTGGGATCGGCGAGCCTGGCAAACTGCTCGGCCGCCCGGGGATCGGCCTTTTCCCTCAGCGAATAGCCAAGTTCGTACAGGCGACGGCGGAACACTTCGCCGTGGCTGGTCTCCCGCGCGGCCACCAGGCGCAGGACGCAGGCCAGGTCCTCGTTGGGCGTTGCCTTCGCCCAGGCTTCCAGGGCCACTCCGGCCGTGCTTTCGCCCAGGGAAATGGCGTTCAGGAGCCCAAGATAACTCGGCTTCTCGGTGGTGGTCGCGTTGGCCATGATCTCTTCCCTTCGATCGGACGGACATCGGGTGGGCCGCCAGTGTGAGGATGCTACGCCGGCCAACCATCGAGCGGCAACTGCGCCGGCGCAGGGCGTCGCCCTATCCACAGCGCCCGCCGCCGCGTAAGCGGGGCTTAAGTGGAGGGGTGATGCTGGCCGGGAGCACCATCGCCGAGCGGCTCGATCGCCTGCCGGCCTGCCGGTATCTCTGGACGCTGGTCGCCCTGATCTCGTTCGGCGCCTTCTTCGAAATCTACGACATCTTCCTCTCGGCCCCGCTGAGCCTTGGGCTGGTCGCGGCCGGCGTATTCCATGCCGGCGCCGCCGGCCTTTTCGGCTTTGCCGACCAGGCCAGTTTCATCGCCGCCACCTTCGCAGGCCTGTGGCTGGGCGCTCTGGTCTTCTCCACGGTCGCCGACCGCCTGGGCCGCCGGCCGATCTTCACCGCAGCCCTCCTGTGGTACGCCCTGGCCACCTGCGTCATGGCCTTCCAAGCCAACAGCCTGGCCATCGACGCCTGGCGGCTCGTCGCCAGCCTCGGAGTGGGCGTCGAGCTGGTGGCGATCGACTGTTATCTCGCCGAGCTCATGCCCAAGGCCCTGCGCGGGCGGGCCTTCGCGGTCAGCGCGTCGATCCAGTTCCTGTCCGTGCCGCTGCTGTCCGTTCTCGCCTGGCGGCTGATACCCGGTCGACACTTCGGACTCGACGGCTGGCGCTGGCTGGCACTGTTGCCGGCGCTCGCCGCCGTCGGCGCCTGGAGCGTGCGGCGTCGCCTGCCGGAATCGCCGCGCTGGCTCGCCGAACACGGCCGTTCAGACGAGGCGGACCGGGTCACGAGGATGATCGAAGCCAGGGTCTCGGCCGAGCTCGGCCGCCCCCTCCCCCAACCCCAGTCGCCGCCGGCCGCCGCAGTATCGCAGGCCGGACTGCCACCCTCGCTGTTCGCGCCGCCATGGCGTCGGCGCACCCTGACCCTGATCGTCTTTCACCTGCTGCAGACGCTCGGCTACTACGGCTTCGCCAATTGGCTGCCGACCCTCCTCGTCGCCCAGGGCGTAGGGCTCAGCCAGTCCCTGGCTTACAGCGTCGCTCTCGCCCTCGTCCCCCCGGTGGCGCCTCTCGTCTTCCTCAACATTGCCGACCGCTTCGAGCGCAAATGGCTGATCGTCGCCGGCGCGCTCACGGCCGCCGCCTTCGGCCTGGTCATGGCCCAGATGACGGCGACTTCCGGTCTCGTCCTCTTCACCTTCGTCGGCATGGCCGTGGCGGGCGGAAGTTCGCTGATGAGCCTTGCCTATCACGCCTACCAGAGCGAGCTTTTCCCCACCGCCATGCGCGCCCGCGCCGTCGGCTTCGTCTATTCGTTCAGCCGGCTCTCCGCCGCGCTCTCCAGCTACCTGATCGCCTGGACCCTGGCGGGCTTCGGCGGCCCCGGCGTCTTTGTATTGATCGCCGGCGCCCTGGCGGGAACGGCCGCGGTCATCGCCCTCTTCGGTCCGCGCACGCGCGGCCTGGCGCTGGAAGCGATCTGACGACGGTCAGGCGGTGGCGTCGGACAGGGTCCGCGGATCGCCTGCCGCGCGCTGGCCGCCCTCGATCCAGGCCGCCTGAGCCGGACTCCATTTCTGCCTGACCAGCGCGTCGTAGCGGGCCAGGTCCTCCCCGGTCAGGACATCGCGCCAGCGCCCGTTGACGCCCTTGAACACGAAGCGTTCGGCGCCGCCTTCCCATATGTCCTCCGCGTTGGGCGCGATCGCCGCGGCATCGCGCTTCATGGATTGGAACCCGGCCGCCTCGACCAGGGACGGCATGACCGCCGCCGGAACCTCGATCTCCAGATAGTCGGCGATGCGCGCCATCTCCGCGGCGAGATCGCTCTTCAGGTCGTTGTAATGCACCAGCAGAAGGTTGGGCCTCGTGCGCTCACGCCAGTAGGTCGTTTCGAACTCGAAGAACGGCAGGTCGACGCCATAGCCCTCCGTCACCTCCGCCTCGGCCGCTTCGATCCAGGAATGGAAGAACGCGCGCGGATCCTCCGGCACCACTGGCGAGCGCGGTCTCGTGGATCGTTGCAATGCCTCCATGAGCTTGGGATTTCTCATCATGTCGCCGAATAGCTTGGCGCGGAATTCCGGCTTGGTGTGAAGCTGATGGTTGTGAAAGCTCATGCAGGAGTCGCGCCCGTCGCGCGCCACGTGGATGTAGCTGACACCCTCCCACATCGGCACCGAGTCCAGAGGCAGATGGGTCTTGACGAACCGGCGATGCGTCTGGGCCTCCAGGCTCGCCAGGTCTTCTTCGACGGGATTGAAAATTACCGCGTCCAGCCAGGGCGCGGTCCGGGTCGCTGGCCGGGGCTCCGGCGTCTGGAAGACCAGCAGATCGACGATCCTCTGCGTCCAGGTGGTGCCGCACTTGGGATAGGTGCCGATGATGATGTCGCCGGCGCGCGGCTGAAAGGCATCCCAGCGGTGGCTGTCCATGGTGATGGACCGGTATTGCCGGCTCGGCGCGCGGATCATCTCGGGCATCGAAGGGTCCTTCCTGCTGGCGCGCCGGTGAGGCTGGGCGGCGGGCGCCGGGATTTCTATTTCGGCGGTTGGTCAGCGGCCTTCAGCACGTCGCCCAATTCCTGCAGGGCCCTGCCGCAAGCACCAAGCGTGGCGCCGCAAGGCGCCATCCGCACGTTGCTTCCCCCAATCTTCAAGCCGCCGACGGCGTCGGCCGTCGCGATGATCGCATGGGCCGAGCGGCGACGCTATCGCCCTGACCCGGCGTCAGACTTGCGTCCGATCGCGTTCACTCTCAAAACGGTTGTTTGAAGTCGTCAGCCGGAGAGGACGCTCCCATGCCGCAAGCCTATATCATCGACGCCTGCCGCACGCCGCGCGGCATCGGCAAGGTCGGCAAGGGCGCCCTGGCCGACTTCCATCCACAACATCTGGCCGCCACCGTCCTGAAGGCGATCAAGGAGCGCAACAACCTCAACACCACCGAGGTCGACGACATCATCTGGGGCACCAGCAGCCAGCGCGGCAAGCAGGGTTTCGACCTCGGCCGCATGGCCGCGCTCGACGCCGGCTACGACACCAAGGCGAGCGGCACGACGCTCGACCGCTTCTGCGGCTCCGGTATCACCTCTGTGAATTTCGCGGCCGCCTCGATCATGTCGGGCATGGAGGATCTGGTCATCGCCGGCGGCACGGAGATGATGTCCTACACCTCCTCCTCACGCGATCCGAGCGGCCCCATGCTCCTGGACGGCGGCAACGAGCGGCTGCGCGCCCGCCACCCGCAGACCCAGCAGGGGATCTGCGCCGACGCCATCGCCACCCTGGAAGGCATCGACCGGTTGGCGCTCGACGAACTGGCGCTGCTCAGCCAGCAGCGCGCTGACGCCGCCATCAAGGCCGGCCGCTTCGACAAGTCGCTGACAGCGGTCTACCGCGACGACGGCTCGGTGGCCCTGGACCATGAGGAGTTTCCCAGGCCCGGCACCACGATCGAGGCGCTTTCGGCGCTGAAGCCGTCGTTCGAGGCCATGGCGGGTGTGCCGGTCGACGCCGACGGCACGACGCTGGGCGGCATGATCAACAAGGTCTATCCGGACCTCGAGATCGTCCACATGCACCACGCGGGCAACTCATCGGGCGTGGTCGACGGCGCCGCAGCTGTGCTTCTGGCGTCCCCGGCCTACGCCGAGGCCCACGGGCTGAAACCGCGCGCCCGGGTGGTGGCCATGGCCAACATGGGTGATTCCCCGACCCTGATGCTCAACGCCCCGGTGCCGGCGGCGCGCAAGGTTCTGGCCAAGGCCGGCCTCACCCTGGACGATATCGATCTCTTCGAGATCAACGAGGCCTTCGCGGTGGTGGCGGAGAAGTTCATCCGCGACCTGCGCCTCGACCGCGACAGGGTCAACGTCAACGGCGGGGCCATGGCGCTGGGCCACCCGATCGGCGCGACCGGGTCGATTCTCATCGGCACCGTGCTCGACGAGCTCGAGCGCCGCGACCTCAAGCGCGGGCTGGTCACCATGTGCGCCGCCGGCGGCATGGCGCCCGCGATCATCATCGAACGGGTCTAAAGAGGCGGAGCCAGGCGCTCATAAAGCGCGCAGAGCGCCGCGAAGTGCTCGTCGAGGGTTCCGGGCGACGGCGCGCTGGGCGCATCGGCTCTTCCGGCCAGAGCCTCGAGGATCGCGCGGGCCCCGTCGGCCGCATCGCCAGGACGATAGAGCATCGAATAGCCGCTGCGCGCGAGGTCGCCGGCCCCGCCGCCGGCCGGAGCGACCACAGTCAGACCTGAGGCGATCGCCTCCGCCACCGCCAGGCCGTAGGTCTCCGCCGCCGAGCCGTGAACAAACAGGTCGGCGCTGGCGTAGATCCGGGCCAGCGCCTCGCGATTCCCGACCGCCCCCAGCAGGGCGACGCCGCCGGCCTTGGCCGCAGCCCGTTTTACCGCGGCCTCGGCGAGTCCCTCACCGACGATCGCGAGGCCGAGATCGGGCCGCCGGCGGCGGGCCTGCGACGCGGCCGCGATCACGGCCGGCAACCGCTTTTCCGGATGGAAACGGGAGACTGCCAGCAGGAGTTTGGCCTCTGGCCCCAGGCCGCACTTCGCCAGCAGCTCCGCCCGCAGGCCCTCGTCCCGCTGACCCGGCTTGAAGCGTCCGGCTTCGATGCCAAAGGGAACGGCGACCACATTGGCGACGCCGTGATCGCTGAGCCGCTTCGCCAGCCACTCGCCGCCGGCGACGGTAACATCAAATCTCCTCGAGAGCCTCCGGATTCGCGACCACCACGGCGCGCACAGGGAGTCGATGGCCCGGCGGCCCAGCACGCCGTCGAGCGTCGTGTGGGCGTAGGCCGCGACCACGTCCTGATGGAAGACGAGCGAGCGTTTCGCCCGGCCAGTCCAGGTCGCCACGATCGAGGCGCTGGTCCAGGGCGAGGAGGCTTCGAGCACGTCCGGCGCGGCCGCCTCGATCGCCGCCCAGACGGCCGCCCGCGCGCCGAAACGGCGATACCGGGGATCGAACGGCATCGGCGGCGAAGCCACCCAGGCCACCTCGCCGCCGGCCCTTTCTTCAAACTGCGTTTGTGCGCCCGGCGCGATGACCGTCAGTCGATGGCCTGTGCGTTCGGCGGCGGCGAACTTGGCGTCGACATAGCGGCGCACGCCTCCGCCGGCGGCGGCGTAGAAACCGCAGACGTCGACGATTTTCATGAACCGGTCAGGCGACCGCACGGTTGGGACGGCTGGCCAGCGCTTCGTAGCGGGCGAGCAGGCTCGCCATGTCCGCATCCCAGGTGAAACTCAAGCTGCGGGCGCGCGCCGCCGCTCCCATCCGTCTCCTGAGAGACGGATCCCGCGCCAGGGTCTCGATATGGCCGGCGAAGACTGCGGCCGCGCCCCGCGGCGCCAGGAATCCGGTGACGCCGGGGACCACCAGGCTCCGACTCCCGGTGGCGTCGGCGCAGACGGCGGGGAGGCCGCTGGCCATGGCTTCGAGAGTCACCGCCCCGAAGGTCTCGGTATCGCTGGGAAAGAGGAAGATGTCGGCCGAGGCATAGGCCGTCGCCAGGTCCTCGCCGGTCAGAAAGCCGGTGAAGAAGGCATGTGGTACGGCCTGTTCGAGCATCGCCCGGTCAGGTCCATCGCCGACGACAAGCAGTCGATGGTCCAGATGAGCGATGCGCTCTGAGACCTGCCCAAGAGTGTCCAACCGCTTCTCGCGCACAAGACGGCCGACGAAGGCGATCACCGAGGTCTCGTCGTCCGATCCCAGGCGGGCGCGGAAGGCGCCGCTGCGCCTGGCCGGATCGAACCTTTGAGTATCGACGCCGCGGCCCCACAGCGCGATGTTGTCGGCAAAGCCGTCGGCGATCAGGCTGTCGATCATAGACGGCGACGGCGCATAGACCTCATCGAAGCCGCCATAGAAGCGCTTCAACCACTCGGTCAGGACGTCGCTGAGAAAGCCCAGGCCGTAGTCCTTGAGGTAGGTCTCGTAGCGGGTGTGATAGGAGGCCACCGCCGGAATGCCGCGCGCCCTGGCGAAGGTGAGCGCCTGATAGCCCAGCCAGTCCGGCGTGGCCGCATGAACGATGTCGGGCGCGAATGCCTCGAGGCGGCGACGCAAGGCGGGCGTCAGGCCGAAGGCCAGCCGATAGTCGTTGCGGAACGGGAACGGCGCCGAGGGCGCGGGCGCCACCTCGCCGGCATGATCGAACGCGGCGGTCTTGGCCACCGGCGCGATGATCAGCACCTCCACGCCCACGCTCTCGAGATAGGCGACCAGGCGATTGAGCGTCAGCGCCACGCCGTCAGCGATGAAATTGTATGAGCCGGTGACAAGCGCCACGCGCAACCGCTGGCTTCGTCGCCCGCTCATGCCCACCCTTTAGACGCCGGTCTGCGCGGGAAAACGCTCTTTCCCGATCAAGCCGCCTTTAAGCCTATGCGGGACGATCTCGTCCAGTTTCAATCTCGACTCCAGGGAATGACGCCTTCGCTCGCAGCCTCGCTGCTTCCGTCGGCCGACGTCCGGCTCTATCCAGGGGCGGCATGACCCGCTTCTCGATCAGACCCGCACGCCCAGAGGACGCCGGACTTGTTCAAGCCCTGATCCTGGAACTCGCCGAGTACGAGCGCCTGGCGCACGAGGCTGTTATCAGCCTGTCCGATGTCGAACGCGCCCTGTTTGGCGACCCGCCGAGGGCCTGGTGCGACATCGCCTGGGACGGCGACGAGGGCATTGGTTTCGCCCTGTGGTTCTACAATTTCTCGACGTTTGTCGGGCGGGCGGGCATCTGGTTGGAAGACCTCTATGTGCGACCCCTCGCCCGCGGCCGAGGCGTCGGCAAGGCGCTGCTCGCCGGCCTGGCCAGACGCTGCCGCGCCGAGAACCTGGGGCGGCTGGAATGGGCGGTGCTGAACTGGAACTCTCCCTCGATCGCTTTCTATGATTCCCTTGGGGCTTCCGCCCTGACCGATTGGACGACCCGGCGGCTCACAGGCGAGGCGATCGCCAGGCTGGCAGAAGGATAGATCCGTGTCGCCTGGCTGGAGCAATTTCTACTTCCTGATCGGCTCGGCGGCGGCCGGCCTCATCGGCCTGATGTTCGTGGTCGTCACTCTGACCGCCGGCGGCGACCGGTCGAGATCCCTGCGCGGCGCCGCCATCTACCTGACGCCGACAATCGTCCATTTCGCGGCCGTGTTTTCGATCAGCGCCATCATCGAGGCGCCCGGACTGGCGCCGGCGGAAACAGCGACGCTCGTGATCCTGATCGCCCTGGCCGGTTTCGCCTGCTGCCTGCGTTCCGCCCATGGCATCCTGCGCGCCCCAGAGGGTTTTGGCGCGCCGCACTGGTCCGACTTCTGGCTCTACGCCGGCGCGCCTGCTTGCCTCTACCTCGTCCTGACCCTCGCCGCCGTGGGGGTGGGAGCCCATTGGCCGTGGGCGTCCAAGGCTATGGCCGCCGTGCTGCTCACCCTGGTGCTATTGGCCATTCGCAACGCCTGGGACACGATCACCTGGATCGCGCCAGGTCGGAAAGCCGATTGAGCGCGAACTCGCCGTTGGGGACGAGCACCACATTCTTCTGCGGATTGCAGCCCGGCGGCGGCCGGAGCGATGGCCGACGCTGCCATGGCTCATTTGTCCGAGTGACCGAAGAGAGGCCCTCCAAAACATTCATTGCAGCCCGGCCTGATCGAACATAGGCTCAGGACTCGCGCCCTACAGGGCGACGTAAGCATAACAATTCCAAACCGGGGAGCTTAATGACAATTCATTCCAAGCTGGTCCTTGCGGCCGGCATTGTGGCCCTCGCTGGCGTATCGGCCGCCTCGGGTCAGCAATTCAGGGCGGCCGGTCCGGTCGAACGTTCAGGACGGACCTTCCATGCCAAGGTGTGCCCGGCCACTGAAGGTCCGCTCACGGCGCGTTGCTTCGCCCACGTGGTGACTGACGCCGCCGGCAACATCCTGACCAACAATGTGACGCGCAACGCGAGCCCGGCCGGCTATGGCTCAACGACACTGCGCGCGGCCTATGGCATCACCGGCTCGGGTAGCGCCTCGACGACAGTCGCCATCGTCGACGCCTATGGCTATCCCAATGCCGCCTCGGATCTTGCGGTCTACCGTTCGACGATGGGCCTGCCGGCCTGCACTACGGCCAGCGGCTGCCTGACGATCATCAACCAGACCGGAGGCAGTAACCTTCCGAGGACCAACACCGGATGGGATCAGGAACAAGCGCTCGACCTCGACATGGTCAGCAGCATGTGTCCCAACTGCAAGATCCTGCTGGTTGAGGCCAGCTCGACCAGCTACGCCAACCTTGGTCAGGCGGTGAACGAAGCCGCGGCCAAGCGCGCGCTGGTGATCAGCAACAGCTATGGCGGCGGCGAGAGCGGCACGACTTCCTATGAGTCGGCCTACAACCACCCGGGCGTGACGATCCTCGCCAGCGCAGGCGATAGCGGCTATGGCGACCAATTCCCGGCCACCTCGCCGCATGTCGTGGCGGCGGGCGGCACGAGCCTGACCATGAGCGGCTCGACCCGTGTCTCCGAGACTGTCTGGTCTGGCACCGGCAGCGGCTGCAGCACGGTCTACGGCAAGCCGAATTGGCAAACCGACACGCTGTGCACCAAGCGCATGGAGACGGATGTCTCGGCTGTGGCCGACCCAAATACCGGCGTGGCCGTCTATGGTCCACCGGGCGGGACGCGCTCAGCCTGGATGGTGTTTGGCGGCACCAGCGTCGCCTCTCCGCTCCTGGGCGGAATCTATGGCGAGGTCGGTGTGAATTGCGGGACTAGCGGCAACGGCCCCTACTGCGCCAGCAAACTCTGGACCAGCGGCGGTACTTCTGCGTTCCACGACATCACGTCCGGCAGCAACGGCTCGTGCGGCGGCACATACTTCTGCACAGCAGGGAAGGGTTACGACGGCCCGACGGGCTGGGGTACGCCGAACGGAGCCACCGCCTTCTAAACACAGGTTAAGGTCTTGAATTGGCCCCGGAACGCCCGTTCCGGGGCCTTTTTCTTTCCGGAGTCGCTCAGTTCGCCGGCTTGACAATAACATCGCCAGCGAGAGAGAAGTTGGGATCGGTAAATCGCGCCGCCCGGCAATCATATTTCAGAAGCGGGTCGAATGGAGACTCTGCCAAATCTCATTCCGCCCAAGGGCAAGGCTCAGGCCTACGCCGACGTCGCCTTTCATGTGGCCGATGACATCGTGCCGGTGCTCACCATCGATGTGAGCAAGACGCAGGTCTATTTCGAACAGCAGACTCTGCTTTGGAAACACCCTTCGGTGGTCATAACCCTGCGCGAGCCCAATGGTGGGATGAAGAAGGCGGCGGGCGGCGACAGCGCGCTTATCGCCGAAGCCAGCGGCGCGGGGATGATCGCCTTTCGACGCGACGGGCCAGGACGCATCGTCACTCTCCAAATGCCGCTCGGCCGCGAGATGCACGTCCATGAGCGCCGCTTTCTGGCGGCCACGCGGGCGGTGGGCCTCGAGGTGATCCATGTACGCGGCGCTTCCGGCCTGCTCCACCAGACCCAGGCCTACAACATCCACAAGTTCTTCGCCGGCAAGGGCGATGGCGTCCTCTGGCTCTATGCTTACGGCCAGGTGTTCGAGAAGACTCTGGAGGACGGCGAAAGCATCGACGTCGAGCCCGGCTCCTGGCTCTACAAGGATGTAATGGTGGGGATGGAGACGATCGCCTCGCGCCTGCCGCTGGGCCGGTTCGGCAATCACGCCATGTTCTATATCAATCGATTCACCGGGCCGGGCCGCATCGCCGTGCAATCGATGTATATGCGCGGCCAGGCGATGGAGCCCTGAAGCGCGGCCTATGAGGCGCCAACCTGGCAAACGCCGTCGCGCGTCAACACGGCCAACAACAGCCTCTGCCCCATGCGAGCGGAAGCTGATGTCTCGGCCATCGCGGACCCAAACACGGGGGTGCTCGTGTTCCACAGTTTCCTTTCTGCGGGCGTGGGCTTCTATCGTGTCGGCGGCGCCAGCGTCGCAGCCCCGCTCATCGGCGGCACCTAACGCAACGACTCGGTGTTCTACGGCCGCAATCCCTGCATGGCGCCGTCTTCGGCCTTCCATGACGTCGTCTCCGGAAGCAACGGCTCCTGTGGCGGCATCTGCCTGCGTACGGGCGAAGTCAGCTACGATGGCCTGACGGGACTCGGCGCGCCGAACGGCGATACGGCGTTCTGACGCGACCAAACGCCTCGGTGTTCAGTGCGCAAGTCTGGGACTAGACTTGCGCGCGTGAACTTTCGGGTGGGATTTCAGGTGATGTCCGGACAAGGTCCGCGTGTTTTCCTTCGCGGCCGAGTCCAGCCGCTGGCATTATTGCTACGCCTGATGGCGCTGATCCTGTTCGCCACACCCGCGGTGGCAGACATCACCGTGCCGCCCCCGCCGCCAGCGGTGCTGACCGACGTCCAGGTCAAGGAAATCAGCCCCACCGAGAGCCAGCTGATTCTCACCTTCACCCCTAAAGCGCCGACCTATTCGATCATCCAGACAGGCAACATGCATCCGGCGATCGGGTTCGCCCTGTCCTCCAGAGGTCCTGCGGCTCGGGTGCCGGGCGCTCTGAAGGGCCTGCTCCAGAAGGTCGATTTCGAACAGAACGACACCATCCTCATCCTGCGCTTCGCCACCTCCACGCCAGCCGATCTCACCGCCAAAGCGGGTGACAACGGCGTACTCGTCCTCGATTTCAAGACCGGTCACGCCATCCAGATCGCCACGGGCGATCCCAATCAGACGGTCGGCGCCCTTCCGCATGAGACCGACCCGCTTCCGGGCGAGGATGGCTTCGAAGTGGTGCCGCTCAAATATGCCGACGTCAGCGAAGTGGTGGGCCTGCTCTCAGCGGGCCAGACGGTGAAGTCGAACGATAATTTCATTCCCCACGAGCCCAATTTCGGTTCGGCGAGCATGAATGGCCAACAGAGCTATACGCCGCCGCCGACCAGTCCGGATGTGCAAAATCAGCCGATTGGCCAGTCGGTGGACGATTCGATCGCCATCGACCGACGCCTCAACGCCATCATCCTCAAGGGATCGCCCGAGCACATCGCCCGCCTGAAGGCGGAGATCACCGCCATCGACGTGCCGGTGGACAGCGTCATCCTCGAAACCCAGTTCGTCGAACTCGATGAGACCGGCGCCACAAACGTCGGCTTCAACTTCCAGAACACCAGCGGCCAGATCGGTCAGGTGACCCTGACGTCGGAGGGCTTCTCGCCGGCCGGCTTCCAGTCGGCCCGCGGCATCGTCAGCGGGTCCCTGCAGGCGTCTCTGTTCGCCCAGATTCAGAAAGGTCACGGCAAGATCGTTTCCAAGCCGCGCATCGCCGCCCAGAGCGGGGGCGAGGCGAAGATCGTCACCGGCGACGCCCTGCCGATCCTGACCTCGATCACCCTCTCGGGGGTAAACGGCGTTTCGCAGCAGGTGCAGTACGTCAACGTCGGAGTCACCCTGCAGATCGCGCCCCGTGTGTCCAGCGACGGCTTTGTCACCTCGCATGTGTTCTGCGTCGTCTCCAGCGTCACCGGCTATTCGCAAAATTATCCGACGATCAGCCAGCGAGAGGCCGAGACCTCGGTGACGGTGCGGGACGGCGAGACTTTCGTCATCGGCGGTCTCACCCAGGACAGCGACATTGTCTCGAAGAGCAAGGTGCCGGGCGTGGGCGACATCCCGCTCCTGGGAGAGATCTTTCACCTCAACAACGACACCAAGGCCAAGACCGAACTCTACATCGTGGTCACGCCGCGCGTCGTTCGGCATGGCGAGCCCGGACCGAGCGTGGCCGGCAGCTGATCCGGTCAGCGGCCTTCGGACGCAGATCTTTTCAGGTATTTGTCAAACCAGGCGATGGTGCGCTCCAGCGCGTCGATCTGGTTTTCGCGCTTGACGAAGCCGTGGCCTTCGTTGGGATAGAAATGGGCGTCGACAGTTCGGCCGTCGGCCTTGAGGGTTGAGACCACCTCCTCGGCCTGGCTTTTCGGCACGCGAATGTCGTTGTCGCCCTGCAGGACGAGCAGCGGCGCCGTCGTCTGATGCATGTAGGTCATCGGGCTGGAGGACTTGTAGACCGCCGCGTCCTGGACCGGATCGCCGATCAGGCCCCTCTGGTAGGCCTGCAACGGCGGGGCCTCGGTGACGTACATGTGGGCCCAGTCGATGATGCCGTACCATTCGGCGCCCGCGGCCCAGACATTCGGCGTCTTGGAAACGGCCATCAGGGTCATGTAGCCGCCGTAGGAACCGCCGGTGATCCCGATGCGCCTGGCGTCGACATAGCCGGTGGCGGCCAGGAATTTCGCGCCGGCCACCTCGTCTTCCAGATCGCCGCCACCAAGGTCCTTGCGGTTTCCCTCTTCGAAGGCGCGGCCATAGCCGGTCGAGCCGCGTGGATTGGGCGCCAGGGTCACATAGCCGCGGGAGGCGAAGGCCAGGGCTATGCGGTTGAAGGTGTCGATCGTCTGGCCGGTGGGACCGCCATGCGGCAGGACGACGCCGGGGGCGTGGCCGTCGCGCTCGAGGTTGAATGGCATCCACAGGATGGCGCTGATCAACGTGCCGTCGGCGCTCCTGTAATGGACGATTTGGCTCGGTGGCAGACCCGAAAGCGAGGCCAGGCCCAGGTGCGTGAGCGGACGCGCTTTCCAGGCCTTGAGGTCCACCACCCACAGTTCCGGCGAGGCCGCACTGGACTGATGGCTCACCAGCAGCTTCGAACCATCCGGCGAGAATCCCTCGTGGCTGTCGCTGGCGACCGCGCTGAAGCCTGGCGGCAACGGCAGCGGCCGGCTCGTTCCACTGACCGTGTCAAAGGCGAACAGCGTCTCGCGGCCATCGACGTTGCCGCCGAAGATGACCAGTCGGCCGTCCGGCGAAACGTCCTCGGCCGTCTGCTCCCAGGCGTCGGGCTTCAGCGGCCTGATCTTGCCGGTGGCCGCATCGAGCAGGCCAGCTTGGCGCACGCCGTCCACTTCAAAGGTCACCTCTATGTTGTCGCCCGATGGCGAGACGGCGTTGGCTTCCACGCGAGCGCCCGTCTCCGCTGTGAGAGCCTTGGCCTCGCCGCTCGCCACGTCGATCGACCGGACGGTCGAGACCTTGTCTTCGAAGTCGCCGCGATTGGCGATCAGGGTGCGCGAGTCCTGGGTAAAGCCGGCGAGGCTCCAGGTGCGGTCAGGCGCCTGTTCATGCGTGAGCACCCGCACTTGCCGTGTCGCCAGGTCCATGACGGCGATTTCGGTTGAAGACGCGGTCTTCGGCCGGCTCTCGAAGGCCATGAGCTTCCCGTCTGGAGAGACGATGGCGCTGGTCTCCGACACCTCGGGCGTGGCGGTCAGATTGACCGGCGCGCCACCCATGAGCGGGACCGCCCACAGGTCGTAGATTTCGGCGCCGGCGAGGTCCGCCTGATAGATCACCTGGCCGGCCGGTGTGATCGCGACGTCGTAGTTGCGATCTTCCGAAACCGTGAGCTGAACAGGCGCGCCGCCATCCGCCGGCATTCGCCACAGGTTGACGCGTCCGGAGAGATTGGTCCCCAGAATTACCCAGCGGCCGTCGGCGCTCCATGATGCGTCGGTCAGCGACCGGGCCGCGTAGAGATCGGCGATCGGCGCCGGTCCGGCGTTGGCGCTGGCAGGCGAGATCACCGACGCGGGATTGGTCAGGGCGCGGGGCGGCGGGCCCTCGAGAACAGGCGCGGCCGAGGCTGTGCTGGCCAGCAAAATGGCCGAGATTGTCAGCGCCAGCGGTGAAGTTCGAGATCCGATCCTGGCCATTTGTCCCTCCCCGCCAATCCGCCAGAATGAGCACGAAGGCCCATGCGCGTCACCGGAATTCATCGACCAGGCCGCGGATATCGCAAGGCATCGACCGCGACGCCGCGCAGATGCTGCGCGGTGCCCAGACGCTCCCAATTGTCCACATTCTGGGGCATGATTTGATCGGAGGCGCAGATACGCAGCGTCGCTCCCTCAGGCCGCGCCAGGCCGCTCCAATCCGCGGCCATTAGAATGGCCCAAGAGGTCAGGGCCTCCTGGTGAACATCGTCGTGAACAGCTCTTCGGAACGCCTGAGGCCTTCATCCGTGAACACCACGGACTTCGCCTTGCCGACGGGATCGCAGGTCAAGCCCTTCAGATCGCGTCACATTTTCGGCCTAAGGCGGTCAAACGGTTGCGCGCTTGCCGGCCTATAGGAGGGTCGCCGGGCGGCCGGCCTGGAAATTCGGCGCGCCCAGTCGAACTGGAGATTTCTATGCGCACGAACATAAAACTCATCCTCGCCGGCGCGGCGGTCGCCGGCTTTGCCGCCGCCGGCGCCATGGCGGCGGAAAACAGCCATGTCCTGACCCTTCGCCTGCCCGACGGCTCGCAGGAGCAGATCCGTTACACGGGCGATGTCGCCCCCAAGGTGCGCATCCTTTCCGGTCCCCAGACTTTCCTCGCCTTTGCCCCCATGCTTGACCCGTTCGGTCCGAATTCGCCGTTCGCGGCCATGGATCGGATGTCGCAAGTCATGGACCGCGACGCCGCGCAAATGCTGCGTCAGGCGCGGACCCTGCCCACCGGCGCCGGAGGTCTGAAGCCGGTCGAACTCGGATCCCTGCCCCCCGGCGTCAGCGGCTACACCGAGGTCTCGACCTTCTCCGGCGGCAAGATGTGCACTCATATCACCCGATACAGCGCCGGCGGCGACGGGGCGCCGGCCAAGGTCCTCACCAGCTCGACCGGCGACTGCGGCCCGGCCAGGAACGGCGGCCCGGAAATGACCGCCGCGCCGGCGCAACCGACGGACCATGCGCCGGTTCTGACGCGCACCGGCTATTGGCCCAGCTCGAAGAGCGCCTCGATCGTCGATTGACACCCTGAACCGGCTGGCGGCCGGCATTCGTTCTCGTTATGTTCTAGCTCGGACGCGTCCGGAGGGCGTCGCGTATGGGCATGTTCGAGACCCTGGCGCGGGTCATGACCGCGCCCGGCGACACACTGAAGGTCCGCTGCCAGGCCTGCGGCCATCGCACGGTCTGGCGGCGGAAGGAGGCTTTCGAGCATCTGGGCGGCGACGCCAGCCCGTTCACGGCCCGCCGGCGCCTGGCCTGCGGCCGATGCGGCGAACGCACCCGGCTCGAGGTCTGGATTTGACGCGTCGGCCCGCCTAAGCCCTTGCCGGCATGTGTAACGCCTACAACCTCAAGACCAACCTCGCCGGAATCGGTCTCGCGACGCACAATCAGCTCGGTCTCGAACTGGTCTTTCCACCTGGCGTCGACGCGGCAAGCTCCAACACGCCTGTCCCACAGGCGGTCTATCCGCGCCGCGATGGCGTGATCCTGCGCCTCTCCGCCGCGCCGCATATTGGGCTGGAGCCGACCCTCGCCCACTGGAACCTCACACCTTCCTTTCACCGGGGCCCGCTCAAGGCCTGGAGGGCCAACACCAACAACTGTCGCTCAGAGACCATGGCCACTTCGCCGGCGTTTCGCGACGCCTTCCGGCGGCGGCGGGCGATCATCCCGGCCACCAGCTTCACCGAATGGACCGGCCCGACCGGCCGCAAGACCGCTCACGCCATCAGCCGGTCTGACGGAGGCTTGCTGTTCCTCGCCGGCATCTGGGAGTGCTACGCCGGCGCCGACGGACCCATGATCACTTACACCATGGTGATGATCGCGGCCGAAACTGGCGACGACGTGGCCCCGTTCCACGATCGCCAGCCGATCGTGCTCGACGCCGACAAGGCGCGCCTGTGGCTCGACCTTGCAGCCGACACAACGCCAATCCTGGGCGCGGCGGCCCCGGGAACTCTCATCGCCGATCCGCCGCAGCCCGCCGCGGCATAGGATATGCGCCATGCAGGATGACCGATGATCCCGGGCTTGATGCAGCAGACGCCGCTGCAGATCTCCGCCATCCTGCGCTTCGCCGACCAAGCGCACCCAAGACGGGAGATCGTCTCGCGGCAGATCGAAGGGCCGATCTGGCGCTATGACTATGCCGGTCTCGGCCGCCGCGCCGCCCAGGCGGCCCATGCTCTCGAGCAACTCGGCATGAAAGCCGGCGACCGCGTGAGTTCGCTCGCCTGGAACACCCATCGGCATCTGGAGCTGTTCTACGCCGTCTCAGGCGCCGGCGCGGTGCTGCATACGGCCAATCCGCGCCTTTTCGACGAACAGATCGCCTACACGATCAACCATGCCGAAAGCCGCATCCTGCTCTTCGAAGCGAACCTGCGGCCCACCGTTGAACGCATCGCGGCCAGACTCGAGACAGTGATGATCTTCGTCGAGCTGGCAGACGCCGCCTGTCCCGGGTCGATCAAGGCTCTATCCTACGAGGCGCTGCTGGCGGCCGAAACGGACACCTACGACTGGCCGGTCTTCGACGAAAACGCCGGGGCTTTCCTCTGCTACACCTCCGGCGCCACCGGCGATCCCAAGGGCGTGCTCTACAGCCACCGCGCGGTCGTCCTGCACGCCATGGCGGCGGGCCTCAACAGCGCCTTCGGCTTTGACGCCTTCGACGTGGTCATGCCCTGCTCTTCACTCTACCACGCCACTGCCTGGGGTCTGCCGTTCGTCGCCCCCATCTGCGGCGCCAAGCTGGTGCTGCCGGGCGACAGGATGGACGGCGCCAGCCTGCATGATCTGATCCAGGGCGAGGGAGTCACCTTCACCGGTGGCGTGCCGACCATCTGGACCCTGTACCTTGACCACCTGGCCAAGGTCGGCGAGGCGCCCAAGGCTCTCAGGACGGTGATGATCGGCGGCTCGG
The DNA here is from genome assembly GCA_036491275.1 of Caulobacteraceae bacterium. Classification (GTDB taxonomy): domain Bacteria; phylum Pseudomonadota; class Alphaproteobacteria; order Caulobacterales; family Caulobacteraceae; genus Acaudatibacter. The sequence continues at coordinate 61,737 of DASXCH010000179.1, forward strand.
CCGTTCCGAGGGCCATGGCCGAGATCTTCAAGGCGAAATACGGCGTCGAGACCTTGCAGATCTGGGGCATGACCGAGACCTGCCCGCTTGGCGTCATCGCCTCGCCGACCCCGGCGCTGGCTGAGCGCGGCGAAGAGGCCCTCGAGGAAGCGCTATGGTCTCGTCAGGGCCGGCTGCAGTTCGGGATCGATTTGAAGATCGTGGACGAGAACGGGAACGACCTTCCGTGGGACGGTCAGACTGCCGGCGCGCTCCTGGTCCGAGGCCCGTGGACCGTCCGCCGTTACTTCCGTCAGGACCGCGACGCGACGGACGCCGACGGCTGGTTCGACACCGGCGATATCGCCACCTTGGATGAAGACGGCTTCATGCGCATCACCGACCGCAGCAAGGATGTCATCAAGTCCGGGGGCGAATGGATCAGCTCCATCGACCTGGAGAACATCGCCGCCGGCCACCCGGACGTTCGGATCGCGGCTGTGATCGGCGTTCCCCATCCCAAATGAGAGGAGCGCCCGGTCCTGATTGTCGAGACCCACCACGGCGCCCAACTCGATCGGGAGGGGATGCTCGAATACTTGACGCCCAAGGTCGCCAAGTGGTGGCTTCCCGACGAGGTGATCTTCGCGCCCGTGCCTCTGACCGCCACCGGCAAGATCGACAAGAAGCGCCTGCGCCAGACCCACGCCCCTGCGGAAGGGCGCTAATCGAAGAGCTTGCGCGCCAGATAGACGTAGTGCCTGGCCCAGCGGCGGGCGTTGAGTTCGGGATCGGCGTCGTTGGCGTGACCGCCAAAGGTGTTCTCGTAGAAGAGATAGGGATCGCCTAGCGCCTCGAGTTCGGCGGCGAACTTGCGCGCATGGCCGGGGTGCACGCGGTCGTCCTCGGTATTGGTGGTGATGTAGGGCTCCGGATATTTCACGCCGGGCTTGAGGTTGGTGTAGGCCGAATATTCGGCGATGAATGCCCGGTCCGCTGGCACGTTGGGATCGCCATATTCCGCGGCCCACGACGCCCCGGCCGAGAGTCGGGTGTAGTTCAGCATGTCGATCAGCGGGCTTTCGATGACCACGGCATGGAACAGCTCAGGATGCTGCGTCATCGAGACGCTCATCAGCACCCCGCCGTTCGAGCGGCCGTAGATGCCCAGGCGTCTCGCCGAAGTGATCTTGTGGGAGATGAGGTCCTTGGCCACCGCGGCGAAATCGTCGAACGCCCGCTGGCGATGCTCGCGCAACGCCGCCTCGTGCCAGGCCGGCCCGAACTCGCCGCCGCCGCGGATGTTGGCCAGGACATAGGCGCCGCCGCGCTCCAGCCACAGTTTGCCGAGCTCGGGTCGATAGCTGGGCGTCTCGGAGATGAGGAAGCCACCGTAACCGAACATCTGGGTGGGGGTCGAGCCGTCGAACTTCATCGCCTTCGGACGCACCAGCCAATAAGGGATGCGCGTGCCGTCCTTGGAGATGGCGAAGCGCTGCTCGGTGACGTCCTTGGAGGCGTCGAAGCGGGCCGGCAGAGCCTTCACCTTGCGCAGGGCGCCGTTGGCCGCGTCCACCGACCACAGGGCTGTCGGGGCAAGGAAGCTCTCTGCGGCGACGTAGGCCCGATCGCTGGCGTGGTCGGCGGCGGAGATCGTCAGGG
>DASXCH010000180.1:0-11790 GCA_036491275.1 Caulobacteraceae bacterium
CTTCGAAGGAACGACACTGCCCGTCGTCCGGTACCGATGCACCCAGTGAACCGCCGTGCTCACCGCCACCCCGAACCGGGCCGCCGCTCGATGGCGGGACAGGCCCTCGATCTCGACAGCCGCCACCACCCGGTCCCGAAGGTCCAACGAATAGGGTCTGGTCATCCCCGCCGGCCTCCTACCCAGCAGGAAGCTTGAATCAGACCTCGACCGATTTGGGAATCCTACGATTCACAGAAACCTCAACCCGCTCTAGATTGGCAGATCACTCGCGTGACTCGTCGAGACGGTGACCTCGTTGCCATCTGGGTCCCTGGCCTTGAAGACGTAGTGACCAAAGAAGCGCTTGTCCGAAATCGGATCGGGGCGGACACCGCCGGCGATCAGGGACACGCGGTAGGCGTCGAGATCCTCGAGAGTACGGCCCTCGAGCATCAGGTCGATCGCTCCGGGCGCGGCCTGATCGAAGGGGCTTTCCACGTCCTTTTTGCTGGACGGGCCGCCGCGCTGGAACAACAGCAGATGGGTGCCGCCGCGCAGCTCAAGGATCGACATGTCATCGCCCCTGCCGACGGCGCGCAGACCGAGCGCTGTGTAGAAGCGGTGGCTGGCTTCGACGTTGGCGACGGTCAGCACCATGTGACCCACGCCGACGGGCGGCTTGGCGAGGTTTGCGTCCGACATCGCGGCTCTCTCCCTCCCACAGAGAGCGCACCCTAGTCCAATAGTCACAACCCGGAAACGCGCGGTCCATCCGAAAGGGATCAGTAGGTGGCGGGGGCCGGGCGGCAACCCAGGCCGAAAAACAGGGCGCGCACGGCGCTCCCGCCCTGGCGAGACTAACGCGTCTGGCGGACTGGCGCCGCGCGCGTTAATTGGCGATCATGGCGGCGGCGAAGGGGAGCGCGCCATGAAGCCGTTCAGGGATATCTGGGCCGAAGCCGCCACCCGCAAAGGTGGCGAGACCGAGCTCGAGACCCGCGTCGGCGAATACCGCGCCAAGTCGCCAGCTGAGCTGGCGGCGATCCCGGACGACCGCTGGCTGGCGCAGATGAGCAAATGCGTCTTCCAGGCCGGCTTTTCGTGGAAGGTGATCGACAACAAGTGGCCCGGCTTCGAGACCGCGTTCCACGGTTTCGCGCCGCCGCCGAACGCGGTGATGTCTGACGAAGAGTTCGATACTCACCTCAAGGACACCGGCATCGTCCGCAATGCCCAGAAGATCCTCTCGGTGCGCGACAACGCCGGCTTTCTGGTCGAACTTGCCCGGGAGCACGGCAGCGCCGCCGCCTTCTTCGCCGGCTGGCCGGACGAGGACTTCGTCGGCCTCCTGGACGTGCTCAAGAAGAGCGCCGCGCGGCTTTCAGGCGAGACGGCCATGCGGTTCCTCCGCTTCATGGGCAAGGCGAGCTTCATCACCACGCGGGATGTCAGCGCCGCCCTGATCGGCGCCGGGGTGATCGACAAGCCGCCGTCGGGCAAGCGCGACCTGCAGGCGGTGCAGGACGCTTTCAACGCCTGGGCGAAGGAAAGCGGGCGGGACCTGACGGCCATGAGCCGGGTATTGGCGATGAGCACAGGGCCTGAGGGCTGGGGACGGTAGGAGGAGGGTCGGGAATGGCGGGGAGCTTGAAGATCGCCGCGTTAATCGGCGCGGCGGCGATGCTGGCGGGCGGCGCGGCGGCGGAAGACACGGCGCCGATGGCCGGGATGGCCATGCCGCCAATGACCATGCCGCCGATGCCGGCAATCTATCAGGGCGAGGCGGACAAGCCGGGAGCGCCGGTGTTCACGGGCCTGGGCGACCACCACCATCCGATTTCGACCACCAACCCGCAGACCCAGAAACTGTTCGACCAGGGCGTCGACCTGACGTTCGGCTTCAACCACGCCGAGGCGATCCGCTCGTTCCGCGAGGCGGCGAGGCTCGACCCCTCCTGCGCCATGTGCTGGTGGGGCGTCGGCTTCGCGCTCGGGCCCAACATCAACCTGCCGATGCCGCAGGACGCCGTGGCGCCGGCCTGGCAGGCGCTGGGCCGCGCCAAGGCGCTGGAGGCCGGCGCCAGCCCCGAGGAGCGCGGCTGGATCGAGGCCCTGGCGGCCCGCTATTCGGCCGATCCCAAGGCCGACCGCAAACCTCTCGACGAGGCCTTCGCCAAGGCCATGGGGGCGCTATGGAAGGCCCATCCGGAAGACCTCGACGCCGGCGTCTTCTATGCCGAGGCCATGATGGACACCCAGCCGTGGGACTATTGGGAGGCGGACGGCGTCACCCCCAAGGGCCATGCGGCCGAGATCGTCGCCACCCTGGAAGGGATCATCGCCCGGGCGCCCAACCACCCCGGCGCTCTGCATCTCTATATCCATGCGGTCGAAGCGAGCACGACGCCGCAGCGCGCCGAGGCCGCGGCCGATCGCCTGGAGACCCTGATGCCCGGCGCCGGCCACATCGTGCACATGCCTTCGCACATCTATTACCGGGTGGGTCGCTTCGCCGACGCCATGGCGGTGAACGAGAAGGCGGCCAGGGTCGACGAACGGTACATCGCCGACTGCCGGGCCCAGGGCTACTATCCGCTGGGCTACTATGGCCACAACATCCACTTCCTGTGGACCAGCTCGGAGATGGCCGGGCGGTTCCAGGGCTCCCTCGACGCGGCGCGGCGGCTGGTGAAGGCCACAGACGCCGATCACACGGGCAAGGACATGCCGCCCGCCGAACTCTACGCCTTCACGCCGGTGGCCACCCTGCTGCGGTTCGGCAAATGGCGAGAGATCCTCGCCGAGCCCGAGCCGCCGGCGGGCTTGCTGCTCGACAGGGCGGTGTGGCTCGAAGCGCGGGCCTTCGCCCACGCCAACCTCGGCGACCTGGCCGCCGCCAGGGCCGACCGCGAGGCGATGGCGCCGCTGGTCAAGGCCGACTTCAGCCGCTACGCCGCCTTCGGCGTCCCGGCGCCGACCATGGTCGACCTGGCCATGGCCCTGGTCGACGGCGAAATCGCCCGCAAGACGGGGGACCTTGCCACCGCCGTTCTCCGCTTCCGCCAGGGCGCCGAGCTGGAACGAAAGCTCGGCTACAGTGAGCCGCCGTGGTGGCATCAGCCGGTGAGCCATCTGCTGGGCGCGGCGCTGATCGAGGCTCACAAGCCCGCCGAGGCCGAGGCGGTCTATCGCGACAGCCTGAATTTCTACCGAGTCGACGGCTGGGCCCTCTTCGGCCTGGTGCAGGCGCAGCGCGCCGAGGGGAAGACCGCCGGCGCGGCCGACACTCTGAAGGAATTCCATCGCGCCTGGAGCTTGGCGGATGTGACCCTGACGTCGTCGCGGTTCTGAAAGCGCGGCGACCGAGCTTCGGTGTTTCCGGGCTCTCCCGGGCGCCGCGAACCTTCACATTCCCGCATCAGGCGGCCGGTTTTTCTTCGTCCTGGATCCTGGTTTCGGCGAAGCGGGTCTCGGCTGCCGACATGATCGCCTTGTACCGCGGGAGCTCGCGAATGGGATCGAGGTCGTTGTCCGTCTGCGCCCAGACGAAATTCTTCTGGCCCCACATCGACATGGCCTCTTCCAGGCGATCGAGCGCGTAGTCCGTGTCGCCCGCCCTGATCATGGCGCAGGCGAGATTGTAGCGCAGCGTGCCGTCATCCGGATCAAGCAAAAGGGCGTGGTTGGCCCACCCCTTGGCCCGGTCGATCTCGCCGAGCGTGGCCAGGGCGCCGGCGCCGAAGGCGAGGAGGGCGCCATTGTCGGGCTCGAAGACGAGCGCCTTTTCCAGCCTTGCCACGGCTTCCTTCGCCGCCGTGCGGGCGCCGTCCTTGTCCCCCAAGGCCTCATGGCATTGCATGGCCATGAATGGACTTGAGTAGTCGGCCTCGTCGGCGGCGATGGCGACTCCCCAATAGCGAATGGCGTCCTCGTACCGTCGGGTCGCGATCGCCCACAGCCCTGCGTCTCTGTTGACCTCGTTCGACTCCGGATCCAGGCGCAGGGAGATCTCGATCTCCTCATGAGCTTCGTCGTAGCGGGCCTGTCTGGTCAGCAACAAGCCCTTGGCGGCGTGGGCCTCGGCGAGACCCGGATCGAGCGCCAGGGCGCGCTCGGCCGCCGCCCAGCCTGCATCGCTCGCCTCGGAGGAATACGCCGCCTTTCCAGCCTGGACGGCGGCCAAGAGCGCCCAGGCGCGGGCGTAGTCCGGGTCGAGGTCGATGGCGCGCTGGCACAGGCGGACGACCAGGTCGCGGCGCTTCGCCGATTGTCCCAGATAGTACCGGCGCGCCATCAGAAAGAGCTCGTAGGCCTCGACGTTCTCCGTGCCGCGACGTTCGATCGCCTTCTTCTCTTCCGGCAGCAGCTTCAGCTTCAAGGCGGCGACCACCGCCTGACTGATCTCGTCCTGCACGGCGAAGATGTCGGTCAGGTCTCGGTCCCAGCGCTCGGCCCACAGGTGATTGCCGGTCTCACCGTTGATCAGCTGGGCGGTGATGCGCACCCGATTGCCCGCCTTGCGCACGCTGCCTTCCAGCACGTGGCTGACGTTCAGATGCCGGGCCACCTGCTGGACCTCGATGGACTTGCCTTTGAAGGTGAAGGCGTTGTTGCGCGCCGTCACCGCCAGGGCCGAGACCTTGGAGAGATCGGTGATGATGTCTTCGCTGATGCCGTCGGAGAAATATTCCTGCTCCGGATCGCCGCTGAGGTTGGAGAACGGCAGGACGCAGATGGAAAGCTTCGGCGCGGCCCGCGGCGCCCGGTCCCGGCCCGCGGCGCCGGTCTCGCCCAGCAGGGACCGGATCGCGCGGGCAAGCTCGCGAAAGGCGGGGCTCTGGGCGTCTTCGCGCCAGTCGTCGAGATCGGTGGTGTGAATCGCGCGCAGGTCGATGGGCAGCTGAGCGGCCTCGAACCGCACCGGCGCCAGCACCCCGCGATCGGCCGCCACCCGCGCCTCGCCGCGCACCCAGCGCGAGGCCACCGAAGCCGGCGTCCACACCGCGATCACCGCCCGCGCCTTGTCGAGCTCTTCGCCGATCAGCCGGTCGAACTCCTGGCCGGGCGACATCTCCGGATCCCACCAAACCGACCAGCCTTCGCCTTCTAGGGCGGCGACCAGAGGCGCGACGCGGGCGCGGTCGACTCTGGCGTAGGAGACGAACAGATCGGCCATGCGTGCTTGTTTGGAGTCCCCCGAGGCTGGTCGCTGGCGACCTTTAGCCAACTGCGCCCGCCGATGCGAGTCGCGCTCAGGGCCGATCTGCGGATCAATCCTATTCGGCTGGCGGCTCCCACAGTTCCACTGGATTGCCTTCGGGGTCCTCGATGCGGGCGAAACGGCCGGCCTCAGGACTGTCCCATGCGGGGTCCGTCTTCACGGCCATGCCAGCCTCCCGCAATTTCGCCAGAAGCGCGTCGAGGTCCGAGACCCGGAAGTTGATCATCCACTGCTTGCTGTCCGGCCAATGGTCGGTGTCGCCGGCGAACGGCATGAACACCGTGGGACCAGCCTCCTGTTTCCAGGGCTCATAGCCCTCCATGGTTACGCCAAAATGCATCTTGTACCATCGAGTCAGAGCGTCAGGATTCTTCGCGCGGAAGAACACGCCACCGATGCCGGATACGGCCATGACAAATCTCCTGTCGAGTCTTCACTAAGAACCTAGCGCGCCGGCATGAAGCGGCTGTTGCGAAGCAGCCCCGCCGAGACCAGGGAGACGATCACGCCCACCGGGAAGACCTCGGCGAAGGTCATCGGCCAGCGCCAGAGCGGGTTGGCGTATTGGACCTTGAACTGTTCCATCTCGGCCTTGAACCGCTCAAGCGCCGCGCCGGAGACGCCCTTCGCCTGCTGCTCGGCGATCATCGCCCGGGCATAAGCGCCGGCGAAATCGGCATGGGCGATGGCGCTCGAAACCTCCCAGGCGATCACATAGATCACCCCGGCGACGACGCTGACGCCAAGGCCCAGCGCCAGCGCGGGCCAGAACCTGATCACTCCGCCGAGGTCGGCGTCGCGGTGGCGCTTGATGGCGAGGAAGACCGCGCTCAATGCGATCAGCATCGTCAGATAGCCGATCAGCATGCCGTAATGCATCATGGCGTGACCGCTCATTGAGAGCGTCATGATCGACAGCGGCACGCCGACGATAAGGCCCGCGATCAGGCCGTAGATCAGGATGTAGCGAAGCATTCCGGGCCTCCCCGTTGGTCAGGTTGGAGCCTGATCGAGCCTGACGCAACGGCGGAAATCCATCGCCCAAACGGGTGATTGGGCCAGAATCTCCGCTTCCGGCGCCGGCTCAGCCGATGATCCCTAGCTTTCGCGCGCGATTGATGGCGTCGGTGCGCCGCTGCGCGCCGAGCTTCTCGTAGAGGCGGGCGAGGTGGGTCTTCACCGTGTTGGGGGAGACCGCCAGGCGGCGGGCGATCTCCTTGTTGGAGCGACCGGCAGCCAACTCCTTCAGCACCACCAGCTCTCGCGGGCTGATGCCGAGCGAGGCGACGGCGTTCGGGTTGCCGTCGAACGGCGCCGGCCTGGGCGCGACGAACAATCTCGTCCCGAGGAAGACGCCCAGCGCCAGAAAGGCCGCGGCGATCAGGGCGATGTAGACCTCGCCCGGCCGCGACCACGCAAGCCGGTCGTAGTTGAGCCACTGCAGCGCCAACGCCCCCGCCGCCAGGGCCGCCCCATAGGCCGCGATCTGCTTCCACATCCCCCGGTTCATGGCGCGAGCTTAGCGCATTGGCCAGGATGTCGGCCGGGGATGTGAAGGAGCGTTTCCCGCCCCTCTCAGACCGATCGCAAGGTCACCGCCGGCGGATGCTCCACACCGCCTGGCCAATTCCCAGGAGTACGATGATGGCCCCGTAGAAAATCCAATGTGGATCCCCGACCATGAAGCTCCGTGGCCCACCCCCGATCGGCCCGTTGAAGGCCAGGTTCAGGCCCTGCAGGATGAAGACGGCGCCCAGGTAGATGAGGCCCAACCCAAGCAGCGTGCTGAAGATCCGAAACACGATGTTGAATGCTTTTCCCATGCCGCGCCTCCCGCGAGTTATTGGGTTATCCTAGACGCAAGCGCGGCCATGCGCACGCTTGCGAAGCGCCACGCGTTTGTAACTGCCTGCGATGAAAACGTCCTTCCTGGTTCTGGTAATCCTCGCCGCCGCCGGCGCGGTTCACGCAATCCCCGCGGTCGACGCGCCCGCGCCGGCTTTCGCCGCCCGCGACGCCGCCGGCAAGACCGTCAGTCTCGCGGCCTTCCGCGGCAAGACCGTCGTCCTGGAATGGACCAACGACGGCTGCCCGTTCGTCCGCCACATGTACAACAGCGGCGTGATGCAGAACCTGCAGCGCAAGGCGGCCGCCGGCGGCGTCGTCTGGCTCACCGTGATCTCCTCCGCGCCCGGCAAGCAGGGCTATCTGACGCCCGGCGAAGTCGGCGCCTGGAAGGCCAGGACCGGCGCCGCGCCGGCCGATGTATTGCTCGACCCGGGCGGCCAGCTCGGTCGCGCCTATGACGCGCGCACCACGCCCAACATGGTGGTGATCGATCGGACCGGCCGCCTGGTCTATGAGGGCGCGATCGATGACGATCCCTCGACGAACCCCGCGGATGCGCACAAAGCCAGGAACTATGTCGCCCTGGCCCTCGCCGACCTCAGGGACGGCCGGCCGGTCGCGCCGGCGGTCACCAAGTCCTACGGCTGCAGCGTGAAATATTGAGCGGCGAGATCGAGGTCCGCGCGGCCACGCTGGAGGAAAAGCCGGCGCTGGCCAACCTCTTCCAGCTCTACGTCCACGACTTCTCCGAACTGTGGTCCGGAACCGACGACGGCGAGCTCAATGACGACGGCCGCTTTTCGCCCTATCCCTTCCTCGACGCCTACTGGGGCGAGTCCAGCCGCATTCCCTTGCTGGTGCGGGTGGGCGGGCGCCTCGCCGGCTTCGCCCTGATCAACGCCAGTTCGCACTCAGGGCTGGCGGTCGACCGCAACATGGCCGAGTTCTTCATCGTCCGAAAACACCGCCGCGGCGGGGCCGGCACGGCCGTGGCGCAACAAGTCTTCCAGCTCTATCCCGGCCTGTGGGAGGCGGCGGTGGCGCGCCGCAACACGGCCGCGCTGGCCTTCTGGCGCAAGGCCGTCGGCGGCTGTCCGGGGCTGACCGAGGTCCAGGAGCTGGACCGGCGCACGAAGGAATGGGACGGACCCATTCTCAGGTTCCGCATCAAGTCGGAGCCAGCGGGTGAGCCGGAATAGGCGGCGGAGCCGACCGCCTGCGGCCGGCGCACCGAGAGCGATCGCCATGGCGGCAGGCCGCCATCCTGGCCCGCCACGCGGCGAGGTCGGCGTGGCGCTGGGCGTCCAGCGCCTTGACCTGCGCCTGGTAAGCCGCCTGGGCCTGGGCATAGGCGACGGCGTCGGACTGGACACGGGCGTTGTATTGCGCCAGCCCCGCCTGATAGGCGGCTTCCTTGCCCGCATTGCGCGCGGCGACGTCGTCGTTGAAGCGCTTGACCTCGCCGTTCAGCGCCGCCGCCGAGGCGGCCGCCAGCCCCGCCTCACCCTGGCCGGCAATCGAAGCCTGGGCCCGGGCCTTCACATCGGCGGCCTGTCTGTCGGAGGCGTCGATGGCCAGGGCCGCATCGGCGTCGGCGAGGGCCTTGGCCGCCTGGTTGGCCGAGAGTTCCGCCTTGGCCCGATCGGACAGGGCCGCTGCCCGTGCTGCGTCGTCCGGGGGTCCGACCTGCGCCGCCACCGCTGTCGCGCAGAGGACCGCGGCCGCCGCCGCCAGAAGCCTGATCATCACCGCCGCTCCATAGGGATCGGGATGGCGATCATGCGCCGATTCAGCGCTTTCCGTCAGACGCGGCTTCAGGGGGGAAGATCACCGGCAGCACGGCGTCGGTGGTGAAGATGCAGCGGTCGTTGTGGCCGCACTCCGGCACGATCATCACCGTCGGCTTCGCTGCCAGGGTCTCTTCGATGTGCTTGACGAAGGCCTCACCGCGGGCGCGCCGGGTCGGGCCCTGGGCCATGGCGTTCGGCGATCCGTCGAAGCCGCCCAGCGGCAGCACGTCGACCTGGCCCAGCAGGTAGGTGGTCGGTCGCGACGCGAGATTGTGTCTCAGCTGATCGGCCGTGAGCTTGGCGGCGGCGCCGTCCGCGCGGTTCTCGAGCCCATAGGGCCAGAGGTCAAAGCCGGGCGCCTTGGCGGCATCGAACGGACCGAAGACATAGTCCGTATGCGGAATCTCGCTCGACCAGGCTTCACGGGCGGCGCTCGGACCGGCGTCGCCGGTGGGCATCGGCCGCACCGCGTCCGGCCAGGCGTAGCTCGACGGATTGGCCACCACATAGCGGACCGGAACACCCAGGGTCTCGTGGACCTGGTTGGCCATCTCATAGCGGTTGACGAACTGGCCGCCGGCCGAGTGGCCCGCCACCACGATCACCTGGAGGTTGGGGAAGCGTTTGCGGTCGGCCAGCCGCTTCAGGATCGCGTCCATGAAGTCGAAGGAGGTGAGGCCGGGATCGCTCGCGGCCGGGCCGCCGCTGCGCCAGGAATTGCCGCCGCAGCTCCAGCTGACCTCGTGGGGCGCCAGCAGATCCTTGCAATCGCCACTGGCCGACGCGAAGTCCGGGGCGATGACGAGGGTGTCGCCGTGGGCGACAGCCAGGAAGGCGGCCGCATTGGCGGTGGCGAAATAGTGGTCGGCGTTGCGCAGCGTGCCATGGACCATGATGAGCGCGCGGCGGATGCGCGGATCGGGACGGTCCAGGGAATAGCTAGAGTAGACCTTCGAGCGGGCGCCGCCGTGGCCGAGGTCGATCCATTGCTGGCATCGGGCGACGGCGAGGACGCAGGGCGCCCGGGCTGGCTGGGCGCCGACCGGCTGGGCCCCGACCGGCCGGGCGCGGACCGGCGCCGAGAACGCCGCCGCAGCAACGAGCGTGGCCGCGACGAGGAAAAACGAAATGCGTGACATTGGCCCCTCCACGCCAAAAGGCTAACACCGATCCGGGCGCGCGATTCAAGGAGCCGTCATGCCGATGATGCTGCTGGCCGCGGCGGCGGCCCTCGCCTGTCATGGCCCCCCGCCCCGCCCCGACTGCCAGTGCCTGTGCGCCCCGACCAACACCCAGGCGGCGGGGCTGATCTACATGTGCAAGAAGCGCACCTGGTTCTGCTCGAAACCGGCGGCGACCCCGCCGCATCCCAAACCCAACGCCAGGCCGGCGCCGAATCCCTGAAGGTCCACGCGGCCTTTAACCTCGGACCGCCCAAGCCAGCAGCGCAAGATACGGCTCCGCCAACGGGGGTTCCTAACCACTTAATGAATATTCATTCTAACATGAATTAGTGTTGACACGGCCGGCGGCGGGCGCAATCTCGGGCGGCTCGCGCCGATAAGAGCGCGCCGGATCCATCGACGGGGAGGACCATGAAGATCCAAGCGCTGTGCCTGAGCGCATCGGCCATGACCCTGGCCCTGAGCGGCGCCGCGGTCGCCCAGACTGCGCCGCAGACGGCCGCGAACTCCCAGAGCACGACCACGCTTAGCGAGGTGGTGATCACTGCCGAACGGCGCACCACGGCGTTGCAGAAGACGGCCATCGCCGCCTCGGTGCTAACCGGCAAGGACCTCAACGCCAAGAACATCGTCACCGTCGACCAGTTGCAGTTCGTGACGCCGTCGCTGACGGTGAACAACTTTGGTCAGGGCAACAACGTCGACATCCGCGGCATCGGCAAGGGCGAGCACAACTCCCAGACGGGCACCGGCGTCGTCACCTACCGCGACGGCGTGCCGACCTTCCCGGGCTATTTCCAGGAGGAACCCTACTACGACGTCTCCAGCGTCCAGGTGCTGCGCGGCCCGCAGGGCACGTTCAGCGGCCAGAACGCCACCGGTGGCGCGATCATCGTCAACAGCAACGATCCGGTGATCGGCGGCGGCTATGACGGCTATATCTATGGCCGGTTTGGCAACTACTCCGACGCCGCGCTGCAGGGCGCGGTAAACATTCCGATCAGCGACACCCTGGCGGCCCGGATCGCGTTCAACACGGAGTATCGCAAGACCTTCTTCGACGTCTCTGGTCCCTGGACCGGCAATCCCGACCCGCGGTGGGGAAGTCTGCAGCTCTCGATGCTGTGGACGCCCACCTCGCAGCTGAAGGTGTCCTTTAAGACCGACTACAACTACCTGAACAACGGCGCCTATTTCGGCCAGCTGCTTGTCGATCCGGCGACAAACCACCCCTACCCCACGTCTGATCTGTTCAACTTCGCCAACAACTTTCACACCTCGGCGATCGACCAGTTCATGCGTACTGTCCTGCGGATCGATTACACCACCGAGAGCGGCTACGACTTTCGCTCGGTGACCGGCGTTCAGTGGGGCCGCACAAGCTGGACGGGCGATATCGAGGACGCCGCCTTCGCGCCGGCGCAATACATGATCGACGAGGGCGTCGACGAAACGCAGTGGACCCAGGAATTCAACATCATCTCGCCGGCCAACAGGCCGGTCACCTGGGTGCTGGGCACCTTCTACGAGAACAACACCTATAACTTCCCGTTCAACCGCTTCAACATCGGCCTGCCAAGGCTGGGGTTCGACGACGATCTGTTCGGCGTGAACCGCACATGGACGGCGGCCGCGTTCGGCCAGGTCAGCTGGAATCTACCGGCCGGTTTCCAGCTCCAGGCGGGGGTGCGCTACTCGGCATGGAGCACCTTCAACAACGCGACCTACTACGTTCCGGAATTTCTGCCGTTCCTCTATGCTCACC
>DASXCH010000181.1:0-39717 GCA_036491275.1 Caulobacteraceae bacterium
GGGGAGCGGCAGGCGCAATAGGGCCAGGATGAAGGAATTGCTTTCGGCCGTGTTCGATGGACTGGGGGCAGGATCCGGCCGTTCGAAGGTGTGGTCATCTTTAATCGCCCGGCCGGAGTTCGCTTATCTTCGGAGCGCAGAACAAGACTACGTTGGCGCGCAGTCCGAGGGCGCTCCACATGGCTCTTTCCCAACCGCCGCGAAGAATGCCGGTCTGCTGGCGCAGTTCCTTCCCCAAGCCCCGCGCTGTCCTTTGTGCGGTGGCCTGATGCATCGCAATGGCATGACCGTGGACCACAAGGACGAGAAGGCAAAAGGTGGCTCGTCAGCAAATACCAATGCGCGCATGGTGCACCCGATTTGTAACAGTGACCGGGAGATCAATGAGCGTGAGGCCGCCGCAACAGGAAACTAACGACCAGCGCCGCGACGCGCTAATGCTCGAGCTACTAAAGACGCGCCCGATGTCGCGCGCCCAGCTCCAAGAGGAATTGAGGCTAGCCAGAGAGGCGAAAGGCGCGGCCAACCCTCAGCCCGCGCACCGCCGAGTCGAGTCGCCCGGCTAGGCTTGCACGAGGTGGAGACCGCGAAATGGTCATGCTACTGCCATTGCCGTTCAGAAAGCTGTGGCTAGGCCAGCAATCCCTTCCGCGAGCGTTCTGGTTTTACGGTTTCTTCCTGTATTGTGTGCTGTTCTTCGCTTGCAAGCTGGCGCTAACGCTCAGTTCGACCGGTCTCATGATCGGTCTAACCACCGTCGTCATGTGGTCCTTTGCCGTCCTAATGTGGGTGGGTATTTGGAGAAGCGCCAACGCCTATTCAGGGAACCGATGGTGGGCGATAACCGCGAAGGTCGCGGTCGGCTTTGCTGTCATCTGGTATGTGGCAGGCTTTTTCAGGCACGGTGGGTTTGATCACCTTCTCGGGCTTTTGATGGGTTCAAGCTAACGCCATGCCCGAGTCGTTCTATATTCCCCAAGTCTCCGCAGAGGATGGTGAATTTTATTACGTCGTAGATTGTCCTGTCACGTATAGGCTCATCATCCTTGAACACGATCCAAGTCACGGGACGGTTCGGTATCCTTCAGGGCCGCTGTTCGCATCATGTTATTACTGTCAAGAGATGCACGAGATTCGAGATCCTCTAGTGTCATCCCATCGGGTAAATAAGAGGAGGACCCCCTCCACCCCTTGGGGGTCCCCCTCCCCCTAAGGGGGAGGAGAATTGAGTTCAATCTCTCTCCACCCCTCAGGGGAGTACGGCCCCCCGGGTCCGGCCAATGGCCGGCCCGAGGGTAAACTCCGGCCGGGAGGCAGGGCTATCGCTTATGCGCCCAGCGCCTTTCTCTTCCCCACCCATCATCCCCGGGCGCCCCCGGGACAAGCCCGAGGGTGACGGTCCCGGGGATCCATTGAGCGCAAGAGAACCGGTGGCCATGCCCGGCATGGCCAGGTTTCGGCGCTTCAACCGCAGCTGGAACGCTCTGCATGGACGCGCTCGCGCGCGTCCATGCGCTGTCCGGCGTGCATGGATGGCCGGGACTGACGCCCGGCCATGACGATCCTAGTTTGGGCGGCCATATGCGATTCCCCTGGGCCGGGGGGGGGGGGTCAAAGGCCGGCAATTCCAGCCAACCTCGACCCGCTCTAGGTCAAAGGCTTGGACATCAGGATATCGGGTTGACCAGCGCCATTGGCGTCCGGGATGAGGCCGACGATCTCGAAGCCCAGGCGCCGGTAGAATCCCAAGGGGTGGCGGCGGTCCGAGCTGATCTCGGCGGCTTTGGTGAGCACGTGCGGGAAGAGGCCAATGCCGAAAAGGCTGGTGCCATCGAAGTCGTCATCGGCCCCGAGCCAGAGGGTGAGATAGCCCTCGGACCTCGCGCGCGCCTCCAGCGCCTCGACGAGCGCGCGACCCACGCCGTGGACCTGGAACGGGGGATCGACGACCAGGGGATGCAGTTCGAGGCTGTGGGAATAGCCGCGCACGGCGCCGATCCAGCCGAGCACCCGCTCGCCCTCCACCGCCGCCATCCCGAACCGGTCCGGGTCGGCGATCACCTTCGCCACCTCGGCCTCGGCTTCGCCAGGACCCTTGTAGGCGGTGGGACTGGGAAGGGACTCGCGCAGGATCCGCGCCGCCGCTTTCAGCTGGCGCTCATCGAGCGAGGCGATATCGATGATGGCGAGCGCCATGCTCCCTTTCAACCTGCCCAGATCGACGCCTGAACCGGCGCTCGACGGATCGGGCAGGGGAACGGTCGTCGAGCGGCTGCCTCGTTCTAGCCCCGGATCGCCACACCCTCAACGCGGTCGCTACGCGGGCAGAAGCTGACGCACAGCGTGAGGTTCTCGCGGCAGGCGAGGAGGATGAGTTCGCCGAGGCCCCGATCCCGGCTTTCGATGCGGCGCGTCGCGCAGCAATCCTCGATCACGAAGCCCTCGAACGACCCGTGGCAATCGAACAGGACCTCGACAACCTTGCCGCAGACCTCGCGCCCGCGTTCGCCGCCTTTGCCGGCGCCTGGGACCGGCGGGAACCAGGTGAGCGAGGGCGGCACGGCGCCGGCGTCCCCACCGATGCCGTCGAGACGGGCCGAGAGGTACTCGATGTAGCGCTTGAGGACGGGCGTCCAGCGGTTGCCGGGCGAGAGGTTCTCGAGGCGCCATTTCATGATCGCCAGGGTCATCTCTTCCGGGATGAGCATCTTCTCGCCCGTGCTCACCGGAATGCGGACGACGAAGGCGCCGACGACGTAGCGCCAGAGGATCGACCGCTCCACGACAGCGCCGGGCTGCGGAACCGCCGCCTTGGCCTTGCCGCCCTTCTCCACCTTGCGGGCGGGCGGAGACTGCAGCTGCGGGGGCGGCGGCGGGGGGGGCTGCGCCTTGGCGCGCCTGGTCGCGATCCGTCGCACCAGCACTTCGAATTCCTGGCCGGTCCTTATGCCGAGCGGCAGCTCCAGCGTGATCAGGCCGGCGAAATTCTGCCCGGCCCCCTTCGGGATCGGGATGTAGCTGACCCCGCTCTCGACCTTCAGCGTCAGGGTGTTGGCATCGCTCGAACTGAGCCCCGCCGCCCCTCCCCAGCTCCGGGCCAGGGCGATGACTTCGGACGCCGACACCGCCGGCCAGTAGATGGAGGCGATCGACCCGGCGGGAACGTCGCCCCAGTCGATCATCAGTTCATCCGGCGGCAGTCCGGCGCCCCCTGGCGTCCCGATCGACACACTTGGACGGACGTCGAAGGTCTGGGGCGCGATGTGGGTCGATGCCGGACCCGGATTGTCCACGGACGTGAACTGCAGGTTTCGCTGGGCCAGCTGGTCCCACGACAGGGGCGAGACGCCGGTCGGGATGGGCGCGTCATCGTAGGCGATCTGCGCCACGACGCAGTGGTGGCTCCCCGGAAAGTAGGCCTGCACCTGCTTGCCGTCGATGATGTTGGCCGGATCGTAGAAGTTGAGAAAGCAGCCGTAATACCACCAGAGATCATCCTGGCCCGAGGGAATGGTCAGGGTCTGGATGTTGGGGCCGCCCGACTGGTAGTCGGTCTCGCTGCCGGCGTTGCCGGTGGCGAAGAACGGAATGGTGGTGTCTCCCGCGCCCTGTTTCGGCGTCCCGGGATGGCCCGAGGGGTCATTGTTCGACAGATAGGTCCCGTTCGGATCGAAGTCGGTATCCGCGCTCTGGCTTTGGAACACGCGGAAGAATACCCGCACGTCGGAGGCCGCGCCCGTGGGGCCGGACGAGCCACGCAGCCGCACCCTGGCGATCGCGAAATTGTAATTGTTCACGAAAATCGGCGGGAACGGGAAGGTGGGCGAAAGGGCGAAGGGGGCGACCGAGCTGTCGGTCTGTCCCTCGCCGATCTGGTCCGGCAGCAGGGAGAAGGGATCGGTCCCGGCCGGATTGGTGAAGGACGCCTGGCCATTCAGATAGCCAAGCAGCGCCTTGATGTAGGCGTAGGCGCCCGGGGGATTGTCCTGGCTGAAGGTCGGGCCGCCCGGGAACGGAACCTTGTCGATCGCCGGCGCGGCGGTGAACACGCGCAGGTCCTGGCTGAGGTAGGCCTCGTTGGTCCCGCCCGTGGGGATGTTGGTGAAATAGGGATCGCCCGCGGCGATCAGCTCGAATTCCATGGTGGCGCTGGAGCCGGTTATCGGCTGGCCGCCCGCGGTCAGGCTGGTCGACAGGCTGAGTTCGGGAGAAACGCCCGTCGCCGGAAACTCGGCCATGATGGGGTTCGAGAGCGTGATGTCGAACGGGATGCGGATCCGCTGCGGCTGCTTGATCGTGGCGCCGTTCTGGAACTCCGGCCCGGCGGGATTGGGCGTGATCTTCACGCCCGGCAGGTTGAAGAACGCGCCGCTGAACGGCGCGACCTGCACGCCGAGGGACTGGAAGGCCTGCTGGCTGAGGCCGTCGATGACCACCCAGAAAGCCTGGGAGATCAGCCCGCCCTGGGTGTCGAGGATGTCCTTCGTCTCATCCTTGCCGTAGGTGTTCTTCTGGCCCCAGAGCTGCACCTCGGCGATGGGGAAGGGATTGTCGGGATTGGCGGTGGTCGCCGTAAAGGTCTGACCTGGCGGGAAGACGGAGGCCAGAAGCCCGGCAAAACCAGGGAACGGATCGGTCGAATCGCCAGTCACCGCGTGATAGCAACTGGCCAGGTTTCCGGCGTAGTTGGAGATCACCTCGTTGATGGTGAAGCCCAGCTCGACCGTCAGATAATAGATGAAGCACAGGGCGCATCCGAAGCTCACCGGATCGCCGTCGCCGTGCACGAACGTCCCTCCGACTGTTGAACCGGTGTAGGTGGTGTTGACCCAGTCCGAGCGGGCGGCGTTCGGCGACGCCGTGCCCTGGTTGGTCGTGCCGGTGCCGTTCAGCCAATCCTGGATGAAGCCGCCCCCGTAGTAGTCGTTGTGTCCGGTCAGGAAGATCGTTCCGGCGCTGAACTGGGAAAGGCCCTCGCCACTGCTGTCGCCGGCATTCCAGTTGCCGGTCAGCGACATCAGCACTTCGGACCATTCGGCCATCCACAGCATGCTGACGATGGGCCCCGCGGAAGAGCCGCTGTTCTGGCTCTGTGGATCGGTGTGGATCGGACTGCCATAGCCGTTGTTGTAGGCGCCGCTGTTGTCGGGCTGGTCCAGGTCGACCTGCTGGCGATTGCCAGTTCCGAATTTGGACGTGTCCGTTGCGAACCAGCCGGTGGTGGTGGTGAAGGCCGACTCGACCTGACCCAGCAGGGCGTTGCAGTTGGCGATCAGGTTGGCCTTGGTCTGCGCCTGTTTCGCGGCCGGTTGCGCGCTGACGATGGAGTCGTCATAGGCGACGGTAAAATTGGTCGTGTTGCCAACGGTTTGCAGAGTCATGGCGCCCTCCCGGTTGATTTGCGGGAAGTGGTCGCGCCCCCAAGAGGTCGCGCCGACGCCAGCCCATTACGCCAAGCACTACCGACTTCCGAGGCGCACACACTGCCCGGAATTGGTCACACACTGAAAATATTCGATAGAGAATAAGGCAGTTATTCTCTCGTGTTTGTTATAAACAACCGCCGTCAAGGCTGCAACCGAATCTTTCGACACTGAAATAAAATCGCAACGACTTGGCCGATCTGGACTGCGGTCGCGGGCGCAGCCATTTGAGAACATTCGTTTTCTGGCCACATTCTTGACGCTGGACGCGCGCCGCCGGGCAGGCCATGGAACAGGCCATGTTCCTGCACCTCTCCACCTGGCCGGAAATCGAGACCTACCTCAAAAGCTCGAGCGCCATCGTCGTGCCGATCGGATCCAACGAGCAGCACGGCCCCACGGGCCTCCTGGGCACAGACTGGCTGTGTCCGGAGATCATCGCCCACGAGGCCGAGAAGACCTCGGACATCCTGGTGGCGCCCACCTTCAACATCGGGATGGCCCAGCACCACCTGGACTTCCCAGGCACCATCGCCCTGCGGCCCTCGACCTTCATGGCCGCCATCGGCGACTGGACGCGCTCGCTCGCCCATCATGGCTTCACGCGGATCTTCTATCTCAACGGCCACGGCGGGAACGTGGCCACGATCGAGGCGGCCTTCTCCGAACTCTACGCCGAGGCGAGTTTCGCCTCGCGACGCGCCGGCTTCGCCTGCAAGCTCACCAACTGGTGGGATCTCAAGGGCGTCTTCAAGCTGGCCCAGCAGCAGTTCCCGGTCGGCCACGGCAGCCACGCCACGCCGTCGGAGATCGCCGTCACCCAGTGGGCCTATCCCGACCACATCAAGGCGGCCAACTATGCGCCGCAGATCGCCCCCACCGGCCCGATCCGCGAGGCGTCCGACTTCCGCGCCCGCTTCGCCGACGGCCGGATGGGCTCGGACCCGGGCCTGGCGACGCCGGAGAAGGGCGGCGAGCTGGTCAAGCTGGCGGCCCAGTCCCTCGTCGAGGCGGTGCGCGCCTTCGCCGCCGAGCCGACGCCCTAGCCGAAAGCTCGCCAGAGTTCCGGCAGGCCAGATGGTCGGAGATCGTTCTCGACCCAAGTGCGAAGGCGGGGACTGCCTCAGTTCTGGCGCTTGGCGCGATTATCCCCAGAAGCCACGTTTGACCTTCAGGCCGTGTCGCCGGCAAAATTCCACTATCCATTGGTTACTTGGCCTGTGACCGCTCGCCCACATTTCCGTCGCATAGGAATTTGATGATCTGCCGGTCACGTCGCTCTCCCGGCGGACCTCGCCATTGCGATCCGCGGCCGCGTAAGCCGCGCAGACGCGCCTTCTGTCATATCCATATTTGAGCAACAGCTCGCGCATCAATTCGCGCTGGCCGTAGAGCTTCCCGGGTTTCATGCTCGCGACTTGGTGTGCCTAGCGACAGCCGCTTTTCCTACGCGCGCCGGCGCCGCACCGTGAGCGTCATGCCCATGGCCCGCAGGAGCGGCAGCAGGGTCTCCAGCGTCGGATTGGCCCCTTCGCCGATCGCCTTGTAAAGCGTGCCGCGGGCCTTGCCGGACTTGCTCGCCAACTTGCCGACGCCTCGCGCCCGGGCGATGGTGGCGAGCGCGTGGGACACGTCGGTGGCGTCGCCCGTCTCGAAGGCCGCCGCCAGATAGTCGGCCACCGCCTCGTCGCTCGTCAGATAGTCCGCCGCATCAAAGGGCAGGATCGTTTCGACCATCTTCGTTCACCTCTCTGGCCAGCCGCTTCGCCCGGGCGATGTCGCGGCGCTGGCTCGACTTGTCCCCACCGATGAGCAGCAGGACCACCTCTTCGCCCCGGCGCATGAAATAGAGCCGGTATCCGGGGCCATAGGGGATCCTCAACTCTCTGATGCCGTCGAAGACCTTCGCGTCTCCGAAATTGCCGCGCTCCAGCCGCCCGATGCGGACCAGGATGCGGTTCTGGGCCATGCGATCGCGCAAGCCCTCGAACCAGTCCTTGAAGGTCTCGGTCTGGACGACCTTCATCACCTGTCCCTTATATGGGACATTACGGCATGGTCAACAACCTTCGGCCGGCGCCAAGCGCTGAAAGCGTTCGGGCGGGTCCGAGCCATCCACCCCGGCGGCTCGCCCGTCTTCCCTCCTCGTGGAGCGCCCGATCGTCCGCGCATCCAGGGGAACCGTGCTGGCCCGTCCGGTGGAGAAGATCGAGATGGTCCTCTAGACCGTCACGATCTCTTCGCGTTCGACCCGCACGGGCCAGGGCGTCAGCGAATGGCCGGTGCAGGGACCGCCGACGCAGACGCCGTCCAGAGGCCGGAACAGAGCCCCGTGCGAGGCGCACAAAACCAGGTCGCCCTCACGCGTGAGGTAACGGCCGGGCATCAGGGCGAGCGGCATGCCCGCGTGCGGGCAGCGGTCGATCCAGCCCCGAACCTCGCTTCCAACCCGGACGATGAAGCCGGCGAAAAGATACTCGCCCGCCCGGAAGGTGAATCCACGGGCGCCGGGCGAGGCGATCTCGTCCAGGCGGCAGAGACGCCGGCCCGCCGGCGGCGTGGCCGGATTCACGTCCAGGGAAGAGTGACCCGCCAGGGGCGGATCTCGACGCTGGAGAAGACGCCGCCGGTCACGTAGGGATCCTTGGCGAAATAGGCGTCGACGGCGGCCCGATCATCGGCCTCGAAGATGAACATCGAGCCGCACATCTCTCCGGCTTCGCTGAGGAACGGACCCGCCAGCTTGATGAATCCCGGCGGCAGGGTGCGGACATAGGCCAGGTGCTGCTCACGCACGGCCATGCGGCGGGCGAGGCCGTTTTCCACGTCGAGGCAGATGGCGACGAACTGAGCCATGGCGGCGTCCTCAGGTTTCCGCACGGAGCGGGCGGGCGAGCAGGGCGGCGATGGCCGGTTCGACGGCGGTTTCGCCTGAGAGGATCTGGCGAACCGCCTCGCAGATCGGGGTCTCGACGCCGTGACGGGCGGCGAGCGCCGTCACCGCCGGGGCCGAGGACGCGCCCTCGGCGACCGACAGCTTTCCAGCCAGCGCCTGTTCCAGGCTGGCCCCGCCGCCCAGGGCGACGCCCAAGCTGAAGTTTCGCGAGGTCGTGCTGGAACAGGTGAGCACAAGGTCGCCCAGGCCGCACAGGCCGGCGACGGTTTCCGCCTCGCCGCCCAGAGCCACCGCCAGGCGGCTGAGTTCGGCGAAGCCGCGGGTGATCAGGGCGGCGCGCGCGCTCTGGCCGAGGCCCCGGCCCTCGGCGACGCCGCAGGCGATAGCCAGGACGTTCTTGATCGCCCCGCCGGCCTCGGCGCCGATCATGTCGTCCGAGACATAGGGCCGGAATGTCGGGGTCGCGATCGCCTCGGCCAGGGCCTTGGCGAGATCGAGATCGGACGCCGCCAGGGTGACCGCCGTCGGCAGGCCGCGGGCGACCTCCGAGGCGAAGCTTGGCCCGGACAGCACGGCCGGCGCGGCGGCGGGCGCGGTCTCGGCCAGGACCTCGCTCATCAGCTTGAGCGTTCCCGCCTCCACGCCCTTGGCGCACAACATCACCGGCGTCCCCGCCCGCAGGTCCGGCGCCAAAGAGGCGAGGATCGCGCGCAGGTGCTGCGCGGGCGTCGCCGCCAGGATGACGTCGGCGGAGAGCAGGTCACGGGCCTCGGCGGTCGCCGAAATCGTCGCATCGAGCGTGACACCGGGCAGGAAGAGCGGGTTAGTCCGAGTTCGGACGATTGCCTCCACCACCTCCGCCTCGCGCGCCCAGATCACGGGCTCCAGGCCGGCGCGGGCGCAGACCTCGGCCAACGCCGTGCCCCAGGCGCCGCCGCCCAGCACCCCGATCCGCTTCACGCTTTCGCTCCCTTGCGGCCCGGCGCGTGGGTGGGCCTGGCGCGGGCGGCGGCCTCGTCCAGCGGCCAGCGGGGTCTCGCCGGGGCGTCGAGATCGTCGACCAGCCCGAGCCTCAGGCGCTCGGCGCCGGCGAGCGCGATCATCGCGGCATTGTCTGTGCAGAGGGCCATCGGCGGGGCCTCGAAGACGAAGCCGTGCTCGCGGGCCAGGGCCTCCAGCCCGGCGCGCACCGCCTTGTTGGCGGCGACGCCGCCGGCGACCGCGAGGCGCAGATCGCGTCCCTCGCGCGCGCGGCCATAGATCGCCACCGCGCTGGCCGTCCGTTCGACGAGCTGACGGACGATGGCGGCCTGGACCGCGGCGGCCAGGTCGCGGCGGTCGGCCTCGCGCTCGACACCTCGGGCGAGGCGGGCGGCGGCTGTCTTGAGGCCGGAGAAGGAGAAATCGCAGCCTGCGCGGCCGAGCAGGGCCCTGGGCAATGGAAAACGGTCCGGATCGCCACCCTCGGCCAGCCGCTCGAGCGCCGGGCCGGCCGGATAGGCGAGGCCGAGGGCCACGCCGGTCTTGTCGAAGGCCTCGCCGGCCGCGTCGTCGATGGTCGAGCCCAGGCGCGTGCAGTCACCGACTCCGCCTACGTCGAGCAGCTGGCAGTGACCGCCCGAGACCAGCAGCAGCAGATAGGGATAGGGGAAATCGGCGGCCAGGCGCGGCGAGAGGGCATGGCCCTCGAGGTGGTTGACGGCGATCAGCGGCTTGCCGAGCCCCAGGGCCAGGGCCTTGCCGAAGGCGAGCGCCACCATCACGCCACCGACGAGCCCAGGTCCCGCCGTGGCGGCGACGCCGTCCAGTTGAGCGGGCGCGAGGCCGGCCTCCTCCAGCGCCCGGCGGGCGACGGCGTCGATCACCTCGACATGAGCCCTGGCGGCGATTTCCGGCACCACCCCGCCGAACGGCGCATGATCGGCCAGCTGGCTCATGACGATGTCGGAGAGGATTTCCGGCCGCCCGCCCAGGCGAACGACCGCGGCTGCGGTCTCGTCGCAGCTGGATTCCAGGCCGAGGACGGTAAGGGGAGGGGTCATGGGCGTTGCGCGTGCGAGGCGCCTTGGGGTAGCCGTCCGATCATGGCGAAGCAACCCATCCGCATCGGAGCCCGAGGCTCGAAGCTGTCCCGGGTCCAGGCCGAGAGCGTCCGCGCCGCCATCGCCCGATCGCTCGGCGGCGACGAGGCGGCGGTCGTCATCACCTTCACCACGACCGGCGATCGGATCCAGGACCGCACCCTGGCGGAAATCGGCGGCAAGGGCCTGTTCACAAAGGAGATCGAGGAGGCCCTGGCCGACGGCCGCATCGACTGCGCGGTGCACTCGCTGAAGGACATGCCGGCGATCGATCCGCCTGGCCTCATCATCGCCGCCTCGCCCGCGCGGGAGGACCCGCGCGACGCCTTCGTCAGCGCCGGCTTCGAAAGCATCGCCGCCCTTCCCGTGGGCGCGCGCCTCGGCACGGCCAGTCTGCGCCGCCGAGCCCAGGCTCTCAATCGCCGGCCGGACCTGCAGATCCTCGCCGTGCGCGGCAACGTCGATACGCGGCTGGCGAAGCTGGCGCGCGGGGAAGCCGACGCCCTGGTCCTGGCCGCCGCCGGCCTCGAGCGCCTGGGCATGGCGGACCAGATCCGCGCTTTCGTCGATCCCCGCCGGTCACCGCCGGCGCCGGGCCAGGGCGCGCTGGCCATACAGTGCCGCGCCGAGGACGCCGATGCGGCCTGGCTGGAGGGCCTCCGCCACGCGCCGACGATGCTGGCGACAGCGGCCGAGCGAGGGGCGCTGGCGGCCCTGGACGGATCCTGTCGCACCGCGGTGGGCGCCTACGCCGAGGTCACGGACGGCCACCTGCGCCTGCATGTCGAGGCGCTGAGCCCTGACGGGCGCATGAGCTTTTCCGGCGCCGAGGAAATCGAGGCCGCGGGGGGCGAGGCGGCGGCGCGGGACCTCGGCCTGACGCTCGGCGCGGCGATCGCGGTCCATGCGGGCGGGGCGCTGTCGGGGCCGACTTGACCAGGGTCTGGATCACCCGCGCCGAGCCCGGCGCCACGGCCACCGCCGCTCGCCTCCGCGTCCTCGGCTTCGAGCCGGTGATCGCGCCGCTGATCGAAACACGGCCGCTTCCGGCCAAGCCCGACCTCGCCGGTGTCGCCGCCCTCGCCTTCACCAGCGCCGCCGGCGTCGCCGCCTTCGCCGCCGTCTGTGCGACCCGCGACCTGCCGGTCTTTGCCGTGGGCGAGGCCACCGCTGCGGCGGCCCATGACGCCGGCTGGACCGAGGTGACCTGCGCCGATGGCGATGTCGCCGCCCTCGCCCGGCTGATCACGGCCGAAAGGCCCCGGATCGCCGGCGCCGTTCTGCACGCTGGCGCGGCGGCGCCCGCCGGAGACCTCGCCGGCGCCCTGACGCGGGCCGGCCTCTCGGCGCGGTTCCTCGCCGTCTATGAGACCGTTCCAGCGACGCCGCCGCGCGCCGCGCTGGACCGGCTCGAGTCCCTGGCCGCCGTGCTGGTCCACTCGCCTTCAGCGGGGACCCGGCTGGCCGAGGTCCTGGCCGGTGGAAAGGCCGCAAATCTCGCAGCCTATTGCCTTTCGCCGGCCGTCGCGGCGACACTCCGTCCTGCCAGGATAGAACGAATTTTCACCGCCGCTATGCCCAATGAGGATGCGCTGTTAAGTCTTCTGGCCGATCAGGCCATGAGCGGCGAATCATGAACCCTGCCTCCGAATCCGCCGAGTTGGCGCCGAGCCGAGATCCGCAGGCGTACGCCCGGCGTCCGCTTCTGGGCGGCGTCTTCTGGCTGATGATGGCCTTTTGCGTCCTCTGCCTCCTGGCCGCGGCGGCGGTCGTGGTGCTGGGTCCTCGCCTGGCGCCGGTCCGACAGGCCGCCGCCGTGGAGGCGCCGCGCGCGTCGCCGGCCACGGCGCCAGCCGCGCCGCTGGCCCAGGATATCGCCTCAGCCGCGCCTGGCGGCGACCTGGCGGCCCGGGTCCAGCGACTCGAATCCGGCCAGACACGGATCGCCGCCGCGGCCGCCGGGGCGCTGGCCGCCGCGGCCTTGAGCGACGCCGCCGCCAAACCGGCGCCCTTCTCATCCGATCTCGGCGCCGTCTCGCGCCTGCTTCCGGGATCGCCAGACGCCCTGGCCCTGGCGCCCCTGGCGCAGGAGGGCGCGCCAACCCGGGCCGCCCTGGCCGCCGAACTCTCCGACATCGCCGCACAGGTGGCCACCGCGGCGCGTGCGCCCGGCAAGAACGCCAGCTTCATGGACCGCGCCTTCTACGCCTTTTCGCGGGTGGTGACGGTGCGCCGGATCGACGAGAACGCCACCGGCATGGATGCGGTATTGGCCAAGGCTGAGCGCGCCGCCGATGATGGTGACCTGGAGAACGCGGTCGTGCTGCTCGACCGCCTGCCCGATCCCACCAAGGCGGTTCTGGCGCCCTGGCGCGACAAGGCCGAGCGCCGCATCCAGATCGATCAGCACATCGCTGCCCTGCGGGCCCAGGCGATGGCCAACCTCGCAGCAGTCCAGGCCAGTCAGGGCGGAGGCGGCGCGACGTGATCCGGATCGCCTCGGCCGTCTTCCTCGTGTCGCTGGTCATCGTCATCGGGATCTCGCTTCAGGGCGAACCCGGCGCGGCCAGCCTGACCTGGCTGGGCTGGCGGGTGGACACCACCGCGGCGGCCGGCGTGCTGATCATCGGCCTGCTGGCTCTGGCGGCGACGGTGTTCTGGCGGACCCTGCTGTGGATCGTCGAAGCGCCCTCGCGGGCGGCGCGCCTGAGAACGGAGTCTCTTCGACGGCAGGGGAGCGAAATTCTCACCCGGGGATTCCTGGAGGCCGCGGCCGGCAACGGGCCCGAGGCCCGGCGCCTCGCCCAGCGCGCCTCCGACCTGTCGCAGGAGACGCCGCAACTGGTACGCCTGCTGGCCGCGCAGGCCGCCGACGCCGCCGGCGATCGCGCCGCAGCCGAAAGTGCCTACCAGGCCATGCTCGGCTTTCCGGAAATGCGGCTGGCCGCCTATCGCGGCCTGGCCCTGACGGCGCTCGCCGCCGACGACCAGGCCGAGGCCCTCGTGCAAGCCGAGGCCGCCTACAACCTGCCGCACACGGCGCCATGGGCGTGGCGCATGCTGTTCAAGGCCAGGCTCGACGAAGCCGACTGGCCAGGCGCGATGACGCTCGTCCAGGGAGCTCAGGAGCGAAAGGTCATTTCGCCGCTCATCGCCGGTCGGGCGCGCGCCGCGTTGCAGACCGCCATCGCCGGCGACCTGGAGGCCGGTGGCGCTGTCGGCGAAGCCCTGGAGCCGGCGCTGGCCGCCGCCAAGGCGCGACCGGACTTCACGCCCGCGGCCGTGATGTCCGCCCGTCTGCAGTCCGGCGAGGGGCGTACGGCAAGGGCCGCCATGGCGCTGGAGTCTGCCTGGGCCGCGAGACCCCATCCGGCGGTTTGGCTGGCGTGGCGCGACCTGAGGACCGACGAGACACCAAAGGAGCGGGCCGCGCGCCTTGCCCAGCTCGCCAATGCCCAGGCGGGTTCGCGTGAGGGGAAGATCCTGATGGTCGAGCAGGCCCTGATCGGCGGCGACGCCGAGGCGGCGCGGCGCGGCGCGGAGGACCTCGGCTCCGAGCGGGTGACCCAGCGCCTGGCCGGCCTCCGGGCGCGCGTGGCCAATGCCGCCGGCGACCGCGACGAGGCCAGGGCCTGGATCGCCCGCGCCGCCGGGGCGCCGGAGGAGGCGGACTGGACAGATATCGATCCCACCGGACGAGCTTTCGCCTATGGGCCGAGCGACTGGAGCCGTCTCATCATGACCTATGCCGAGACCGGTGAGCTCATCCATCCCAGAGCCGAACGAGGCGAGCCCGGCGCCAGCAGCCTGCCGGAGATTCCCGCGGCCTATGCCGACAGCGCCGCCTTCGTCAGCGCCGCGGAAACCGGCGCCCCGTTCCCACCGATCGTCGACGACGGCGACTTCGGAGAGGCCCTGCAGCCGGCTGAAAGCGGCGAGGCCCCGCCAGCGCGCCGCGGATTGCTCGGGCGCAAGCGTTAGCCGGCGTTCAGCCGCCTGCCGAGTGTTGCGCCGCCGCACTTTCGGCGGCTTTGCGCGCACCTTACATCGGCCCTCATGCGCCCATCCAGACCGTTTCCGCGCGGCGCGCTGGTCGACATCGGCGGCCGGCGGCTGCACGCCGTTCGCGCCGGGCCGGAGCGCGGCGGCCCCCCGCTGGTGCTGCTGGAAGCCGGGGCCTTCGGCTTTTCGGCCGATTGGGCGGCGGTGCAGGCGGGCCTGGCAGGGCGCGGCTTCGCCTCGATCGCCTATGACCGGGCAGGGCTCGGCCTTTCCGATCCCGGACCGGCGCCCCGCGACGGGATCGCTATCGGCGCCGACGTCGAGGCCCTGCTCGAATGCCTGGCGCCGACGGGTCCGCTGATCCTCTGCGGCCATTCGATGGCCGGCCTGCATGTC
This sequence comes from Caulobacteraceae bacterium, assembly GCA_036491275.1. Classification (GTDB taxonomy): domain Bacteria; phylum Pseudomonadota; class Alphaproteobacteria; order Caulobacterales; family Caulobacteraceae; genus Acaudatibacter. Next base: position 14,799 of record DASXCH010000181.1, read on the forward strand.
CATCGCCTGGCCTTGCGTCGCCGCGAGCGGGTCGTCGGCCTGGTGCTGGTGGACGCGGCGACGCCGCAATCGATGAATTCAAAGCTGTTCAGCGCGGCCGTGACGCAGTTCGCCGGCCTGTCGCGCCTGGCGGCCTGGAGCGCGGGGACCGGCCTGCTCAAGCCCTTCGCCAATACCCCGCTCGGCGACCGCATCGGCCTGGACGGCGAGGTCGGCGATCATAAACGCTGGGCATTCGCCGACGGCGTCCACAATTCCGCCGCCGCCGACGAGGCGGCTCAATGGCCGGCGATCGCCCGGCAGGCGCTGGCGGCCGGCGAGCTCGATCGCGATTGGCCGGTGGCGGTGATCCTCGCCGGGCCGCCGGACGTCCGCTCCGGCCTGAAAACTCTGATGATGGCGCCGGCGACCGCGTCGCGATCGGGATGGATCGAGCATGTGGCGTCGGCAAACCACGCCTCGATGCTGGCCAGTCCGCACGCCGATGTCATTGTCCAAAACGTCGAACGCGTCTGCGCCGCGGCGATGGAGACCGAAGCCTAGGTCCTCACGACCTTTTTCGGCGCCGGCAGCAGGCCTTCGCGCTGGGCGCGCTTGCGCGCCAGCTTGCGGGCGCGGCGCACGGCTTCCGCCTTCTGGCGGGCGCGTTTCTCGGACGGCTTTTCGTAATGGACGTGCCGCTTCATTTCGCGGAACGAGCCTTCGCGCTGCATCTTCTTCTTCAGCGCCTTGAGCGCCTGGTCGACATTGTTGTCGCGAACGAAAATCTGAACCAAGGTCTCTCCTCGAGAAGATCGGCGCCGGCGTTGGATCCAGCAGCGTGCGGCGTCGCGCCCGGAGGTCGCCCTCCGGAACGAGGCGCGGCCAATAGCAGAGCGGGTCGCTTTTGTCCAATGGATCAGACGGTGTAGAGACGTTCTCGTGACCCTGGATCCGGCGACGGCGCGCGACTGGGCGGATGGAGCCGAAGACCGGCTCCTCGACGCGGCCCTGCCGCTGGCGATGAAGTTCGGATGGAACCATCGGCTCGTCGCCCAGGCGGCCAAGCGCGCGGGCCTCAGCCAGGCCGACGCGGAATTGCTGCTGCCGGAGGGCGCGCGCGATCTCGCCGCCTTGCTTGCCCGCCGCCACGACGAGCGGGCGCTCAGCGCCCTTTCGAGTCTCGATCCTGCCAGCCTCAAGGTGCGGGAACGCATCCGCGCCGGCGTCCTGGCCCGCTGCCAGACGGCCATGGAGGATCGGGACGCCGCGCGACGCTGGTGCGGCTTCCTGGCTCTGCCGCCGAATGCGGCGCTGGGTCTGCGGCTCGCCTGGGCCAGCGCGGACAAGATCTGGCGCTGGGCCGGCGACACGGCCACGGACGAGAACCATTATACCAAGCGGGCCCTGTTGTCGGAGATCCTGATCTCCACGCTGGCCGTGCGCCTGGCCATGGGCGGCAACGCCGCCGCCGCCCATCTCGACAGCCGCATAGAGGCGGTGATGGCCTTCGAGAAATGGAAGGCGGGGATCAAGCCGGCCAGGGCCGCCGACGCCGCGGCCCGAACGCTGGGGCGGCTTCGTTACGGCCGCGCTCGACAGACGGCCCGATAAGAAGAAAAAGCGGGGGATTCGTTCATGGCCGTAGCCGTTCCGTCGGACGAGACTTCCACCGCCGACGGCTTCGAGATGGCCGAGGCGCCGCAGCGGCCCTCCCGTCCCGAACTGACGGTTCGCTCCCTCGCCGCCGGCGCGATGGTCGCGGTGATCATGGGTGCGGCCTACCCCTATATTGTGCTGAAGCTGGGCTTCGGGCCGAACGTGTCGATCGTCTCGGCCTTCTTCGGCTTCATCATCCTCAATCTCGTCGGGCGCGGCGGCTACGACCGCTGGCGCAACAACATCGTCCAGACGGCCGGCACCTCGGCGGCCCAGACGGCTTTCATGTGCGGGGTCCTGGCCGCTTTCGACATGTTGCGCGCGTCGAGCGTGGTGAAGTTCCACCTCAATCCCACGCCGCTCGAGACCTTCATCTGGCTGACCTGCGCCTCGCTGTTGGGCGTCCTGCTGGCCGCCCCGATGCGACGCCACTTCATCGTCGACGAGAAGCTGCCGTTCCCGGACGGCATGGCCGCGGCCGAGACCCTCATGGTGCTGGACCCGCCCGGCGGCGACGCCCGCGGCGGCCTGGCATGGCGCCGCGCCAGGCGGGCCGCCATCGTGCTCGGCCTCGCGCTCCTAGCCTCGGCTGCGGTGATGCTGATCCGCGACGACGCCAAGGTCTTCCAGCTGATTCCCGAGGGATGGGATCCTGGCGCGCTGACGCTGGGCGCCGCCGGGGCCTCGTTCGTACTCGCCAGCATGGGCGTGGGCGCGGCCTACAGCCTGCTTTCGGTCGGTTCCGGCATTATCGTCGGCTTCCGGGTGACCTTCTGGCTGCTCGTCGGTTGCATTCTGGGCTGGATCGTCGCGCCCTGGCTCTTGATCCGCTACGGCTTGCTGCCCGACCACGCCTCACGTCAGCAGGTGCTCTATTGGGTGATGTGGCCAGGCATCGGGATGATCATGGCCAGCGGCCTCACCGCTCTCGCTCTGCGTTGGCGGCTTCTGCTCGACGCCTTCAGAGCGCTCGGCGCGGCGGGCGCCGACGACGAATTCCCGCTGCGCTGGACGGTGATCGGCGTTGTTGTCCTCACAATCCTGCTGTGCGTGATCCAGTGGGTGATCTTTGGCCTGCCGCTGTGGATGACCTTCGTCGCCATCATTTTCTCGGCGCCCTTGATGCTGGTGGGCCTGCGCGCGTTGGGCGAAACCAACTGGGGGCCGATCGGCGCCCTATCCAACCTGATGCAGGGGGTTTTCGCGGCGGCCGCGCCTGGCAATGTCAACGCCAACATCCTGGGCGCCGGCGCGACCGGCACCATTGCGGTCACGTCCGAAGGCCTCATCCAGGACTACAAGGCCGGGTGGATGATCGGCTCGACGCCGCGGTCGATGACCATCGCCCAACTGATGGGCGCGCCCATTGGCGCCGCGGCCCTGGCCGTTGTCTATCCGGCTCTGGTCAAGACCTACGGCTTGATCGGACCTCACGCGGAGCTGGCCGCTCCCGGCTCGCGCCGCATGGCCGGCTTCGCCGAACTTCTCTCCGCGGGCGTCGACAAGCTGCCGGCCTCGGCCATGTGGGCGATGTTGGTCGCCATAATCGCGGGCGCGATCCTGGCGGTGATGGAAACCCACCCCAGATTGAAGAAATGGACGCCCTCGCCCACCGGCGTCAGCCTCGGCGTGCTGTTGCCGTTCTCGGCGGTAGCCTCGATGTTCGTCGGCGCCGCAGGCGGTTGGGTGTGGCTGAAAGCCCACCCCCGAACAGCGAAGATCTATTCCATACCGCTAGCCTCCGGCCTTATTGCCGGCGAGGCCATCATGGCGGTGATCGTACCGGTGCTGGATATACTGCACATCGGCAAAGGGTGACGAGGGCGAGTCCATGAGCGCGGAGCGCCTGCCGGTTGTCTTCTTCGGCCACGGCAGCCCGATGAACGCGCTCGGCGGCCGCTACGCGCAGACCTGGGCCTCGATGGGCGAGGCGCTGCCGAGGCCGAGCGCGATCCTGATGGTCTCGGCTCACTGGTTCGTCGAGGGCGTGGCGGTGACCGCCATGGAGGCGCCGCGGACGATCCACGACTTCAACGGGTTCCCGGACGAACTCTATCGGATCGGCTATCCGGCGCCGGGCGATCCGGCCCTGGCGGTGCGGGTGTCCGGTCTCATCGCCCCGGAACCCGTGAGCTTCGACCAGGACTGGGGCCTGGACCACGGCGCCTGGTCGGTGCTCATGCATGTCTATCCGGACGCGGACATTCCGGTGGTGCAGCTCAGCATCGACCGCACGCGCCCGCCCGATTTCCATTTCGATTTGGGACGCCGTCTGAGGCCCTTGCGCGAGGAGGGGGTCCTGATCGCCGGATCGGGCGATGTCGTGCATAACCTGCGCGCCTCGACGATCGGCGGCGGCGTCGCGCCCTGGGCCGAACGCTTCGAGGCTCTGGTGCGCCGAGGCCTCGAAGACGGGCCGCGCGAGACGCTCGTCGACTATCCGGCGCTCGGCGAGGACGCGATGCTGTCGATCCCCACACCCGAGCACTACCTGCCGCTGCTCTATGTGTTGGGCGCGAGCGAGGCGGACGAGCCGGTCCGCCTCTACAACGACGAGATCGACCTGGGCGCGGTCAGCATGATGAGCGCGGTGATCGGCTGAGGGATCCGTCGAGCCGGCTCAATCCAGGCACCTTAGGCCAGGCGACTTAGGCCAGGCGACTTAGGCCAGGCGACTCAGTCCAGGCGACTCAGGCGGTTGACGTGGCCCATCTTGCGGCCGGCCTTGGCGTGTCGCTTGCCATAGAGCCACAGGCGCGAGTCCGGTTCGCGGATCAGCCTGGGCCAGGCCTCGGCCTCGTCGCCGAGGAGGTTGGTCATCTCAACGCGGGCGATGGCGGCGGTGGGGCCGAGCGGCCAGCCGGCGACGGCGCGGACATGCTGTTCGAACTGGTCGACCTCGCAGCCGTCCAGCGTCCAGTGTCCGGTGTTGTGGACGCGCGGCGCAAACTCGTTGACCAGCAGCGTCCCGTCATCGCGCTCGAACAGTTCGACGCCCATCACGCCGACATAGTCGAGGCTCGACAGCACCGTGGCGGCGATGCGTTCGGCTTCCGCCAGGACCTTGGGCGCGGCCTGGGCCGGGGCGGTGGCGCGGCGCAGCACGCCGGCCTCGTGATGGCTCTCGGCGAGCGGATAGAGGGCGATCTCGCCGTCGCGGCCACGGGCGGCGATCACCGCCAACTCGCGGCGGAAATCGGCCGGCCCCTCGGCAATGGCGGGCCGGCGTCCCAGGACATCGAGCGCCGCCGACGCCTCGCTGGCGCGGCTGACCCACACCTGGCCCTTGCCGTCATAGCCGCCGCGCCGTGACTTCAGGAGCAGGGGCGAGCCGATGTTCTTCAGGGCGCGAGCGACATCGGCCTCGGTGTCGATGGCGGCGAAGGCGACGGTGGGGGCGCCGACCTCATTGAGGAAGGTCTTCTCCTGCAGCCGATCCTGGGCGATGGCCAGGGCCCGGGCCGTTGGGGCGGTGTCGGCCCCCAGCTCGGCAAGACGCTCGACGGCGGCGGCCGGCACATTCTCGAACTCGAAGGTAATGATATCCGACGTCGCCGCGAGCGCGGCCAGGGCGTCAGAATCGTCGTAGGCGGCGAAAATGGTGCGCGCCGCCACGCGGCTGGCCGGCGAGTCCCCATCCGGGGTCAGAATGGCGACGTCGAAGCCGAGACGGCCGGCGGAAAAGGCGAGCATCCGGCCAAGCTGGCCGCCGCCCAGGATCCCGATCGTCGAGCCGGGCGGGAGGGGCCAGGCCGTCATCAGCCGCCGCTCGGCTCGCCCACGGTCTCGGGAACGGATTCGGCCAGGTCGGCGCGGTGCTGGGCCAGACGGGCGGCCAGGGCGGCGTCGGACAGGGCCAGGATCTTGGCGGCCAGCAATCCGGCGTTGCGCGCCCCGGCCTCACCCACGGCAAGGGTTCCCACCGGAACGCCGGCCGGCATCTGGACGATGGAGAGCAGGGAATCGAGTCCGTCCTGCAGCTTCGAGGTGATCGGCACGCCCAGCACCGGCAGGTCGGTCATCGAGGCGGTCATGCCCGGCAGGTGCGCCGAGCCGCCGGCGCCGGCGATGATCACCCGGATCCCCGCCGCGCGGGCGCCCTTGGCGAAGGCGTAGAGGCGATCGGGCGTGCGGTGCGCCGAAACGATCTTCACTTCATAGGCGACGTCGAGGGCGTCCAGGCTCTCGGCCGCGCCCTTCATGATCGGCCAGTCGGAACGGCTGCCCATGATGATGGCGACGGCCTTGCTCATGTCTGACCAGGTCCCCTCAAAGCCGCGACTATAGGCGCCGCCATGACGCCCGCAAAGTCTGGTTCGTCACCCCGTTCCAACTCCTGGACCGACCTGGTTTTGGATCGCTTTCAATAGGCGCGGCTTTCGTTTCAGGCGGCCCCGGCCTAGAGGGAGGCGGGGCAAACGGAAAGTCGAGATCCATGCGTGAGATACCCCATTTCATCGACGGCCGGACAGTCCCTGGCGTCAGCGGCCGGTTCGCCGATGTCTTCAACCCCAACACCGGCGAGGTTCAGGCCAGGGTCTCCCTGGCGAGCGCGGGCGAGGTCGACCAGGCGGTCCAAGCCGCGGCGAAGGCCCAGCTCGCCTGGGCGGGGGTCAATCCGCAGCGGCGCGCGCGGGTGATGTTCGAGTTCAAGCGCCTGGTCGAGGCGCGGATGAACGAGCTGGCCGAGCTGCTGTCCAGCGAGCACGGCAAGGTCGTGGCCGACTCCCGCGGCGACGTTCAGCGCGGGCTGGAGGTGGTCGAGTTCGCCTGCGGCATCCCGCACGTCCTCAAGGGCGAATACACCGAAGGCGCGGGACCGGGGATCGACGTCTATTCCATGCGCCAGCCTCTGGGCGTCACCGCCGGCATCACCCCGTTCAATTTCCCGGCCATGATCCCGATGTGGATGTTCGCCATCTCCATCGCGGTGGGCAACGCCTTCGTCCTCAAGCCGTCGGAAAAGGACCCGAGCCTGCCGGTGCGCCTGGGCGAGCTGTTCATGGAAGCTGGCGGGCCGGCGGGGATCCTGAATGTGGTCAACGGCGACAAGGTCGCGGTGGACGCGATCCTCACCCATCCGCTGATCCGCGCGGTGAGCTTCGTCGGCTCGTCGGATATCGCCTCCTATGTCTATTCCACCGGAACCGCGCACGGAAAGCGCGTCCAGGCCATGGGCGGGGCCAAGAACCACGGGATCATCCTGCCCGACGCCGACCTCGACCAGGCGGTGAAGGACATTGTCGGCGCGGCCTACGGCTCCGCCGGCGAGCGATGCATGGCCCTGCCGGTGGTCGCGCCGGTCGGCGCTAAGACCGCCGAGGCCCTGCGCGAGCGGCTGCTGCCGGAGATCGACAGCCTGAAAATCGGCATCTCCACGGACGCCTCGGCGCAATATGGGCCCGTGGTCAGCGCCGCCCATCGCCAGCGGGTCGAGGACTACATCCAGCTGGGCGCCGACGAGGGCGCCGAACTGGTGGTCGACGGCCGAGGCTTCAGGCTGCAAGGCTTCGAGAACGGGTTCTTCATCGGCCCGACCCTGTTCGACCACGTCAAGCCGGAGATGAAGAGCTATCAGGACGAAATCTTCGGCCCGGTGCTGCAGATCGTGCGTGCCGAGACCTTCGAGGAGGCCGTCGCCCTGCCGTCCGATCATGACTACGGCAACGGCGTGGCGGTGTTCACCCGCAACGGCCGGGCGGCGCGCGAGTTCGCCTCCAGGGTCAATGTCGGGATGGTCGGGATCAATGTGCCGATCCCGGTGCCGGTGGCCTACCACACCTTCGGCGGCTGGAAGCGCAGCGCCTTCGGCGACACCAACCAGCACGGCATGGAAGGGGTGAAATTCTACACCAAGGTCAAGACCGTCACGGCCCGCTGGCCCGAGGGGATGGTCGATGAATCGGCCTTCATCATCCCGACCATGACCTGAGGCGGTCGGGGGCCAGCGCGATGGACTTCGTCCTCTCGGAGGACCAGCGGGCGATCGAGGACGCCGCTCGCGTCTTCGCCGAGGCCGAGCTGGCGCCCAACGCCGCGCGCTGGGACGAGGACAAGCACTTCCCGGTCGAGACTTTGCGCGCCGCCGCGGCGCTTGGCTTCGCCGGCATCTACCTCGGCGAGGATGTCGGCGGATCGGGTCTTTCCAGGCTCGATGCGTCAATTATCTTCGAGGCCCTGGCGCGGGGCGATGTTTCGTCTGCGGCGTTCCTGTCGATCCACAACATGGCCAGCTGGATGATCGACGCCTTCGGATCGGACGACCTGCGCCGGCGGTTTCTGCCCAGGCTCACCAGCATGGAGTGTATCGCCTCCTATTGCCTGACCGAGCCGGGCGCCGGCTCGGACGCCGCCTCGCTGCGCACCAGCGCCCGCCGCGACGGCGAGACTTATGTCCTCAATGGCGCCAAGGCGTTCATCTCCGGCGGCGGGGTGAGCGATGTCTATGTGGTCATGGCGAGGTCGGGCGGCGAAGGGCCGCGCGGCGTCTCCACCTTCGTGGTCGAGAACGGGACTCCGGGTCTTTCCTTCGGGGTGCAGGAGAAGAAACTCGGCTGGGCCAACCAGCCCACCGCCATGGTCCATTTCGACAACGTCGTCGTGCCCGCCGCCAACCGGGTCGGCGATGAGGGCCAGGGCTTCCGCATCGCCATGATGGGCCTCGACGGCGGGCGGCTCAACATCGCCTCCTGCTCGCTGGGAGGCGCCGGCTTCGCGCTCGACACCGCCAAGGCCTATCTCAAGACCCGCCGCCAGTTCGGCCGGCCGCTGAAGGATTTCCAGGCCCTGCAGTTCAAGCTGGCCGACATGGCGACCGATCTGGAGGCCTCGCGTCTGATGGTCCGGCGCGCGGCCGCCGCCCTCGATGCGAAGTCTCCGGACGCCACCAAGCTCTGCGCCATGGCCAAGCGCTTTGCCACGGACGCCGGCTTCGACATCGCCAACCAGGCCCTGCAGCTGCACGGCGGCTACGGCTATCTGAAGGACTATCCGCTCGAGCGGATCGTCCGGGACCTGCGCGTCCACCAGATCCTCGAAGGGACCAACGAGATCATGCGCGTGATCATCGCCCGCGAAATCTTCAAGCCATGAGCGAGCCCCAGGTCCTCACCGGCGTGGAGGGCGAGGTCGGCCGCCTGACCCTCAACCGGCCGGCCGCCATCCATGCGCTGACCACCAACATGGTGCGCCTGATGACCCGCGCGCTCCTGGCCTGGCGCGAAGATCCGGGCGTCACCACCGTGTTGATCGATCATGCCGGCGAGCGCGGCTTCTGCGCCGGCGGCGATATCCGTTTCCTGGCCGAGAGCGGCGCCCAAGAGGGTCCGGAACGCGGCGCGGCGGCGCGCCAATTCTTCTTTGAGGAATACCGCCTCAACCACCTGCTCTTCACCTACCCCAAGACGGTGGTGGCGGTGATGGACGGGATCACCATGGGCGGCGGGGTCGGCATCTCCATGCCGGCCGACTTTCGGATCGGCACCGAGCGCACCACCTTCGCCATGCCCGAGACCGGCATCGGTCTCTTCCCCGACGTCGGCGGCGGCTGGCACCTGCCCAGGCTGCACGGCGAGACGGGTCTGTGGCTGGCCCTCACCGGCACGCACCTGAAGGCGGCGGACTGTGAGCTGCTGGGGATCACCACCGATGTCGTCGAAGCGAGGCACGCGCCCAAGCTGAAGGCTGAGATCCTCGCCCGTCCGGGGGAAATCGAGGAAATCCTCACCGAGCTGGAGCTGGACCCGGGTCCTGCGCCAATCGCCGCCCACCGCGACGCCATCGACACCCTGTTCGCCCATGACAGCCTGGAGGCGATCTTCGCCGCTCTCGACGCCGACACGTCGCCCTGGGCCGCCGAACAACTGGCGATCCTTGGGACCAAGTCGCCGCTCTCGATGAAGACGGCGCTGCGTCAACTGCGCGCCGGCGCCCACATGCCGACATTTGCCGACGAGATGGTCGAGGAGATGCGCATCGCCGCCCGCATTGTCGTCAGCCACGACTTCGCCGAGGGCGTCCGGGCGGTCATCGTCGACAAGGACAATGCTCCGCATTGGCATCCGCCGAAGCTCGAAGGTGTCACCGACAAGCTGCTCGACGCCGTCTTCGCCCCCCTGCCGCCCGACCAGGAATGGTCCCCGCTGCCCTGAAGGATCCTGCCGTGGCCTACGAGACCCTGATCGTCGAGACCGCCGAGGCCGTCACCCTCATCCGGCTCAACCGGCCAGAGGCGTTGAACGCCCTCAATTCGAAGCTTCTTGCCGAGCTCGGCGAGGCGCTGGCGGCGGCCGAGGCCGACGACGAAGTGGGCTGCATCGTCCTCACCGGTTCGGAGCGCGCCTTCGCCGCCGGGGCCGACATCAAGGAGATGTCGGACAAGACCTACGCCCAGATGTTCAAGACCGATTTCTTCACCGCCGGCGCGCGGGCCGTGGAGCAATGCCGCAAGCCGATCATCGCCGCGGTGGCAGGCTATGCTCTGGGCGGCGGCTGCGAGCTGGCGATGATGTGCGACTTCATCCTGGCGGCCGACACGGCCAAATTCGGCCAGCCGGAGATCAATCTCGGCGTCGCTCCCGGCGTCGGCGGCACTCAGCGGCTGACCCGCCAGGTCGGCAAATCCAAGGCCATGGAGATGATCCTCACCGGCCGGATGATGGACGCCGCCGAGGCCGAGCGCGCAGGCCTTGTCAGCCGCGTCGTCCCCGCCGCCGAGATCGTCAGCGAAGCTCTGGCGACGGCGAGGAAGATCGCGGCCCAGTCGCCCTTGGCGGTGATGATGAACAAGGAGCTGGTCAATGCCGCCTACGAAACCAGCCTCACCCAGGGCGTGAAGCTGGAGCGGCGCCTGTTTCACTCACTGTTCGCCTTCGAGGACCAGACGGAGGGCATGGCCGCTTTCGTCGAGAAGCGGAAGGCGAAGTTCGAGGGCCGCTGAGCCGGGCTTGGTGAGGTCCAATCCAGTCGAGGCGGTATCCGCTCACCTGACCTGCCTCAGCACCGGGACCTTGGCGAACGCGCCCTGGTCGCGGGGGTCGATCTTGAGGCGGCCGCCGGGCGCAACGAACCGATAGGTGGCGCCGCTGCCGGGACCGGCGACAGTGAGCGCCGTGCGGCCGACATATTCAAACAGAACCCCGTCGGACCGCGGCGGTGACGCGGAAAAGGGTGTGGTTCGCCTGGGCCGGCCGCAACACATGGTTCAAGCCTCCTCGTCTTCTTTCCACTGTGGCGTCTCTGCGAAGGAGGCGGGAAAGGCGGCGCGCTCGATCAGGATCGCGCCCGCCGACAGGGCGGGCCACGACAGCAGACGTCCGCCCCAGTCCCCGCCGACCCAGATCGCCAGAGGGGCGGCGACGAAGACGCTGAGGCACAGGAAGCAGTCGACCGCGCCGCCGACCATGGTTTGCGAGAGCGCCTGGCGGGCGCGAGCCAGCAGCCGCCAGGGACCGTCCTCGCCGTGCAGCAGGTGGGTGACCCTCCAGCAGGCGAGAACGGCCACAATGAACCAGACGAGCGACGGACCGACCAGAACTAGAACTTCAGATTGATCGTCTGGAAGGTCGGCGGCAGGTCGGTCAGCGACGGGCCCGAATAGCCGTTGGTCACCCGCTTGCCGAACCACAGCCTGAACTCATAGCAGCAGTCCGCCGGCGGGGTCGGCACGCCGGACGTGGTCCCGGGGAAGGTGTAGGTCGACGTGCCGCCGGTCCAATCGCGCGCGGCGTTGGCGTGGGCGGCGTAGCCGATCTCCCCGACCGGGCTGACCGAGCTGAAGTTGCTGTTCCCCCAGTCGACCTCCAGGTAGTAGCCAAACACGAAGCCCGTCCCGTCCTCGACGGTGACCGGAATGGTCACGAACCCCGTCGGACCCACATCGAAGGCCGGGCACTCGCCGGTTCCTGTGGAAGGTGCGGGAACGCCGGGCGACACCCAGGCCGATGGCGCGCCGACGGCGACGGTGGTGAGCGGCGTGGCGTCCACCATCAACGTCAGAGGCGCGTCGGGCGTGAGCGTCACGGGCGGCAGGGCCGGATCGCTGTAGCCGACAATGGTCAGATCGACGGCCCCGAACTGGGCCCCGCCCAACAGCACCGTGGCGTCGCACTGCAGCATCAGGCAGGGAACCTGATACTCCCAGAACACCGTCCCTCCGGCGGGAATCGGCGGGAAGGCCGCAAGTCCCGGCGGCGTCGTCGTGGTCTGGCGCAGCTGGGGCGAGGCATAGAGGCCGGTGACGCCGTCCTGGGTGAACGGACCCATCTGGACGTTGTGGGCGGTCGTCGTCAGCGTCGCCGGATCATAGATCCAGGCGATCTGCCAGAGGTTGGCCGAGATCGGCGTGCCGGTTCCGGCCGCCGGCTCCGTCCCGCCGCGGAATCCTGGAGCGCCCCAGACCGAACCCAGGACCTGGTAATAGTTGAAGGCCCCGATCGCCGCGTTGGCGAACAGCGACAGGGTCCCGGCGAAAGCGACATCCGTGGCGTCGCCTCCAAATTGCGCGCAGCCGTCCGCATCGATCTCGGTGACCGGCGTCGTCCCGACCTGGATCCACAGCACGCCGCTCTCAGGCAAGGCGCCCCGATTGCAGGTGGTCAGCGTCTGGCTGTTGCCGGTCAGCGTGACGTTCTCGCCGCTCGGCATGCACCAGCGCGTGCTGATCGCCGGATCCTCATCGAGGACAACGGTCGCGCCCTGGGTGGCGCCGAAAACGATGTTCGGACCCGGGCAGCACCACCACCACCAGGGGAAGATCTCGCGCAGGGCGGGATTGGCGAGTTTGCGGGCGATCAAGGCCGTGCGCGCCTTGTCCGGCGCCGCCGGACCGACCCTGGCGGTCGGGAAGCCCTGGCCGCGGACGAGCGCGAGCCCGTCGGCCTGGAAGAGGGCCACGCCGGCAGAGCCGCGCTGCGCCCTCGCCTCCAGGGCGCTGATCACATGCAGGATGTCCTCTTCCCACCACCACGGCCAGCACAACCACCAGAAGGGCTCACACGGCCAGCAGAAGTAGAGATCCCACCACGGGAAGCAGATGGTGAACGAGCCGTCCGGTCCGGTTACCGCGCGCCCGCGCGGCGTTTTGACATATCCCATCGAGGTCCAGGTGACGGTGTAGACCGTGACCACTGCGCCTGGCGCGGGACAACCGGTGGGCCCGTCCAGGACGCCGCTCACGCACCACTCGGGCCAGTAGATTTCCCAGTCGCGCAGCAGAGCCTCGTTGAGGCTGATCGCGGGCGCTTCCACCTCGTCCCGATCGAGCTTGTTTCGCGCCAGAGCGACACGCGGCGCATTGGCCACCTTGTCGATATGATCGCCGACCGTGGACGGCACGACCGCGACCTGCAGGGCATAGGCGCTCTCGGCTCTTGCCGCCTCAGCGCCCACCGTGAGCCGATAGGCGCCGCCCGTTCGCGGCGTGGCGCGGGCCAGCACCTCGTCGCCGCGCAGGGCAACGACGTTCAGACGTGCGGCGTCAATCGATTTCGCGCCCTTCACGGCGCCGGTGAGGATGATGGATTTCCCAGCCATGGCGTTGCTCCCTCTGGCGGACGGACTGTCCGCTGGCCATCACGGCCGCGATCATGCGGGGAGCAGCTGGATTGTTTTTTATCAGATTTTTGAACGAGTTCTCGTAGTCGCCCCCTACACACGCGGAGTCGTCAAGTGGTCGTTCTCAGTAATCGTTGAGAAGGAGTGACTCCGAGTTTCGCTGGCGTCAAGCTTAAGATTCCAGATTTAACCGAAACTTTCATTGGTCACTTGTAGTGGCCACGCGCATACGGCTGATGATCTTGAAATCAGGCGATGACAGTTTGTCCGTTCATCCATCAAAAAACGATTGCAGAATCCGAACTTTGGCCGCAGGGGCGCCATTCGCCGATCGTCAGGGCCCGCCTTTCGCTCGTCCGTTCGACCGCGCGCTAGCCGCCGTTGCGATAGTCCACGTCGGCCCAGGTGAGCGCCTCCATCTGCTTGCGCCGTGGACCGAGGTAGCCGAACAGGAAGGCCGCCACCTTGCGCATCTGGATCTCCTCGCTGCCCTCGGTGATCCGATAGCGGCGGTGGTGGCGATAGATGTGCTCGAAGGGCTTGTGCCTGGAATAGCCGATGCCGCCGTGGGTCTGCATGGCCCGGTCGGCCGCCTCGCACACCAGGCGGTTGGCCCAGTAGTTGCACATGGAGACCTTGTCGGAGATCTGCCGCTCGACCTCCTTGTGCTCCATCCGGTCGATCTCCCAGGCGGTCTTGCGGATCAGCAGGCGCAGCATCTCACACTGGGTGGCGAGCTCGACCAGCGGCCACTGGATGGCCTGGTTCTCAGACAGGGCCTTGCCGAACGGCTTGCGCACGCGGGCGTATTTGACGCTCTCCTCGATGCAGAAGACGGCCGCGCCCAGAGACGAGGCCGCCTGGCGAATGCGGTTCTGGTGGACGAAGGACTGTCCGAGGCCGAGGCCGCGACCCTCCGTTCCCCAGATGGCGTCGTCGCTCACCCACACATCGTTCAGGCTCACCCGCGGATGGTCGGTGGGCATGTTGAAGGTCCACAGATACTCCTCGACCTTCACGCCGGGCGCGTCGGCCGGGACCAGGAAGACGGTGATGCCGGCGGCATCGCCGTCCTCGCCGGCCGTGCGGGCGAAGACCATGATGTGGGTGGCGGCGTGCATCCCGGTGGTCCACATCTTCTCGCCATTGATCCGCCAGCCGGCGACGCCGTCCTTCTCCTCGCGGACGGCGCGGGTTTCCATGTGGGTGGCGTCGGAGCCATGATCGGGCTCGGTGAGCCCGAAGCCGGAGCGGATCTGGCCCTTTTGCAGCGCCTCGCCATAGCGCTCGTACTGGGCGTTGGTGGCGAACTCCTTGAACATGATGATGAAGGGGTTGTTGCCGACGATCGAGTGCTCGGTCTGGAGGTCATTGTGCAGGCCGAGGCCCTTGGCCGCCAGGTGCTCGCGGATCACCGCCAGAGCGAGGTTGGTGCCGCCCTTGCCGCCCCACTCGACTGGCCAGCCGTAGCGCAAGTGACCGGCGGCGTCGGCCCTGCGGCGCGCCTCGCCGAGCAGAGCTTCCCACTCATGGCGCGGCAGGCCGCCGCGGTCCCAATCGGTGCGGGCGTGTTCGCGCCGGTGGTCGAAGAAGCGGATGTTATCGTCGGCCTGTTCGAGCGGCTTGATCTCAGCCTCGATGAAGACGTCGAGCTCGGCCAGGTAGGCGACGAGATCCGGCGGCAGGGCGAAATCCATGGCGTTCTCCGATTACGATTTGCGCTCATCGAGAGCGGCGCGATATCCCCAGTAGGTCGGCTGGTCGATGGCGAGTTTGGCCAAGGTCACCGCCCACAGGTGATCGGCCAGGCCCGGCGTCTGCAGCGTGATTTCGCCCTCGGCGATGCGCCGGCAAAGCTCGGCGTTGAGCTCGGCAAGGTCGCCGTCATGCCCCAGCAGCGCCGTCAGGCGGGCGCGCTCGTCTTCGGCGGAGGTGTCGAGCAGCTGGCGATGGCTCATCTCCAGGGCATTGGCCGCCACCCGCACATTGAAGGAGACATGGCCGCTCGTGGCCGGCGCTACCGCTTCGCGCAGGAACCTGGCCACCGCCGCCAGGATTTCTTCCGGTTTGGGTTCATCAAGCATGGTCAGGCTGCGATCAGGCGCATCAGATCGACCTCGGTCTCGCTGGCGCGACGGGCGATGACCGCCCGCTCGATGTTGGGATCGACGGTGCGGAAGGCGCCCGCCATGCCCGCGCACATGATCCCCCAACGGAGCGAGCCAAAGACCTCCCACCACAGGGCGTGTTCACGCCTGACCGGCGCGCCGCCGGCGGCCTCATAGCCGGCCCACAGATCCTCGCGCAGGCCGAAACCGCCCACCGGCAGATGATCGACGCCAAAGCGCCAGGAGCCGACGCAGATCCAGCCGAGATCCTCCATGGGATCGGCCACGTGGGCGATCTCCCAGTCGAGCACGGCGCGAACGCCCTCAGGTCCCACCATCAGGTTGCCGTTGCGAAAATCCCCGTGAACCAGCTTTGGCGCCTTTGGCGGCGGCGGACAGCGCTCGCCAAGCCAGCGGATCGCCAGCTCGAACACAGGCCTCGGCCAGTCCGAGCGCCGATAGATGTCCGTATACTGAGCAAGGTATTCGGCAGGCGCTGCGCGCCTCAGGCTCGGGAAGTCGGCCGGATCGAGGGTGTGGATGTGGGCCAGGATCTCGCCGCACTGCCACGCCAGGAACTTGCGGGTTTCGGCCAGAGCTTCGCCTCTTGCAATGCGGCCGCCGAGCGTCTCGCCCTCGACGAAGCCCATGACGAAGCCATGGCCCAGTCCGTCTTCCGCCTCCAGCACGCATCGCACCTGTGGGACTGGCACGCCCGCGCCGGCCGCGGCCTCGATCAGCGCGGCCTCGGTCTCCAAGCCGACCGCCGTCTCGGATAGGCGAAGTCCGCCGCCGGGCGCCCGCCGCAGGATGAGCGGGACTTCGGCGCCGGCGCTTGCCATGTTGAAGCGCCAGATTTCCTGGGTGGCGCCGGCCGACAGCCGCGCAATCCCGCTAGCGTCCTCTCCGCCGAGGCGGCGACGAACGAGCCCGCAAAGCAGATCGGCCAGATCGCTATCCGACATCCATTCCTCCCGGCGCGGAGCCTAGACCACGCGCGTTCGGCTTGAAAACGCTGACCCAACGGCAATTGGGCGAACGCAGGCGATTGCCTTATGGAACTCGGCCATGACGGTCGATGCGCTCGCGGGCGCCTATCAGGCGAAGCCCGAAACCTACTACGGCGCCGCCCGCCGCGATTGGCTCGAGAGGATGCCCCGCGACGGGGCTCTACGTGTTCTCGAGCTCGGATGCGGCAGCGGCGCGACCGGCGCCCTGGCGCTCTCTCTAGGCAAGTGCGGCGAATGGGTCGGGATCGAGCGGCACGGCCCGGCGGCGACTGAGGCGGCCGGCGCCCTCACCCAGGTGATCGAGGGCGACATCGACGGTCTGGAGCTGCCGTTCGCCGGGGAGAGCTTCGATCTCCTGGTCATGGGCGAGGTGCTCGAACATCTGCCGGATCCCGACACCGTGCTCGCGCGCCTCGTTCGGTTCTTGAAGCCGGGCGGCAAGGCGCTCGCCAGCACGCCCAATATCGGC
This sequence comes from Caulobacteraceae bacterium, assembly GCA_036491275.1. Classification (GTDB taxonomy): domain Bacteria; phylum Pseudomonadota; class Alphaproteobacteria; order Caulobacterales; family Caulobacteraceae; genus Acaudatibacter. The sequence goes on from DASXCH010000181.1 coordinate 31,577, forward strand.
CATTGGCGTATCGTCGCCAGCCTCGTCGCCGGCCGTTTCGATTACGAGGCCGAAGGGGTGATGGACCGAACCCACCTCAAATGGTTCACACCGCGGTCCCTGAGGAGGGCCTTCGGGGCGGCAGGACTCATCGATGTCAGTGTGGAGCCCCTGGGCTGGAGTCAGCGGGATCGGGCGCTGGCCCGCGCATTCCCATTCAGTCATCTACTGTGGCGTCAGATCGAGGCGCGGGGCGTGAAACCGGCAACCTAGTCGGCGGCGATTGGAACCTGCCGCGCCGCGTCGAACTCCGCCCACATCGACGCGCATTCAACCGCATCCCCCGAGGCCGCGGCCTCGTCGATGGCCATCACCGTCAGGCCGGCTTCAAGAGACTCCCACGGTGTCACCGGAAAGGCTGCGTCGTCCTCAAGGCTCGCCTTGAGATCGAGGGCCATGGCCTGGTCGGCGCCATTGTGCAGGTCGGCGGTGCGCGTGGCGAAGTCGATCCGCTCGGGTTTTTTCTTGTCGAGCGCGCCGCGGATCATCAGCTTGTTGCGCACCAGATCGGCGATCAGGGTCCCGTCGGTCCCGGCCAGGTACCAGCGCCTCTCCTGCAGCGCCACGTGGCTGTTGGAATGGAAGGCCAGGCGCGGGCCGCTCTCATAGGCGACGATCGCGACCTGGTGGTCGAAAAGGTCCATGTCCGAATGGAAGGCATCGTTGGCGCCCGCCCAGCCGGCGTCCCGCAGGGCGTAGGCTGCCTCGCCGTCGGAATAGACCGCCGCCGCCGCCGCCCGCTCAGCCCGAAAGATGTCGCGGCCGCCGAAGCTCGCCACCCGCGTCGCTCGGCCCCGCGCCAGACGGCCGAAGATATCGAAGTCGTGGCAGACCTTGTCGAGCATGAACGAGCCGCCGAAGTCGGCCCGTCGCCGCCAGTTGCGGGCGAGGTAGGCGCCGTGTTCGGGATGAAGGTGTTCGGTGGCGTCCATCGACACAAGGGCGCCAAGCTCGCCAGCGTCGACCCGGGCGATCACCTCGCGGACCAGGGGCATCGAGCGCATGACGAGCCCGATGTAGAGCGGCGGCAGATCTGCGCCGGCGAGTCGGCGAGCGAGGCTCAGAGTCTCGGCTCGGGTGCGCACGATCGGCTTTTCGCAGAAGATCGGACAGCTGGCGGCGAACGCGGCCTCGAGGTGGTCGAGGTGCAGGTGGTTGGGCGAGCCGATCATGATGAGGTCGAAGGGCCCGTCGGCCAGCAGAGCGGCTTCGTCCGGCCACGCGCAGCCCGGGTCTATCCCATGCTCGGCTAGGATCGGCAGGCCCACCGCGGCCGGATCGGCATAACCCGCCACCTCCAGCAGCCAGCCCACGTCGACCATGGCCGCCAGCACGTGCGCGATCCGCTGGCCAAGGCCGATGACGGCGATGCGATGTCGGTTCATGCCAAAGGCTTCTCGCGCGTGGGCTGGTCCCGATCAACCGGCTTGTCGCCTGCAAAAGCCACCCCTAGGGTGATCGGCGATAAGGAAGAATGCCGGAGGCCGCGCCATGAAGTTCACCTGGTTCAACCTGATGCCGTGGCCGTACCTGCCGGACGACTTCCGCGAGAAGAACCGTTCGGTGTGGGTCGACATCGACCAGCGGCTGTTCGACCCGGTGAAGAGCAACGCGGTCTACAACACCTACATGGACCTGCTGGAGTTTGCCGACGGCCTCGGCTTCGACGGCATCGGGGTCAACGAACATCACCAGAACGGCTATGGCATCATGCCTTCGCCCAACATCATCGCCGCCGGCCTGGCGCGCCGGACGAAGAACGCGGCCCTGGTGGTGCTGGGCAATTCGATCGCCCTCTACAACCCGCCGGTCAGGGTGGCGGAGGAGTTCGCCATGCTGGATTGCATCAGCGGCGGTCGGCTGGTGGCCGGATTCCCCGTCGGCACTTCGATGGACACCAACTACTGCTACGGCCAGATTCCGGCGCTGACCCGTGAGAAGTACGCCGAGGCTCATGACCTGATCATCAAGGCCTGGACCACGCGTGAGCCGTTCGCGTTCAACGGCCGCTACAACAAGCTGAGGCATGTCAACATCTGGCCAAGGCCGATCCAGCAGCCGCACCCGCCGGTGCACATTCCGGGGGGCGGCTCGGTGGAGACCTACGACTTCTGCATCGACAACACCTATTCCTATTCGTACCTGAGCTTCACCGGCTACATCCGCGCCAAGGCCCTTCTCCAGGGCTACTGGGACCGGGTGGCGGAGCGAAACACGCCGGACGCCTCGCCCTATCGCGCCGGCTTCGCCCAGACGATCTGTGTTGCCGAGACCGACGCCGAGGCCGAGCGGCTCTACGCCAAGCACGTGAACTACTTCTACAACCGCTGCCTGCATGTCTATCCAGGCTTTGCTGACGCGCCGGGCTACCGCACCATCAAGACCATCCAGACCGGCGCCCTGTCGCAATACGCCCCGCCGCGCGGCTTTGGTGAGCTCACCTGGAAGGATCTTACCGAAGGCGGCCATGTCATCGCCGGCTCGCCGGAGACCGTCCGTCAACGGATGGAAGAGATGATCAAGGGCCTCAATGTCGGCCACGTCTTCTGCCTGATGCACGTCGGCGACATGCCGGCCGACAAGTGCATGCATTCCACGCGCCTCTTCGCCGAAAAGGTGATGCCAAAACTGCGGGGGCTGCTGCCCGAGTGCGAGGACGATGAGCGCTTCTGGGCCCACCCCATCGATCGGCGCGCCGTTCCAGGAACGCTTCCCTCCGAATACGTCCCCGAGCGCGAGCCCGCCTGATGAGCATGGAAACCAGGACCGTCGCCGTCCGACACGCCGAGGTGAAGTACCTGGAGGGCGGCGATGGGCCGCCGCTCCTGTGGCTGCACGGCGCGGGCGGCGCGACGGCCGGCGACCCCATCTTCGCCGAACTCGCCAAGCGCTGGCGCGTCTACGCCCCGTTCCTGCCGGGCTACGGCGAGACCGAAGAGTGCGGCACGCTGCGCGACATGCTGGATTTCACCCTGCATACCGCCGATGTCGCCGAGGCCCTGGGCCTGAAGGATCCGGTGCTCGCCGGCCATTCCATGGGCGGGATGATCGCCGCCGAGATGGCGGCCACCGCCCCGAGCGACTTCAGCCGCCTGGCCCTCATCGCCTCGGCAGGCCTGTGGCTCGACGATCATCCGATCCCGGACGTCTTTACCCTTTTGCCCTACGAAATGCCGGGCTACATGTTCCACGACCCGGCGGCGGGGACCAGGCTGATGACGGCCGGGCTGAAGCTGGACGATCCGGACTTCCTCAAGGCCTACCTCATCCGCAACGCCCGCCAGATGGGCATGGCCGGCAAGCTCCTGTTCCCGGTGCCCTACCGCGGTCTGGGTGACCGTCTCTATCGGATCCGGGCGAAAACGGTGCTCGTCTGGGGCGAGAGCGACCGCGTCGTGCCGCCCGTCTACGGCCCCGCTTTCGCCGAGGCGATCGCCGGCGCGAACCTGATCACGATCCCCGAGGCTGGACACATGGTCATCGCCGAGAAACCGGTCGAGGTCGCCGCCGCCATCGCGCGCCTCAACTAGACTTGACGGCGCCGCGGCGCAGAACGGAGGGGGCCATGAACATCACCCGGCGCGGATGGCTGGGCGCCACGGCGATGGGCGCGGCGGCGATTAGCGCGCCGTTGGCGGCCAGCACGGCCACCTTGGCCGGCTCAATCGGCCAAGTCGAAATCCCGAGGGCACGGTTCCAGATCCTCTCGCCAGGCAAGATCGACTACCGGCCGACCCTGGAGGCGCTCGCCGCCTACGCCCGCGACGAGCTTGTGGCCGTCGGCCTGCCCGGCATGAGCCTTGCGGTCAGCGACAATGACGGTTTCTCGGCGGCGATCGCGATCGGCTGGGCCGATCTGGCCGCCCATGAGCCGATGACCTCGGACCGGTTGTTTCAGATTGGCTCGATCAGCAAGTCATTCCTCGCCCTAGCCATTCTCAGCCTCGCCGACGCCGGCGCGATCGACCTCGACGCGCCGATCTCAAGGTACCTGCCTGACATCCCCTGGCCCGCGGCGCCGATCACCGTGGCGCAAGTGCTCAGCCACACCTCGGGTCTGCCGGATGGATCGGGGCTGTTTCCGCGCGTTCCTGACGGGCGGCTGTGGACCGGTTTCCCGGTCGGATCGAAATTCTCCTACAGCAATACCGGCTTCGACTTGTTGGGCGCCATGGTCGAGCGCGTCGCCGGCAAGCGATACCAGGACGTCATCCTCGAGCGGGTGCGCGTGCCGCTAGGGCTGGCCGCTATCAATCAAAGCATCAACCAGACCAATCGGGCGCGCTTTCCGAAGGCCTATATCCCCTGGGACCAGACCGTCGCCGCGGAGACACCACGGTCGCCGCTGCAGCAGGCCAAGTGGGATCCAGAGGATTCGCCGGCTGGCTCTATCGCCGCGACGGCGTCGTTGATGGCCCTCTATGCCGGCGCACTCTGCGCGTTCGGCGCGGGACGCGGGAGGCCGATCCTTTCAGACGCTGCAGCCAAGCGCTTCTCTACGGGCGTCATCGCCTCGGATGCGGATTTCGGTCCGGGCTCGAAATACGCCATGGGCATCGCCGTCCAGACGGTCGACGGCGTTCCCTGCCTGCACCACACCGGCGGCATGGTGGCCTTCTCCTCCTCGATCCACGCCGACCCCCAGGCCGGCGTCGGCGCCTTCGCCAGCGTCAACGGCCGCACCGGCGGCTACCGGCCGCGCCGCACTACCGCCTACGCCATCAGCCTGATGCGCGCCGCGCGTCTGGGTCAGCCTCTGCCGACGCCGCCCGATCCCCTGGCAAGCTGGAAGCCGAAGGATCCGACGCCGTTTCTCGGCCGGTGGATCGGGCCCGATGGCCGCGCCTTCGCCATTGAGCCCGGCGCAGCTTTTCCCAGCCTGAGGACCGAAACCGGCGCGGCGCCGGTCTATGCCTCCGGAGGAACCCTGGCGACGCCCCACACCGACTTCTCGCGTCATGGTTTCGACCCGTTGCGCGAAGGCGGCGTCGTCACCGGCCTTTGGTGGGGGGAGACCCTGTACGGCCGCAACGCGCCGCTGGCCCAGCAGCCCGTTCCTGAACGTCTACGCACGCTCGCTGGGGTCTATATCAACCGCGACCCTTGGGACGGCTATGTGGTCGTGCTGGCCCGCGGCGAGACCCTGGTGGGCGAAGGCTTTGGTAAGGTTGTCGACCGCGGCGGCTACTGGTCGCTGGACAGCGACCCAGGCGGAATCGAGCGCTTCCGCTTCGATGCGCTGCTCAACGGCAAGGCGCGGCGCCTCAACGTCTCCGGTACGGATTTCGAGCGGGTCGGCGTTTAGGCAGCCCATTCGCTGGACCGGCGGGTCACTCGGCGGGGTCGTACTTCTGCACAAAGGCGACGGCAGCCTGCAGCATGGCTGTCCGCGTTGCGCCCTTGGACAGCCAGTGGTCCTCGCCCGCCATCACCCGCACCTCATAGGGCTTGCCGGCCCTCCTCAGGGCCTCGATCATCTCCTGGCTTTGGGTCGGTGAAACGACCGTGTCGTCCTTTCCGTACATCACCAGGATGGGCGCATCCGCGCGGGCTGCGAGCTTGGCGGGTGAGAGGCTGTCGAGGTTGGCGTTTGGTTCGTCGGCGCCCATGAACGCCGCCAATAGCGGGTCACGTCACTCTGGGTTGATCCGCTTTCCCGATATTCGGTACGCAACATGACCGGCAGCGCCCCGTAGGCTTCAAGCGGCGGCGGAGATGCCTGCGTTGGCGTGGCAGGAAGCAGGGACAGCGCCGCTGTCGTTGCCAGAGCTGAAAGCCGTCGATCCATTTTCCCCTCCAGTATCTCTCAGATCTGCCGCGCTCGTCCCGCCCAGTAGGGCGCACGGACCTTGCCGCGCTGGATCTTGCCGGCCGGACTCCGCGGCAGCTCTTCGGCGAAATCGAGCGTGCGCGGCGCCTTGAATCCGGCCAGTCGACCACGTGCAAAGGCGAGGATCTCGCTCGCCAAGGCGTCGCTGGCGGTAAAGCCCGGGTGCAAGGTGATGACCACTTTCACTTCCTCGCCCCACTCCGGATTGGGCACGCCGATGGCGCAGGAATCTTCCACCGCGGGATGCTGGATGATCTCATTGTCGATCTCCTGGGGATAGATATTGACGCCGCCGGAGATGATGCACTCGGCTGTGCGGCCCGTGAGGAAGAGATAATCTTCGTCGTCGAGGTAGCCGACATCGCCAAGTGTAAAGTAGCCGTCGCGGTGCGCGCGGGCGGTCTTTTCGGGGTCTTTGAAATACTCGAAGGGCGCAACCGGCGAGACCTGAAAATAAAGCGTGCCGGGCCGGCCGCGCTCGAGGATCTCGTTTCCCTCGTCGTCATAGATCTTGAGGGCGGCGGGGGTGGGCAAGCGCCCGACGGTTCCCGGTTTGAGCAGCCATTCGTGTGAACTGACCAGGAATCCGGCCCCGCCCTCGGAGCCGGCGTAATACTCGTGCAGGATCGGCCCCCACCAGTCGATCATCGCCTTCTTGACTTCCGGCGGGCACGGCGCGGCGCCGTGGACGACGTAGCGCAGGCTGGAAAGGTCGTACTTGGCCTTCACTTTGTCCGGCAGTGAGAGGAGGCGCTGGAACATGATCGGCACCAGATGGCAGCGGGTCACCCGATGGCGCTCGATGGCGGCCAGCACGCCTTCGCTGTCCCACTTGTCGAGGAACACCAGGGGGGAGCCCTGGGCCAGGGCCGAGCGCACGTCGAAGGCGAGCGGCGCGGCGTGATAGGCCGGCCCGACACAAAGCTGAACGTCGTTGGCTTCGCCCGGTCCGGGCGCCAGCACCGTCGTCACGGGCTTGCGGTAGACGCCCTTGGGCCGACCGGTCGTGCCTGAGGTGTAGAGCATGGCCCCGCCCATCTGCGGGTCGGGAATGTCCGAACCGTCCTCGCCGGCCAGGACCTTGGCGTAGGGGATAAAGCCCGGCGCGTCTTCGCCGATCGAGACCTTGACCGTGACCTTTGCGGAAGCGGCCGTGAGCGCTGACGGGAAACGGGTCTCGGCGATCAGCGCCTTGGCCTCGCAATCGGCGACGATGTAGGCCACCTCGGTATCGTTGAGATGCCAGTTGACCGGCGTGAAGCGGTAGCCGCCGCGCAAAGCCGCACTCACGACCTCGACGAACTCGGCTCGGTTGGAACACAGCAAGGCAATGGAATCGCCGGTGACGACGCCCTCGCTCCTGAGGAATCGGATCAGGCGGTTGACGTTGTCGTTGAGTACGCGGAAGGTGCGGATTCCCTGCGGGCCCCAGATGGCGATCGCATCGCCTTTGACGTCGGCCCAGACACTGGCTGTCATTCCATTGAGCGCGGCGGCCGAAAGCCGCGACATCAGGTCCTGCATGGGGACCATTAGTCGAACCGTCTGGCGGCCCGTCAATCGGAAAGCGCTCAGTCCACCAGGGGGCCGGGCGAGAAAGCGTGCGGGTTTGCTCCCGAGGTCGGGAAATGCTCGGCCAGGGCCGCGCCGCAGATCTCCACCGCCTGGACAATCCCCGCCGTCGGATCGGCCCCCGCCTTCATCGCCGCCGCGATCGCCCCGGCGGCCTGTTTCCACGGTGTCTCGCCGCACTTTTGATGGATGGCGGCGTCGGCCAGTATCTGGGTCTGACGGTCGGCGAGGGCGATAAAGATCAGCACGCCGGTCTCGCTCTCCCGAGCCCTCGCGCCCATGGAGACGAACTGGTGGTGCGCCGCCTTGGCGACCCGATGTTGTTTCAGCGCGCGCGGAGTCAAATGGCGACGAACGGCCGGGATGTGGACAATGGCGAGCACGATGAGGAACAGGATGATCTGCACGGCCGCATAGAGGGCGACGGAGAAACCGATCGCGCGGGCGAGACCGGCACCCTGGCCGATCAGCCAGTTGTCTCGCGCCAGCCCGATCAGGGGGCCGAGACTCAGGGACAACGCGATCGGCGGCAGGGAAAGCGCCAGAGCCGCGGCCCAGGCCAGCGGCACCTCCCGATATCGGGAGACTTCCTCCGCCAGCACCACCAGGATCTCGCCGTTGGTCTTATCTTCGGCGCACGACACGGCCTCGGTGATGCGCTTCTCGTCGATGGCGCTCAGCATCTCACCAGCCTCCCGAG
>DASXCH010000182.1:0-18892 GCA_036491275.1 Caulobacteraceae bacterium
GTCGGGCGCGCCACCTCTCCCTGAGGGAGAGGTCGAGACGCGATCGCGAGATCGCGTCCGGGTGAGGGTTTACGGCGCCTTCCCTAATCCCTCACCCTCCCACGCTCCGCGTGGGCCCCTCCCTCTCCCGCCGGGAGAGGGCATTTTCGGAGCACCGGCGTCTCGCCGGCGCTCCGAGACTTTTCGGCGCTCCCTTCGGTTTATCCTCCCACCCCGCATCCGGCTTGCCATCTTGCCATCAGATGCCCACATGCTAGCATAGCTTTTAACACGGAGACGGGCCATGGCCGAACCGCAACTCTCGGTGCGAAGCGCTCGGGCGCGTGACCTTGCTCATCGCCTCGCGCGTCGCGAGCGGCGCAGTGTGGCCGACATCGTCGAGAGGGCGCTCGAAGCCTACGAGGTCAAGGAAGCTGGCCGCGAGCCGGCCGCCGCTTTCTATGCGCGACTGGCCAGCGAATTCGGGACTGACATCGATCTCGAGGCCGTCATCCGCAAAACCCGCAAGGCCCACGTCGGACCCGACCTTTGATTTTTCTCGACACCAATGTCGTCTCCGAAACCCTGCGAGCGAAGCCGGATCCGGCCGTCGTCGACTGGTTGGTGCGCTTTGATGCGGAACTTGGCCTGCCGACCGTGACGATCGCCGAAATCGCCTTTGGCATCAGCAAGATCCGCCCCGACCAGAGAGCTGTCAGACTGGAACAAGGCCTTGCCGAATGGCGGCGACGCCTGGCTGATCGCGTGTTTCCATTCACCGAGGCCGCCGCCCTCGCCTACGGCGACATGATGGGCGAGGCCGTGCGCAGTGGACGGTCGATGTCGGCGCCCGACGGCATGATCGCGGCCATAGCGCACGCTAACGGGGCGGCCCTGGCTACACGGAACGAGGCGGATTTCGCCGCCAGCGGCGTGAAGCTGATCAACCCGTGGGCCTTCTGAGCCCCGCCGCTTCCTTGTAATCCGCCGCCGACCAGCGCCGGTGGAGCCACCACCACTCGTCCGGACGCTCGCGCACCCGCGCCTCGATGAAGGCGTTGATGGCCGCCACCCCCGCCTCGACGTCCGCGGCCTTGTCGCCGGCGCCGCCGACCTCGATCGGCGGATGGATCACGCAGCGGTAGCGCGCGCCCCGGATCCGCTGGATCGACATCGGCACGATCGGCGCGCCGAAGCGCAGGGCCAGACGGGCGGCGGCCGGATTGGTCATCACCGGCCGACCGAAGAACGGCGCGGCGAGGCCGGCGTCGTACCTCTGGTCGTTGAGGATGGCGATCGACACGCCGCCGCGCAGCGATTCGATCAGCTCGCGCGCGCCCTCCCCGCCCTTGGCCGCCAGCAGCTTCACGCCATAGCGCTTGCGCGAGTCGATGATCCGCCGGTCGATGTAGGGATTGTTGGCGGCGCGATAGGTGACGTTGCAGTTGACCCCGGCGGCGACGATCACCGCCGCCATCACCTCGAACTGCGAGAAGTGGCCGCTGATCAGCACCGCCGGCTTGCCCGAGGCGGCCACGGCCTCGAGCCGCTCGAAGCCCTCGATCTCCACCCGCCCGCCGGCCGGCGTCAGGCGATGCGTGAGCGGGAATTCAAAGACGTAGCGGCCGAAATTGTCCCACTGGCCGGCGAGGATCCGCCGGCGTCCGGCCTCGCTGAGGTCCGGCATGGCAAGCCTGAGGCCGAGCGCGGCGGTCCGGTGCGCACCGGTCAGCGGCCCGAGCGCGCGGAAGAGGGCGCCGCCCATGGCCGAGGCGAGGTCGGTGGGCGGCAGACGCAGGAGGAAGGCGATGAGGTCGTAGCCGGCGGCCTCGGCGCGCCAGCCGAGATCCTCGAGGAACGGGACGCGGGCGCGGGCCATGGCGTCATTAGCGCCGCGGCGCCAAGGGGCGCAATTCTCCCATCATTCCAAAACAAAACGTCATGGCCGGGCTTGTCCCGGCCACCCATTTGGCGCGAGCCGATGTGTGGCCATGCCAGGCATGGCCAAGGCTCATTCGGCGTTCATGGATCGGCGGGACCGTCACCCTCGGGCTTGTCCCGGGGGCGCCCGCCGATGACGGTTGGGTGTGATGGTCGATGCGAACGTGGACCGCCGAGGGCTCGCCGCGAAGTTCCACGGGCCCAGCTCGCCTGCCCTTCGGCGCTCGCGGGCCCTGGTTGTCCCTTGCCTCTCACTCGCTCGCCTCGCTAGGGTGCGGGCGTTTCGGGGGCGCTTCGCATTCATGGCCGACCTGTTCGTTTCCTACGCCCGCGCCGACCGCGAGCGCGTGGCGCCTTTGGTGACCGCCCTCGAGGCCGAGGGCTGGTCGGTGTGGTGGGACCCGGAGATCTCGGCCGGCCAGGAATTCGATCGCCTGATCAGCGAGCAGCTGGAGAGCGCCCGGGCCGTGGTGGTGGCCTGGACGCCGACCTCGGTGGTGTCGCGCTGGGTGCGCGGAGAGGCCAGGGTCGCCGCCGACCGCGGCATCCTGGCGCCGGTGCGCTTCGAGAACGCCCAGCTGCCCATCGATCTTCGCGCCATCCACACCACCGACCTCGACGGCTGGAGCAAGGACGGCGACGATCCCTCGTTCCGCGACCTGGTGCGGGCGATCCGCTCCCTGCTCAACGAGACCGACGCGGTGTCCACGACCGCCGCCGCCGACGCCGAACAGGCCAAGCTGTCGATCTGCGTCCTGCCGTTCATCAACATCAGCGACGATCCGCAGCAGGAGTATTTCTCGGACGGCATCAGCGAAGACATCATCACCGATCTCTCCAAGATCTCGGCCCTGTTCGTCATCGCCCGCAACACCGCCTTCACCTACAAGGGCAAGCCGATCAGCGCGCCGCAGCTGGCCCGCCAGCTGGGCGTGTCGCACGTTCTGGAAGGCAGCGTGCGCAAGGCCGGCAACCGGGTGCGGATCACCGCCCAGCTGATCGACGGGGCCACCGGCGGCCACATCTGGGCCGAGCGCTGGGACCGCGACCTCACCGACATCTTCGCCCTACAGGACGAGATCGCCGGGGCCATCGTCGCGGCGCTCAAGCTGCGCCTGGCGCCGGCCGAGAAGAAGGCCATCGCCCACCGCTCGACCGACAACCCGGAAGCCTACAAGCTCTATCTGATGGCGCGGCGCTACTGGCTGACCGGCTGGGCGAGCCGGCGGGAAGTGATGATCCGGCTGTGCCAGCGAGCCATCGATCTCGATCCGGCCTATGCCCGGGCCTGGGCGCTCAAGGCCCTGTGCCAGGGCGATTCCCGTTTCCTCACCACCGGAGTCGGCGACCTCGGCTGGTCGGCGGCGGAGCGCGCGCTCGAACTCGACCCCGATCTCGCCGAGGCCCATGCCGCCAAGGGCAGGATCCTCACCGGTCAGGGACACTACGACGAGGCCGAGGCTGAGATCGAGATTGCGCTGCGCCTGGATCCCGAGTCCTACGAAACCAACGGCGCGGCCGCCCGCTGGGCGATCGCCACCAAGCGCTATCCCGAGGCCCTGCGCTATCTTCAGGCGGCGGCGGAGATCGATCCGAGCGACTACTGGGCGCCGGGCATGGCGACCCAGTGCCTGAGCGCCCTCGGCGACGACACCGGCGCCCTCGCCGCCGCGCGCGAGACGGTGGCCAGGGTCGAGACGGTGCTCGCCACCGAGCCCGACAACGGCGGGGCCCTGGGTCATGGGGTCAGCGCCCTCATCCTGCTGGGTGAGACCGAGCGGGCGATGGCCTGGGCCGAGGATGCCCTGTTGCTCGATCCGGACAACACCAACCTGCGCTACAACCTCGCCTGCGCCATGGTCCTCGCCGGCCAGACAGAAGTGGCGCTCAAGCGGCTGGGCGAGGTGCTGGCCAGCGCCGGGCGCGAGATGGTCTCCTGGGCCCAGATCGACACCGATCTCGATCCCCTGCGCGGCGACCCTCGCTATGCGGAGATGCTGGCGGCCGCCGAAGCCCGCCTCGCCGAAGCCGAAGCGGCGACCTGACAATCGCGCCAGGCCCCCTCGTCCAAATCAAATCGTCATGGCCGGGCTTGTCCCGGCCACCCATTTGGCGCGAGCCGATGTGTGGCCATGCGGCGCATGGCCAAGACCCACGCAGCGTTCATGGATCCCCGGGACCTCCGCCCGGGGATGATGGGTGTGTGTGATGTTCGATGCGAACTCGGACCGCCGGCGTCTCGCCGGCCGCGTCGGTTGCCGGCGAGACGCCGGCGCTGCGAGAATAGATCCCGGCGCACTCCCGCTTTACCGCCGCGCGCGGGCAGGCCAAAAGCGCGGCCATGCCCTTCTCCCCCACCGACCTCGAACCCTTCCTGCTGGAGCTCAACCGCGTCTCTGGCGAGGTGATCCTGCCACTCTTCCGCGCCGACCACGGCCTGGAGGACAAGGATAAAGGCGCTGGCTTCGATCCGGTGACGGCGGCCGACCGCGGGGCCGAGGCGGCGATCCGCCAGCTGATCGCCGAGCGCCATCCGGGCCATGGGGTGATCGGCGAGGAATATGGCGAGGATCGGCCGGACGCCGAGTTCGTCTGGGTGCTGGACCCGATCGACGGCACCCGCGCCTTCATCTCCGGCCTGCCGGTGTGGACGACCCTGATCGGCTTGCGCCATCACGGCGTCCCGGTGCTGGGCTCGATCGGTCAGCCCTATATCGGCGAGGTGTTCATCGGCTCGGCCGCCGGCTCACGCCTCATCGCCGCCGCCGGCGAGACGCCGCTGAACACCCGCAAGGGCGTGCGGCTTTCGCAGGCGCTCATCGCCACCACCGATCCGCACGAATGCTTCCGTGGCGAGGCCGAGAAGGCGGCGTGGCGCTCGCTGCGCGATGCCGTGCGCCTCGCGCGCTACGGCTGCGACGCCTACGCCTACGCCATGGTGGCGGCCGGCAAGCTCGATCTCGTGGTCGAGCCAGGGCTCGAGAGCTGGGATATCGAGGCGGCGATCCCCGTGGTTGAGGGCGCCGGGGGCCTGGTGCGCGACTGGCGGGGCCAGCCCATCGGCCAGAATGGCGGCCGGGCGGTGATCGCCGGCGACGCTGCGATCCTTCAAGAGGCCCTGGCGGCGTTGGCGGCGGGGTAGGTTTCTTATCTATCCCGACAAGGCGCTTGCGCCGAGGAGGGTCACCTAGGCCGCTCGCGACCGGGCTTCCGGCCACGGGCGCGCGGCCGTGGATCAAACCGCCGCCAACGCCGCGGCGGCGGCTGTTCCGAAGCGCTGATCTCCATGGCGCCTTCACCGCGGATCACCGCCTCGACGCGGGCCTCCAGCCGCCTCCGGCGCAGGACGGGGTGCAAGGAATCGGCCGGGCCGACCGGATCACCCAGATGGAAGGCGGCGATGAAGCTGGCGAGAGGCCCGAGGATCTTCGGCTTGATCGGCTTGAGGCCGCCGCGCCCTTGCGCCAGCAGTGAGGCGAGCGCTGCGCCGAGGCGGCCCTCGCGGCGTACGGCCTCGGCGATCTCGCCTTCGGCGAGACCGAACCACTGCCCGACCATGCGGTTCCTCAAGGCCGCGGCGGCGGCGCGGTTGGCCCCGCTTTCCAGGCGGAAGGCGAGGTCGCACTCGGTGTCGAAGCCGGTCGAGCGATTGTTGAGATTGGTCGAGCCGACGCGCACGAAGTCGTCGTCGATCACCGCCATCTTGTCGTGGACGATGATCGGCGCGCCGCCGCGGGTCAGCGGACTGAGGATCTGCAGGCGATCGTGCAGGTCGGCGCGGACCAGCCGCTTGATGAAGCCGACCCGCGCCCTGTCCATTGTCATCCGGTCGAACCAGTGCGGCGCGTGGCCGGTGGAGACCAGGACCACCTCCGGGCCGTCGGCTTCGGCCAGCCGCTCGGCCAGGGCCTCGGCCGCCGGCGGCGAGGTGAAGTACTGGTTCTCCATGTAGATCGCGTGCTTGGCCGCGGCGATCGAGGCCAGGGTCAGCATCTCGCACTCGCGGATCTCCGCCGCCCCGCGCCAGCCGGGGGCGGTGCGGGCGATGCCGACCGCGACATCGGTGAAGGTGGGCTCGAGGCCATCCGGCCAGGCGACGGTCGAAGCGGGCGCCGGCGCCGCCATGGTCTCGCCGGTCGCGCGCCGCCAGCGTTCGCGGAAGAGTTCGGCCAGGGCCACCGCCGGGGCGCCGTCGACGAGCGCCATGGCCTCGCGCCGGGAATCGAAGAACGCGCGCGAGCGCGGCCGGCGGCGGCGGATATCCTTGTCCAGATGTTCGGACGTATCCCAGCGATCGAGGGCCAGGTCGGCGCTGCCGCAGAAGGCCAGGGCGTCGTCGATGACCACCACCTTCTGGTGATGGCAGGCGCCGAACGGGTGGGTCCCGTCGAGCACGAACCGCACGCCCGAGCCGGCGAAGACGGCGATGTTGCGATGCGGGTAGCCTTCCTGCGACATGGCGACCGGCAGGGCGGCCCGCCAGCACAGCGCCCGCACGTCGAGGCCGTCGGCCGCCAGCCCCCGAAGGATCTGTCCGAGCCGGAGATAGGATTCGCCTTCGGGGTTGAGCCGGGTGCGGGTCTCGAACGCCCAATTTAGGAAATGCACGGATCGGCGCGCCTTGCCGAGCGCGTCCCTGAGCGCGGCATAATAGTCGGCGACGTCGACCAGCACCGTCGCGCGCGGCGCTCTCTCCTCACGCCACAGCGACGGCCTTAGCGGCCGGGGACCAGGCTGCGCGACAGCGGGAGGACCGGGGTTCATGGAGCCGTCCTAGAACACCTGGCGTCGATAAGGCTAACGCCCGGCTTGCCGGATTCGACAATCGCGGCTCAATTGGCCGCTCGGAAGTGGAGGAAGAGGCATGGCCGGGATCAATCCGAACGGGTCGCTCAGGGACAAGGCGGCGCTCGTCACCGGCGCCAGCCGCGGCATCGGCGCGGCCATCGCCGCTCGCCTGGCCATGGAGGGCGCGCGCGTGGTCGTCACCGCCCGAACCGAGCATGAGGGCGAGAGCCGGCTTCCCGGCACGCTCGCAGGAACCGTCGAGAGCATCCGCGCGGCCGGAGGGACGGCCCATGCCATCAAGGCCGACCTCGCCCTCGCCGCCGACCGCGAGCGCCTGGTGAAGGAGGCGACAGAGGCCGTCGGGCCGATCGACATCCTGGTCAATGACGCGGCGGTGACCTTCTTCGCGCCGATCGCGGGTTTCAGCGAAAAGCGCTTCAAGCTGATGATGGAGGTGCAGGTCTGGGCCCCGATGCACCTGACGCAACTGGTGCTGCCGTCGATGAAGGATCGCGGTCGCGGCTGGATCGTCAACATCTCCTCGGGCGCCGGCATCCATCCCAAGCCGCCATACCGCGGGGCCCACGGCGGCACGGTCTATGGCATGTGCAAGGCGGCGCTCGAGCGGTTCACCACCGGTCTCGCCGGCGAGGTCCAGGCCGACGGCATCGCCGTCAACGTCGTCTCGCCAGGGCTGGTGGCGACGCCGGGCGTCGCCGTCCACGGCCTGATCACCGAGGCCAACAAGGACCGGGTGCAGCCGATCAAATACATCGCCGAGGCGACCTATCGCCTGGCGAGCGGCGATCCGCAGACCCTCACCGGCCAGATCGCCTACGCCGAACCGTTCCTGAAGAGCCTCGGCATCGAACCGGCCGAGCTGATTGAAGGGTTTTGACGGCGAGCGCGGCGGCCCACCCGGCGATTTCCGGAGCGCCGGCGTCTCGCCGGCAATCAGCACTTCTACTCATTCACGACCGTCATCGGCGGGCGCCGCCGGGACAAGCCCGAGGGTGACGGTCCCGCCGATCCATGACCGCCGAACGGCGAGTGGCCATACCGGGCATGGCCAGACATGGAATCGCGCCGAATGGGTGGCCGGGACAAGCCCGGCCATGACGGTTGTGATGTGGACTGAGTGGCCTGTGCTATCCCCGCTCCCGCCGCGCCAGCCAGTGGGCCGCCCAGCCGCAGATCGGGACGATGGCAAGATGCCGCGCCTCGGCGAAGGCGACGATCTCCTCCATCAGGGCGCCGGCCGCACCCGTGCCGCGCAGGTGCCGGGGCGCCTCGACATGGTCGATGAACAGCCGATCGCCGGTCCGGCGATAGTCCGCGAAGACCGTCCCACCGCCCTCGCCCGCCTCGAACCTGCCCTTCGTCTCGTTGTCGCGCATGGTCCAGCTATTGTGTCCATTTTGTTTCACGCAGATTGCCGCTAGGCTCGCGCGAAAAGCCTGCCAGGTCACGGGATAAAAGGGGAGCGAAGATGCGCAATGTGGTGATGATGGCGGTCGCGGCGGCGGCGCTCGGCGCCTGTCACAAGCCGGCCAGTCCGAGCGCAGCGGCGACGGGCGCCCAGGCGCCGGCCCCGGGCGGGACCGCTGGCGGCCCGCCGCATCGCCGGGCGGGGCTGTGGCAGACGAGCGTCACGGTCGATGGCCATACCTCGCCCATGGGCGCGATGAAGCTGTGCGTCGATGCGGCCATGGAGGCCAAGTCCCAGACGTTTCACCCGAGCGGGCCGGCGAACCTGGCTCAGTCGAAGGGTTGCGCCTATCCGCCGCCGACCCGGACGGCCGACGGATCCTATTCTGTTTCCTTCACCTGCCCGCTCTCCGGCGGCGGCCAGACCGCCACCAAGGCCCTCGCCAGGGGCGACTTCTCGAGCGGCTATCACATGCACATGGAGAGCGACACGACCGGCGGCCCGATCGCCGTCGCCAACGGCCACCACGTGACCGATATCGACGGCAAGTGGCTGGGGCCTTGCCCCGAAGGCATGGCCGGCGGCGACATGGAACTGCCCAACGGCATGAAGATCAGCGGCGGAAGGGTCGCCGGCGCGGCGAAGATGCTGCGCGGCATGACCGGCGGCGGCTCCGGCGGGCAGTAGAAGCACCTCTCCCTGACGGAGAGGTCGAGACGGGCTCGCCAGAGCCCGTCCGGGTGAGGGTTTACGGCGCCTTCCCTAATCCCTCACCCTCCCACGCTCCGCGTGGGCCCCTCCCTCTCCCGCCGGGCGAGGGAATTCAATTCAGACCCGCTCCACGGCCATGGCGACGGCCTCGCCGCCGCCGATGCACAGCGAGGCCATGCCGCGACGCTCGCCGCGCGCCTCCAGGGCAGCCAGCAGCGTCGCCATGATCCGCGCCCCAGAGGCGCCGATCGGATGGCCGAGGGCGCAGGCCCCGCCGTTGACGTTCAGCCTGGCGTGATCGATGCAGAGGTCGCGCATGGCGATCATCGCCACCACCGCGAAGGCTTCATTGACCTCCCAGAGATCGACGTCGTCGGGGGCCCAGCCGGCCTTCTCCAGGGCCCGGGTCATGGCCGGAACCGGCGCGGTGGTGAAGAGCGCGGGGCTGTGGGCGTGGACGCCGGCGCCGACGATGCGGGCGACGGGCTCGACGCCCAGGGCCTCGGCGGTGGAGGCGCGCATCAGCACCAGGGCCGCGGCCCCGTCGGAGATCGAGGAGGCGTTGGCGGCGGTGATGGCGCCGTCCTTGGCGAAGGCCGGCTTGAGGGTCGGGATCCGGGTCGGATCGGCCTTCAGCGGCTGCTCGTCGTCCTTGACGGTTTCCACGCCATTGCGGCCGGCGACCTCGACCGGGACGATCTCATGGGCGAAGGCGCCGCTCACCACCGCGGCCTTGGCCCGGCGCAGGCTCTCGATGGCGTAGGCGTCCATGTCGGCTCTGGTGAACTGATAGGCGGCGGCCGTCTCCTCGGCGAACGCGCCCATGAGTTTTCCCGGCTCGTAGGCGTCCTCGAGGCCGTCGAGATACATCGAATCCATCACCCGATCGTGGCCGATGCGGGCCCCGCCGCGATGCTTGGTCAGCAGGTACGGGGCGTTGGTCATGCTCTCCATGCCGCCGGCGACGATGATGTCCGCCGAGCACGCGGCCAGGGCGTCGTGCGCCAGGATCGCCGCCTGCAGGCCCGAGCCGCACATCTTGTTGACCGTGGTCGCCGCCACGCTGGTGGGAAGCCCGGCGCCCAGGGCCGCCTGCCTCGCCGGCGCCTGGCCAAGGCCCGCGGGCAGCACGCAGCCCATGAAGATCTGGTCGACCTGGTCGGGCTGGACCCCGGCCCGCTCCACCGCGCCCCTGACCGCCGTCATCCCCAGCTGGGTGGCCGACGCCCCCGCGAGCGCGCCCTGGAAGCCGCCCATGGGCGTGCGGGCGTAGGCGGCGATGACGATCGGATCGGCGGACATGGCGGCGGGACTCCTCTAAGCGGGCGCTGGTGATGTGGCCCCGCCGGCGCTGGTGGGCAAGGCAGGGCCTCAGGCCGTTCCGGCGATGAAGCCGCCGCCCAGCACCCGCGAGGGATCGGCGGCGGCGTAGAGCACGCAGGCCTGACCCGGCGAGACCGCTTCCTCGGGCGTCTCGAAGATCACGCCCATCGCTTCGCCCATTCGCGCCAGCCGGGCCGGCGCCGGCGGCCGGGTCGAGCGCACGCGCGCCAGCACGGGCGCGCCCTCGGCGTCCCCGATCGTGGCTTCATCGCCCAGCCAGTTGATCTCCTTGAGCGTCAGCGAACGGCTGGCCAGGGCCTCGCGCGGGCCGACGATCACCTGGCGCCTGGCCGCGTCGAGCCTGACCACGAACAGGGGCTCGCCGAGAGCGATGGCGAGGCCGCGCCTCTGGCCCACCGTATAGCGGGTGACGCCGTCGTGACGGCCGAGCAGGCGGCCATCGAGGTGGAGGATCTCGCCGGCCTCGGCCGAGCCTGGCCGCAGCCGGTCGATGACCGTGGTGTAGCGGCCTTCGGGCACGAAGCAGATGTCCTGGCTGTCGGGCTTGTCGGCGACCGCCAGGCCGAGGCCGGCGGCGGCCCGCCGCACCTCTGTCTTGGCAAGGCCGCCGAGGGGAAAGCGCAGGTAGTCGAGCTGGGCCCGGGTGGTGGCGAACAGGAAGTAGCTCTGGTCGCGCGCCGGATCGACCGCGCGATGCATCCGCACGCCGCCGCTCCTGACCAGACGGCGGGCGTAGTGGCCGGTGGCCAGCGCCGCCGCGCCGAGGTCCTGGGCCAAATCCAGCAGATCGCGGAACTTCACCGTCTGGTTGCAGCGGACGCAGGGGATTGGCGTCTCGCCGCGCACATAGGTCTCGGCGAAATCGTCGATCACCGCCGCGCGAAACCGGCTCTCGTAGTCGAGCACATAGTGGGGAATGCCGATGGCGTCGGCGGCGGCGCGGGCGTCGAGGATGTCCTGGCCGGCGCAGCAGGCGCCCTTCTGGCGGATCGCCGCGCCGTGGTCGTAGAGCTGCAGGGTGACGCCGACGACGTCATAGCCGGCCCGGGCCAGCAGGGCTGCGGTGACGGTCGAATCGACGCCGCCCGACATGGCCGCGACCACCCGCGCGCCGGCCGGCAGGGCCACGGCGTTGCGGATGTCATCGAGGATGTCGGCCTGGGCCAGCACGGTAAGGGTCTCGGAATTGGAAGGCGCGGGTTCTAGCGCCGCGGCCCGGCCTTGGCGAGGCTCTGGCGGGTCCGGGCAGGGTCAAGATGGCTATTAAACCCATGTTATCAATCCATCGGCATCTTGCGCAGCCTGAGGAAACGAGGCGGCCCAAGTCGAATGTCAGTTGACGCGTATTTTCACAGTGAGCGGCCCACGCCCTCGGTCGGGCTTGACGAAGAGCGGCCGGGGTCGGTGATCGGCCCCAATGGCGACGAGTTGAGGTGGGGAGACCTGCCGCCGGCCAACACCCGCCGGTGGGTGATCCGGCGCAAGGCCGAGGTGGTCTCGGCGGTGCGCGGCGGGATGATGTCGGTGACCGAAGCGCTCGAGCGCTACCAGATCTCCGAAGAGGAATTCGAATCCTGGATCTGGGCTTTCGACCGGCACGGCCTGAGGGGCCTTCGCACCACCCTGCGCGGCGAGCGCTGCTGAGGCCGGTTGCCGCCGGGCGCCAGCGCTGGTAGCCATGGCCCCGCGGACGACGGGGGCTTCGGATACTGGACCATGACGGCGATGGAGACTGACAGGCGCGGAGGCGCACGGAGGTCCGGCCGCAGGCTGTGGTCGGTCCTGACCTTCGAGCGGCTGATCACCGGCCAGGTGATCCATCTGGTCTACTGGGCCGGCCTCGGCGTGATCATCATCGCCGCCTTTTCGGTGGTCGGGGCCGCGGTGGGCGTGGCCCTGCGCGAGGGCAGCTGGGCCGCGGTCCTGCTGGCCATCCCGGTGCTGATCGGCGGCCTGCTGGCGGTGGGCGCCGCGGGCCTCGTGTGGCGGGCGATGTGCGAGTTTTTTGTCGCCATCTTCCGCATCGGCGACGATCTGGCCGCCCTGCGCCGGGCGCAGGAAGGCGGCGGCCCGGTCGAACGGCGCGAACCCTAGCGCCTGACTGATGCGCGCGGGCCACGCGGCCCGACGAGCCCGCGTGGATTCGCGGCAATCCCAAGCCGGCCTTGGCCTTCCTGGGCAAATCAGCCTACCGATCTGGCCACGGCCGTTAACCAGTTAACCCCTCGTCAATCGGCGTCGACGCAGAATCAGCGCTGGCCTCGGGGTGATCCGGCGTCGGGGGCGGGTCTGACCCGCATGTGTGGAGGGTTAAATTGCGCGTTCTACTGATCGAAGACGACAAGATCGTCGCCCGGGGCGTCGAGATGATGCTCAAGGCCGAGGGCTTCAACGTCTATGTGACCGACCTTGGCGAAGAGGGCGTGGATCTCGGCAAGATCTACGACTACGACCTCATCCTCCTCGACCTCAATCTGCCCGACATGAGCGGCATGGATGTGCTGCGCACCCTGCGCAACGCCCGCATCGGCACGCCGGTCATGATCCTCTCGGGCAGCCAGGAGATCGAATCCAAGGTCAAGACACTCGGCGGCGGGGCCGATGACTACGTCACCAAGCCGTTCCACAAGGACGAGCTGGTGGCCCGCATCCATGCCATTGTCCGCCGCTCCAAGGGCCATGCCCACTCGGTGATCCGCACCGGCGACATCGCCGTCGACCTGGAGGGCAAGACCGTCGAGGTGAAGGGCATGCGCGTCCACCTGACCGGCAAGGAATACCAGATGCTGGAGCTGCTCTCCCTCAGAAAGGGCGTGACGCTGACCAAGGAGATGTTCCTCAACCACCTCTACGGCGGCATGGACGAACCGGAGCTGAAGATCATCGACGTCTTCATCTGCAAGCTGCGCAAGAAGCTGAAGGCGGCCACCGACCACCATCACATCGAGACAGTTTGGGGCCGGGGATACGTGCTTCGCGACCCGCAGGAGGCCCCGGCCAAGGCCGCCTGAGCCAATTCGCGCCGACGCCGGCGCGTGCTAGCCTTCATCCGGGAGGCGAAAGCATGAATGAGCGCGTCTTCATCGCCGGGCTGGCGGCCTTCGCGCTGGGCGCCGCCGCCGCGCCGCCGCCGCTGTCGGACTACACCGGCGGCTACGCCTCGAATGCGGTCCACGGCTACTCGTTCTGGAAGAACCCGATCGTGCGCCGGGCGACCCAGGGCGCCGTCGCCAGTCCGACGATCGTGAAGGCTTTCCTCGCCTGGGGCGTCGAGGACATGGTCAAGGACACCGCCGGAACGTCTCTCGCCTGGGGCTGCGAAGCGCACAACTGCGGCGACCACAACGGAACCATCGTCGTCGTGCGCCCGAGCGGGCCCGCGGCCGTCTGCTACCACGACGCGGGCGGCGGCGATCAGTCGGCGCGCTGGTACATCGGCGGCAAACAAGTCTCCAAGAGCCTCGGCGCCTGCCCGTTCGACGTTCCCCCGCCAGCGATCCTCGCCGCCCTCAAGCGCCGCTGATCGCCCTCACCACTCCGCGAAATGCTTGGCCAGGCGCAGGCGCTGGGCCTGGTAGTGCGAGCCGCCGGCGCCGTAGAGCCGCTCCGGGCGTTCGGCCAGAGCCTCGAAGGTGAGTCTCGCCACCGTCTGCCCGTGTTCCAGCAGGAACGGCGTCTCGTGGCTGCGCACCTCCAGCACGGCGCGCGAGCCGGCGCCGCCCGCCTCGGCCGTGCCGAACCCCGGATCGAAAAAGCCGGCGTAGTGGACGCGGAACTCGCCAACGGCCGGGTCGATGGGGGTCATCTCGGCCGCCTGCCGCGCCGGGATCTCGACGGTCTCGCGCGACGAGAGGATGTAGAATTCGCCGGGATCGAGCAGCAGACCGCCGTGGCGCGGGGTGAGCGGCTCCCAGAAGTCGCGCGGATCGTGGCCGGCCTCGAGGTCGAGATCGACCACCCCGGCGTGGCGGCGGGCGCGAAAGCCGACAATCTCGCCGGAAAGATCGACGCTCACGGCGCTGGCGGCGAGCGGCGCAGGTGGCCCCCGGCGCAGGCGCAACTGGCTGAGCCGCGTCCCCGTCCTGGCCAGGACGGAGAAGGTCTGGGGCGCGATCTCCAGGTACATCGGCCCGCGATAGCCGGCGGCGACGTCGTCGAAGGCGCTCTGGCCGTCGGTGAGCAGGCGGACGAAGACGTCGAGGCGCCCGGTGGAGCTCTTGGGATTGGCCCGGGCCGAGACGTCCGCCGGCAGGCGGACCTCTTCCTGCAGCTGCGCGATATAGACGCAGCCGCGCTCCAGAACCGCCCCACGCTCCAGGTCGAGTTCGTGCATGGCGAGCTCTTCGATCCGCTCTCTGACCTGACCGGTCGGCCGCGGCAGGAACGAGGCCCGCACGCGCCAGGCGCGGCGCCCGAGGCGCAGATCGAGGCTGGCCGGCTGCACCTGGCCGGGATCGATGCCGCAGGCGGCGCTAAGCGCGCCGCCTGCGATCAGAGCCTCAATGAGCTGGGAGGGCAGGATTCCGGCGGCGTTGCGCATGGCGCCCCTGATTGATGGCGGAGCGCGGCCCTGGCAAGCCAAGTTGTTCCGGTATGCGACGCGGACCGAACCGGCCGGCGGCGAAGCGCCAGACGCCCTGGGCCATGGCGGCGATCTTGGCCGCCCTCTGGCGCTCCAGCAGGGCGACGGCGAGGCTCTCCTTGGCGAGGTGAGTGAGAGCGTGGCGCCGCCAGATGGGGTCGAGGCGCGGGCGGCGCAGGCAGATCTCCAGGGTGTTGCGGGTGATGTAGAAACGCCGGTCGGGGGCGTGGTTCGACACCGGACCCGCCTGGCCGAGGAGCCGCCTGGCTTCGATGGCGCCCAGGGCGTGGTCCATGATCGTGCGGCGCGATTCGACGACCAGCCAGCCGGCGGCGCGGGCGCGCAGGCAGAACTCATGGTCGACGCCGTCGATGAACAGGCGCTCGTCGAAGCCGCCGAGGCTCTCGATGAGATCGGCGCGAATGAGGCTGCCGGAGGTGATGGCCGTGCGCACGCTGCGCCAGTCGGCAGTTTCGGCGAGGATATCGCCCGGCCGGTGATAGTCGCGGCCGCTGGCCACATCGCGCCGGCTCATCGACAACACCCCGATCCGATCGCGATCGGCATGGGCCTCCCAGAGGTCAAGCAGATCGGCGAGGGCGCCGGGCGGCACGAGGCTGTCCTGGTCGAAGGCCGCCAGCCAGGCGCAGCCGGCTTTTCGCGCGGCCACGGCGGCCTGGTTGAGCGCGGCGGCCATGCCGAGATTGGCGGCGTTGGCCAGCACGTGGCCGCCGGCGGCGGCCGCGGCGGCCCGGATCCGCGAGATGTCGGGCGAGCCGTTGTCGATCACCAGCAGGTGGTCGGCCTGAGGGCCGAGGGCAGCGAGCCGCGCGCCCAGGCCCGCATCGGGCCGCCAGGTCACCACCGCCGTCAGTATGGATCGCCGCCCCGCTTCCATGACGGAAGCCTCTAGTGCAGGTCGCGGTTTGAAGAAAGAGCCTGGTTCCCGGCGTCCAGGATGAGCGGTGGTTTGGAACGGAGCGCCGCCGTCCCGGCGGCATGCCGGCGAGACGCCGGCGCTCCGGGATTGGCTTGAGGCCGCGTAACCTGTCCCACAGCTCCGCCATGGGCTCCTACTTCTCCCGGCGGATTGCCGGCGAGACGCCGGCGGCACGAGAAAAACTCCGCTCTTCCTGGACGAGTCGCGTGTAGCGGCGAGATCCAGGATCCAGGTGTTTTATCGAAGAGCCGGGTGTTTCAGAAAACACCTGGGTCCTGAATGGCCTCGCGGAATTTATCCTCGGGCCGGCCTTTGGCCGGACCCGGGGGCGCTCGGCCTTCAGGATGAGCGGTGGATCGGAGCGGAGCGCCGGCGCTCTGGGATTGGCTTGAGGCCGCATAAACCCTCACCCGGACGGGCCCGCCCTCAAGGAGAGGTGATTTTGAAGGCGATAGCGTTACGGGGCGGCGCGAATTAGCGTCTCAGCCGGCATTCGGAGACGGTAGGCGCATGGACGCAAGCACCCAGCAGAGACGCGGGCTTTATCTGCCGGTCGAACCCTATGAGGTCGGTCGGCTCGACGTCGGCGACGGTCACCAGATCTATTTCGAGCGCTGCGGCAACCGGGGCGGGACGCCGGCGGTTTTCCTCCACGGCGGCCCGGGCGCGGGCTGCTCTCCGGCCCAACGGCGCCTGTTCGATCCGGCGCGCTACGCCGTCACCCTGTTCGACCAGAGGGGTTGCGGCCGCTCGACGCCGCACGCCTCGCTGGAGGCCAACACCACCTGGGACCTGGTGGCCGACATCGAGCGCCTGCGCGATCACGCCGGCATCGACCGTTGGCTGGTGTTCGGTGGCTCGTGGGGCTCGACCCTGGCGCTGGCCTATGCCGAGGCCCATCCGCAGCGGGTGAGCGGTCTCATCGTCCGCGGCGTCTTCACCGCGACCCGGAGCGAGATCGACTGGTACTACCAGGGCGGCGCGGCCTGGCTGTTTCCCGACCTGTGGGAGCGGTTCCTGGCCCCCATTCCCGAGGCCGAGCGCGGCGACCTGGTGGCCGCCTATAACCGCCGCCTGACCGGCGCCGACGAGGCGGCCAGGCTCGAAGCGGCCAAGGCCTGGAGCCTGTGGGAAGCCGGCACCATCACCCTGCTGCCCAACAGCCTGGCCGCGCAGTTCGGCGAGGACCGCTATGCCCTGGCCTTCGCCCGCATCGAGAACCACTACTTCAGTCACGACAGCTGGCTGGGGGACGACCAGCTGATCGGCGACGCCGGCCGCCTGGCCGACATTCCCGGGGTCATCGTCCAGGGCCGCTACGACGTGGCGACGCCCGCCCGCTCGGCCTGGCGTCTTTCCAAAGCCTGGCCCAGGGCCCGCTTCGAGCTGATCGCCGACGCCGGCCACGCCTTCGACGAGCCGGGCATCCTCGACGCCCTCGTCCGGGCGACGGATTCGTTCGCGGCCTGAACGCGACCATCCGGCCTGCGCATATTGCAATTTAATATGACGGCCAAGGCGTTGCTTTCATGCAATTGCGACTTACGCGCCTCATAATCCGGGCGCGAAGCTATTGCGCATGGCAATAATTAACGCTTGACACGACCGGTCCATAAGGTGGTAGAATCTCTAGGTTGGACGAAGGTGCGCCCGAGGCGGCCCTCTTCCGATTTCTCCCAGGCCCGGCTCCATCGCCTCCCTTAAAAAAGGGCGAGGATTGATTGCGCGCGGCCGGCCGACCTCCATCCGAAGGATGATCTCATGCAGAAGATATGCAGCGTGCGTGGCTGCCGTCGCCGCGCACGCGTCAAGGGATTCTGTGCCTCGCACTACGAGCGACACAGGACGGGTCAACCGCTGGAACGGCCGATCGCCAAGTGCGTCAAGGGCCCGATAGAAAAGCGGCTGCGCGCCCACGTGAAGATCGACAAGAAGACCGGTTGTCACCTGTGGACGGGATATCGGGGCCCCAGGGACTACGGAGTCATTTGGGTGGGCCGCTCGCCGAAGTTCGCCCACCGGGTGGCCTGGGAATTGAAGCATGGGCCGGTCCCCGACGGGATGGTCGTAATGCACACCTGCGACAATCCCCCGTGCTGCAATCCGGAGCACCTCATGTTGGGTACGCCGGGCGACAACAACCGGGATCGCGTCAAGAAAGGTCGGGGCAAGGGCGCGCGGGCGCTCGACCTCGTGAAGCATCCGCAGTGGGGCGAGAGACCGAAGGGCGCCGGCGCCTTGGGGACGGCTCGACCCGGCGCCTATGGGAGCAGCCCCATTCTCCCGCGTCCAGCCCACCAGGGCGCTGCGGCCCTCGCGGCCCAACTCGGCATCGCCCTGGTCGGCGGCCTCCTCGATACCAGCGGCCTGCAGGCCGGTCCGGTAGGCAAACTCCCTGACAAGGCTCAGGCTGAAATCGCCGGCGTGGCCCCCCACCGTGACCAGGAAAAGGGGACGTCAGTCACCGCGCCTCAGACGTACGAATTCCGGACCGTCGGGTCCGACCTTCAGGAGCCCCTCGACCCGGTCTAGTTCGACGATCACGGCCGCGCCCTTTCGCTCCGGATCGGCGTCCTGTTCGCGTTGCGGCGCGTTTTCGAACACCCGCGTCCTTTCCGTTTCGTCCGAGGCGATCCGGGCGCGTCCGTGGAACTGGAGGATAGGCGTGGTCGGCGAGCGATAGACCAGGACGACGTTGGGGTTGGCCACGATGGCGTCGATGGTCCCGCCCTGGGCGTGGCGGGCCCAGAAGCCCAGCTGATCGTCGCTGTAGGTCTGGACCGAGCCGCGGAACGAGACGGTCGGCTTTCCGTCGGGCGTCACCGCCGCGACCAGAAGCGGCGTTCCGTTGGCGAGCGCATTGTTGACGAGCGCCTTGATCTCGTCGGTGAGCGTGAGGGGCATTTCGGGCATGGGCTCCGGTGGTTCTCTTGGGCTGGTTCAGCTTCAGCGTTGAATATGGGTGCGCGTCCCAGACTGTCCATGCGGCTCTTGCCGCTGCACGGAGCTCGTCGGGACGAGCGGGGTTTTTCCCACGCCCGCGCGCCCTTGGCCGGAAGCCGCGGGCGCGGGCGGGGTTTTTCCCACGCCCGCGCGCCTTTGGCCGGAAGCCGCAGGCGCGAGCGGGGTTTTTCCCACGCCCGCGCGCCTTTGGCCGGAAGCCGCAGGCGCGAGCGGG
>DASXCH010000183.1:0-21121 GCA_036491275.1 Caulobacteraceae bacterium
CAGCTCCACGAACTCCCGTCGCTGACCCATCACCGACACCTCCCGCCAAGCCATCCAATCCCCTCCGTTCGACCCTTCCAGGCCGAACAAAGTGTCCTCGATGTCTCCGCACAGGTGTCCTCAATGTCTCCGGTCCGTACAGACGCCTATGGACGATAGAATCGGCGACACCATGGTCCAATAGATCGACGGGTCTCAGCGGCAAAGCGAGGACCTAGAAGAACAGCCTCCCGCCGACGAGCGCCAGGGTCGAGGCGAGGATCGGGCGCAGCACGGAGTCAGGCGCGCGGGACGCCGATCGCCCCGGCGATCAGGGGCCCGCTCAAAGCGATGTAAATAGACCAATCCGGTCAATATATATAGGGTCCAAGGAGCAGGGCGCGCGATCCGCGGCTCGGGGAGTTTCAGCACATGTCCAACGGCTTCGACACGGACGTCCTCATCGTCGGCGCCGGGCCTGCCGGCCTGGTGCTGGCCTGCGAACTGGCGCGCCGAGGCGTCGACTTCCGTCTGGTCGAACAGAGAAGCGAGCCGCTTCAGATGTCGCGCGGCAAGGGGGTGCAGCCGAGAACGCAGGAAATCTTCGAGGATCTCGGTGTCCTGGACGCGTTCAAGGCCGTCAGCGGACCGTACCCGCCCATGCGCATCATGGAGGGCGACAAGGTGGTGGGCGAGCGCCCATTCAACGTCCAGGTCGAGCCCACCACTGACACCCCGTATCCAAACATGATGATGGCGCCGCAGTGGCGGACGGATGCGCTGTTGCGGGATCGACTGAGCGCCCTGGGGGGCCGTGTCGAGGGCGGGACGGCGCTTCGGTCCTTCGACCAGGACGAGGCCGGCGTCACCGCTCGGCTGGACGCCTCCGGCGCCATCCAGACAGTGAGGTCCCGTTATCTGGTAGGCGCCGACGGGGGCCGAAGCTCCGTGCGCAGCGCCCTCGGCCTGGCCTTCCCCGGAGAAACCATGGATGAGGCGAGGTTGCTGATCGGCGATGTCAAAGTCGACAGCCTTGCCCGGGACGTCTGGTGGATATGGCCGTCCGGGGGCGCGGGCCTCTGCCCTCTGCCCCACCTCGAGACTTTCCAGTTGACGATCTCACTCCAGCCCTCCGAGGACCCGGACCTCTCGGAGGCCGCGGTCTCCAGGCTCTTCCACAGCCGTACCGGGCGCACGGACCTCAGGCTCTATGATCCGACCTGGCTGTCGATCTTCACGCCCAATCTGCGCCTTGCGGAGGCCTACCGGCGGGGCCGCGTGTACATCGCCGGCGACGCCGCCCATGTGCATCCGCCGACGGGGGCCCAGGGCCTCAACACGAGCATCCAGGACGCCTACAATCTCGGCTGGAAGCTGGCGCTGGTGCTCGTGGGTCTCGCCAGCGAGACCCTGCTGGCCACCTACGAGGCCGAGCGCCGTCCGATTGCCGAAGGAGTGCTTGGCATCAGCAGCGCCATCGCGCGCCAGGAGGGGGGCCTGGGCTCGCAGCCGCGCGGCCGGCAGACCCAGCAGCTCGACATCAACTATCGGTCATCGGTGCTGTCATCCCATTGCGAGCGAGCGGACGCCGCCCTCCTGGCCGGCGACCGCGCCCCGGATGCCCCCTACGTCGATCAGGAAGGTCAGCGCCGACGTCTGTTCGAAGCGTTCCGCGGTCCGCACTACACGCTCATGGTATTCGACGGCGTTGACGTCCAGGCGCCGGCGGCCGGTCCGGCGCTGAACTCGGTGCGCCTGCCCCCCCTTTGCGAGGCGGCCGACACCTACGGGATCAGCGGCCCGGCGATCGTGCTCGTCAGGCCCGACAACTACATCGGTCTCATCGACGAGAGCCCGGCGCCATCGGCGGTGTCTGACTACTTCTCGGCTACGCTCCATCCGTGACGCGGGCGAGGCTCGCTCAGCACGAGCCTGGCCTCACCTCCCGAGACTGGGCATCAGGGCGAGGGCGTTGTCGCGCTCTATGGCCCGCAGGAGCGCCCTGTCCTCGAGGAGTTCGGCCAGGGCGGAGGCTTGCGCGGCCGCGGGAGCGAACGGCGTGTCCGATCCAAACAGGATCCGGGCTGGGTCGGCCAGCGCGAGCAGGGCGGCCATGGCGCTCGGGCTCGCCGCCTGGGCCGTGTCGAAGTAGGCATTGCAGAACGAAACGTCGGCGTCACGGACCGGCTCCCCATCGGGTCCGGCGCGACCGATGAGGTTGAAGCGACCTGTCAGCATGGGAAGCGGCCCGCCAGCGTGACAGAAGATGAACCGAATCCGCGGCCAACGCGTGAAGGCGCCGGTGCGCCAGAGACTCAACCCGCTGCGCGCCGTGTCGAGAGGGAGTTCCAATGAGGGCAGGGGCGCGGACCGGTTGAAACAGGCCAGTTCCGGGTGGACGAAAACGACAGCGGCGCGCCGATCGAGTTCATCCCAGACCGGCGCGAAGATCGCGTCACCAAGCCAATGCCGGTCGCCGTAGGAGGTCATGACGCGGACCCCCTCCACCTTCAGCGTATCGAACGCATACTCGATTTCGGCGAGCGCCCCCTCGACGTCGTCCAGCGGCGGCAGGCAGGCGAACACGCCAAAACGCCTGCGATTGTCGCGGACAACCTGAGCGAAATAGTCATTGCACAGACGGGCGAGGCGGCGCTGCGGCTCGCGGTCCATCGACCAAAGGGTGGGGTTCGCAAACGAAATGACGGCGGTCCCGACGCCATCGCGGTCGAGCGCGTCCGCCGCCCGCGTCGGCTCCCAGTCCTTCACGCCTGGCAGGCTGCGAATCTGATCCGCGAGGGAGTTCGCCTGGGCGAAAATCTGCGGCGGATAGATGTGATAGTGAACATCGATCCGGGTGTCGGCAGCATCGCGAGTGGCTGTCCGGGGCCGTCCCTGGGGGGCGGCGCGAGGCGTACTGGCTCGGCCAACCTGCCGTTGCGCACTGGCGAGGGCAGCGCGGCGACCGACGTCGACGCACCCGCAGGTCTCGCCGTACGGATGTGACATAGCGCTAGTAGCGCGCGGTCAGGTTCACGAACCACAGACGCGGTCGATTGATCCCGGCGACGTTGAACGGCGAGCCGGTCTCCGACAGGTCGGCGTAGAAGGTATTGTACCTCGCATCGAAAAGGTTCTCGACGTGGGCGCCGATGCTCAGGTGCTTGCCGATATCGAGAGAGACGCCGGCGTCGACCACCTGATAGGGCCTTTGAATGGAGTCGGCGCCTTGAAACGGGCATCCTGGCGAGGCCGCGTTGCACCCGGCCGCATCCCAGTAGAAGCGACCGACAAAGCGCGCATCGACCCTGGCGTTGAACACCAAGCCATCGGTCAGGCGGTGACGCCAATCGGCCGCCATGGTGGCCTGGTACGCTGGCGTGTCCGGTCCCTCGTGACCCTTGGTGTTCAGAGGGTTGCCGTTGCCGTCAAGCACCGTGGCGGCCCCGAACACCGCCCGGGTCACGCCCAGCCCGCCCGTGAAGCTGAGTTCCGACGTCGCCCGCGCTCGGGCCTCCAGCTCGAACCCGTAGTTGGTCGACGAGCCGACATTGGCGTTGTAGGTGAAAATGCCGCCGCCGACGAATTGGCCGACCTCGAAGATCCGATTGGCGTAGTCGATGTAGAACGCGGCCGCGTTCAGGATCAGGCGATGGTCGAATAGCTCCGATTTCACGCCCGCTTCATAGCTGAGCGCGAACTCGGTTTTGAACGGTCGCACTTCATCCAGCCCATTGGGATCGGGGTTGTCGGTGAGGTCACCCTCCTCGTCACCCCTCGCGATCGTAAAGTACCCCATGACGTCTTTTGAGAAATGGTAGTCTATAGAGACTTTCGGCAAGACATCGACTTCGTTCACCTTGCCGGAGCACGGAGCGCACGCGCCCGTCGTATCGGTCATTGTGTTGTTGAAGTAGCCAATGCGCAGACCTCCCTCGAACGTCCAGTTGCCCAGATCGTAACTCGCGTCCCCGAAAAGGGCGTAGTCGCGGTTGCTATGCCGATATGAGGTTATACTCGGGGGACCCAGCGGCGTTTCGCCAACCGGGCTGCCAATCGTCGCGACCTGCACTACATTCTGGATCTGCAGTGCGCTGCTGTCATTTTTCTGCACAAACGCGCCGACCAGCCATCTGAACGGCGCGCTGCCGTTGGAAGACAGTCGCACTTCTTCGCTGATGACGTTCCGCCCAAAATCCTGGGGATAGTCGACAGCGATCGGCAGTCCGAAGAGGGCAAAGAAGGCCCCTTTGTCCAGGTTTCCGACCGATTTGACCGCGGAATTAAAGTAGGAGGTTATGGACGTCAGCGTCACGCCGCCGAAGTCGTGGGTGATATCGAGGGTTGGAGAGTAGAGAGTGCGCTCGAAGTGAGGCACGACGCCATCCACGCCGCCATTGTAGATGAGTGAGTAGGTGTGGTCGTTCGGCGGCGTGTAATACAGATTCATATTCTCGGTATTTATGTGATCGCCGGAAAGATAGAACAGCACCTTCGTCCGGTCGTCAGCGAGGTATTCAAGGGTCAGGCGACCCCCTGTTTCATTCGATCGCCCTATATTTCTGTTGAAGATAGGGTCGAACTGATAGCCGTCCGACTGGTCGTTGAACGCGCTTATGCGCGCCAACAGCTTGCCCGGGACGATGGGGCCCGAGACGGCGCCATCGAAGGTGCGCTCATTGTAGGCGCCGTATTCGAACGTGGCATCGCCCGCCAGCATGTCGGTGGGGAGTTTCGTCACATACTTGATCGCGCCACCGACGTTGCTGCCGCCAAACAGTGTGCCCTGTGGGCCCTTCAGCACCTCGATCCGGTCGATATCGTTGGGGCGGACGGTCTGCCCATCGAATTGCTGAACGTCGTTGACATAGAAGCCGACGCCCTGGACGACCCCGAACGTGCCGACGCCCCTAATCACCACATCGGGCGTATTGTCCGCCCTCTGAGTGATGTTGATATTTGTGACCTGGGAATTGAGGTCGTCCAGCTTGGTCATATGCGCGGCAGCGATTGTCCCTGAATCGATCGCGGTGATCGACTCGGGAATCGCCTGGACGTTCTCGGTCTGCTTTCTGGCCGTGACAATGACCGGCGCGATGGTGTTCTCGTTCGTCGACGAGGCGTTCGGGCTCGAGGCGACCTGAGCGATTGCGGCGTTGGCGAGAAAACTGGCGCCCAAAAGCACGCCTAAGGGCGTCAGCGCCCGGAACGACTTCCTGTAGGCCATCGCTTGACTCCCCTCGGTTTCTCATTGTCGTCCGCGCCGGTGCTTCGAGCCCGACGGGTGGCCCTATTTTTGGGACTCCGACGAAATCGACCCTGGATTCGGCTCGCCGCGCCGGTCATAAATAGACCGCGATGGTCAATCTAATGTCAAGAGAAATTGACCATTGTGGTCAAGATGACCTGGGCCGCGTAACGGCCGGCAGAGGCTGCTCGGGACGCCCGCTACTCGGCCCCCGACTGGGGGATTCGGGACGGTCCTGCATGGCCAGGTGTCCGCTGTGGGTGATCCTGAACGGACGGAGGGTCAGGGTCAGGATCAGGGCCGCAAGGATGCCGCTGACCGCGCCGACGATGCCGAACGACAGATGAAGCTTGGCCTTATCGTGAAACACGAAATCGGTCAGAAGGGCGACCGCGGTCGCCGCAAAAGCGCCGCCGATAAAATTGGTGAAGAACACATACACGGCTGTCGCCTGCCCGCGCATGGCATTGGGCATGATCTCCTGCAGCGCGCCCGGCGCCAGCGGCAGACTGAAGGTGGCGAAATACACCAAACAGCCGAGCTCCGCGACGATCAGGCCAGGCGCCGGATCAATCGCGATCATGGCGCTGGCCAAGGCGCACATGCCGGCCGCGCCGATGCTGACAAGCAGCTTGCCGTCGGTTCGGCCGCGGCGCGCGAGGACGTCGACGAGTATGCCCGCTGTGGCGGTTCCGATCGGCCCGAGGATGAGCGTCAACACGCCGATCGTGGCCCCGGCCTTGGGGAGGCTCCAGCCTTCGGTGCGCATCAACAGGGTCGGCACCCAGGCGACGGCGGCCAGCGGGGCGAAATTCTGCAGGCAAAAACCGGCGTTATGACCGACGAGCGTCCGAGCGTGGGCCTTGTAGTACTGGGCCACGGCGGCAAGCGGGACGCTCCCCGTCGCCGAACGCCGCTTGCCTTCCAGCCGTTGCGGCTCGGGTATCAAAAGGGTGAGCGGCGCGACGATGAGCCCCAGGGACCCGACCAGGATCAGGATGACCTGCCAGGAGTGGAGTGGTCCGATGAGCGGTAGCGGCATTCGGCGATCACCCAGGGCGCGCCAGAGCAGACCACCGACAATTGAAGCCGACGCGCCGCCGACAAACAGGCCGGCGTAGAACAGGCCCATCGCCAGCCCGCGGCGCCTCGGCGGAAACAGATCCGCCAGCAGTGATACGCCCGCGGGCGTCACCGAGGCTTCGCCAGCCCCCAGACCGACCCGGGCCAGGAAAAGCTGCCAGAAATTGCCGGCAAGGCCGCAACTGGCCGCGGCGACGCTCCAGACGGCGATGCCAAGAGCGGCGATCGACCTGCGCCGGCCGCCGTCGATCCACCTCGCCACCGGCAGACCGAACAGCGCGTTAAAAGCCGCGAAGGCAAAGCCCAGCAGTAGACTAATCTGCGTATCGGATAGGTGGAGGTCTCGCTGCATGGGGACGACAAACAGTCCGATGATCCCCCGATCCATGAAGGCCAGCGTCGATCCCAAAAATAGAATTATGCAAGCAAACCAGGCTACTTTGGCAGGTGGGTAGAGTAATTCTTCATTAGCTGCGTTGTTGTTAGCCGGCATCTCTTTGGGGCTCCCCGGACACAGTAGATCGGGCCCCGGCCACCTTGATCGCGCCGCGCCCGCGTCACTAACGAACCCTGTTGCGCAGCCGCTCGTTCATAATTATCTAGACCAATTCGGTCAATATTACAGGTCGCTATCGGCCGCCAATTCAGGATGGGTCGAATGTCCGTAAACCTTGCTTCACGACGACCGGCGGCGAGCACGCATGACGAGGTCGCGCCCGTGACCATGCGGGCGTGGGTTCTCAGGGACCCGGAGGAGCTGGAACTGGCGACCAGGCCGGTCCCCCGCCCGGGGACCGCCGAGGTGCTGGTTCGCATCGATGCTGTCGCCATCTGCGCCACGGACCTGGAGGTGATCGGCCAGGGGCCGCCCGCCCTGGTGAATGGTCGTCCGCCGTTCAACCAGGCCTTCACCCCGGGTCATGAGTACATGGGCACGGTCGCAGGCCTGGGTCCCAACGTCGATGAGTACCAAATCGGCGACCGCGTCACGGTGGAGATCCACGCCGGCTGCGGGCGATGCAAACGCTGTCGCGAGGGGATGTACACGGCCTGCCACAACTACGGCGCCAACTATCCCGGCAACGACAAGGGCCACAGGGCAAACGGCTTCACCACCAACGGCGGCTTTGCCCAGTATGCCGTCAACCACATCAATACCCTTGTGCGCGTTCCGGATTCGATGACCGACGCGGAGGCCGCCCTCGTCGTCACCGCGGGAACCTCGATGTACGGCTTCACAGAGCTCGGCGGCCTCCTGGCTGGAGAGTCGGTCGTGGTCATCGGGCCCGGACCTATCGGGCTCTTGGGCGCCGCCATCGCCAAGGTTCTGGGGGCCAGCCCGGTCATCCTGACCGGGACGCGCCAGGATCGCCTGGCCATCGGCGCCAAGCTGGGCGCCGACGTCACAGTCGATTCCACGGCGCAAGATCCCGTAGAGGCGGTGATGCGCCTCACGGGCAAGGGCGCCGACTATGTGCTCGACTGCGCTGGCACAGAAGAGTCTGTGAACCAGGCGATCCGGATGACCAACCGCGGGGGCAAGATCTGCCTGGCGGCCTTTCCGCATGGCCCGGTCAAGATCGACCTGGCGTACGCGGTCCAGAACAACATCTACCTCTTTGGCATTCGAGGCGAAGGCCGCAGCGCCACCCACCGCGCACTCGCCCTGATGGCGGCCAAGCGCTTCGACGCGACCTTGATCCACACCCACACCTTCGGGCTCGAGGACCTGCCCGAGGCGTTGCGCTATGCGCGCGAGCGCGTCGACGGCGCGATCAAGGTCGTCCTCAAGCCGCAGGCGTAGCGCTTCAGGGTTCGCCAGCCATGCGCCACGAGATCGTCGAGATCGCCCCTCCGGGACCGCCCACCGACCCGCGCCAGCACTGGCCGCAACCCTTGCGGGATGAATTCGAGAGCAATCAGTTCGGCGGCGCGGTCGGCAGCATTCTGGTCTCCGAGACCGAACGCGTGCGCGTCTGGCACCTCTCCCTCGCGCCGGGCGGCTGGCTCACGTTTCACCGCCACGTGCTCGACTACTTCTGGACCACGCCGACCGCTGGAGTCGCGCGCGGCTACTACGAGGACGGACGGATCGTCGACGTCCACCACTACCCGGGCGAAACCCGCCACTTCCATCACGGCCCCGGTGAATACTTCGTCCATGCGATCGAGAACGTTGGCGACACGGAGCTCGTCTTCGTCACGGTGGAATTCCTCCAAGGGGACAACCCGCCGATTCAACTCCCCGAGGCGGTAGAGCTCGGGCAGTCGAATGAGTGAGACCCTTCGCGGCGTTATCGCGGCCATCGCCACGCCCTTCCTGGAAACCGGTGAGCCGGACCTGGAGCGGCTGGTCGCAAGAGCGGGGCGCCTGCTCAGAGGAGGCTGCGATGGGCTGAACCTGCTTGGCACCACCGGCGAGGCCACGTCCCAGTCAGTCAAGCAACGCATCGCCGTCATGCAAGCGGTCGGCGCGTCGACCCTGCCCGTGGAGCAAATGATCGTAGGCACGGGCGCGGCCTCGTTGTCGGACGCCGCGCTGCTCACCCAGGAAGCCGCCCGGATCGGCTTCTCGGCGGCGCTCGTGCTGCCGCCATTCTACTACAAGCCCGTTTCCGACGCCGGCGTGTTGCGCTTCATCGAGGCCGTGGCGGAGGCGACGGCGGCCGCGCCGATCCCGCTCTTTCTGTACCATTTCCCCGCCCTGTCGGGCGTTCCCTATACGCCGCCGCTGGTGGCGCTGCTGGCCCGTCATCTCGGCGCTCGGATTGCCGGTCTGAAGGACTCTTCAGGCGACGTCGCCTACGCCAGAGACATCGCCGCCAAGCACCCGTCGATCGCCGTATATCCCTCCAACGAAGCGACCCTGCTCTCGGCGCGGGCCGGCGGACCGTTCGCTGGCTGTATCTCGGCGACGGCCAACCTGAATGCGGCCGATTGCGCCCTTGCCTACAACCGCGGTGACGAGCCCGCCCTGGCGCGAGCGGTCCGGCTGCGCGGCATGTTCGACGGACTTCCCCTCGTGCCCGGCGTCAAGGCGATGATCGCGCATCTGGAAGGTGACAGCGCCCATGCGCGCACGCTCCCGCCGCTGGCGCCCTTGGATGCCGGCCAGCTTGCCACGCTGCTTGCCCGCTACGATGCGCTGCGCGAAGAGACCGCGGCCGAACCCTCGGGCGCTCATTCATGAGCTTCGCCTTCCCGGCGCCGCCAACGCCCCTGGGACATGGCCAAGGGCTTTGACCAGTCCTGTCCTATCAGCGCCATCCGGCCAGCCGCCGCGGCCGGCGCCATGAGTTCCGGGCCCTCTGGCTTCTGGTCGACGGCGAAGAGCGCCAGCGCGGCGACCTCGCGGACACGATCTGGTCCGTGCCTGAGCGCATCGCGGCCCTGTCCAGGCTGGTTCGGCTCGCGCCGGGCGACCTGCTTCTGACTGGCGCGCCCGCGGGCATCGGACCCGTCGTTCCTGCGCCGTCCTCGAAGCGCATTGCGCCCTGACGCCGCCGCTCACTGTGAAATATCTCCGGGCTTCGAGCCCGGGCGCGCCTCGACCTTAGGCCCCGCTCGCTCGATTTCGATCCGAACGCTTTCCATGCCAAGTTGTCGCTCGGCGCCAACCGAGGTCGCGCGGAAGGAAGAGGCGGATGAGCGCGACGGCATCGACGCAACCCAAACCTGCGCGCCGTCGGCTGCAGCAGCGGACCGTCGAAACGCGACTGAAGATCGTTCGCTCCGCCCTTTCCGAGTTCGCCATGCTCGGCTTTGAAGGCGCCAGCACGCGCGGCATCGCCGAGACCGCCGGCGTGCCGCACTCCCTGGTCATCTACCACTTCCACAGCAAGGACGAGCTCTGGCACGAGACGGTCAAGGAAGCTGTGCAATGGTACGCGCGGCGCAATTTCGGCGTCGTCGGGCCGGTCAAGGACGGCGACCCCGTGCGCCGCCTCAAGCGCAATTTCGCTCGCTACATCCGCTTCAGCGCCGAGTATCCGGATTTCTTTCGAATGCTCACGCACGAGAATGCCCTCGCCTCGGAGCGTCTCACCTGGCTGGTCACCAACCATGTGAGTCCCACCCTGGTCCACACGACCGAGCTCATAAGGCGAGCGCAGGCGCTTGGCGCGTTCGTCCAAGGTGACCCATTGAAATTGTTGTATCTATTCCTTGGGGCGGCGACGAGCCCGTACCGATCGGCGCGCGAGATCGAGCTGCTGACGGGTCAGTCGCCAAACTCCGAGCAAGCCATCAAACAACACATCGAGCTTTGCGAGCGGCTGTTCTTTCGAACGCCGTAGAGGCTGACGACTTCGCACCGGACAGATGACGCCGCCCAGCGCCGGTGAGCCCACTCAGCGGAAACCAGCCGGCCTTGGCCATTCTGCATACCAGACGCGCCGAGGCGCCTTCTCAAACCTAAATATATTGACCACAATGGTCTAAATTTTTGTGCGCTGAAGGATGAAATCCCATGGGCATGGCAGCCGATCGACCGATGTCGCCTGACGTCATCATCCATACGTTCTCCGGAAGGTCCGCGGCGGCGCAGGCGCCCGCGGCGGCGAGTTCTTCGGCCGATCAGGCCGCGCTCCAGCAGTTCTCCTTGGAACGGTTGACGGCCTACGGCCTCCACTACGCCGATGCGGTGGAGCTCCGGGGCCGGGTCACTGCCGGAGAGGCGTGGCAAGCGGTCGCGACAGACCTGGCCGCCGATTGCCTGGCGCCGGCCGAAGTGGCCGTGGCGCCGGCGAGCCCCGCCACCCAGGCCAATCGGCTCTATCGCGCCTCCGCGCTCCTGAGGATGAGCCAGATCATGATGCTCGGAGACGATGACGAACGACGTGAGATCTTCTCGCGCGCGGCGGACCTCCATGGGCAGGGCGCCGCCATAACGAACGACCGCGAGAAGATCGTCATTGAGAGCGAAAATGGCCTGCTCGCGGGTTGGCTATACCCCAGCCAGAGCGGCGCGACGGCCGGCTGTGCGGTCGTCATCGGCGGTCTGGAGGCCTGGGCGATGGATTTCAGCGACCAGGGGCTCGCGCTGGCGCGGCGCGGCATCGAGACGCTGGTGGTGGACGGCCCAGGCCAGGGTGAGAGCCGCCTGGCGCATCGCCACTACCTCACCAAATCCTGGGTGCGATCCTACCAAGGCGCGTTCGACGACCTCGCCGCGCGGACGGGTGGGGCGCCGATGGCGGTTGTCGGCAACAGCCTGGGCGGCGCCATGGCCCTGCGCCTCACGTCACTGGACGACCGCGTTCTCGCTTGCTGCGACAACGGCGGCCCCAAAGCGATTGGACGGCCGCCTGCGAACGTGAGCTACCCACCGAAGATAATGGGCCTCTGTGGCGAGGCGACCCAGGCGGAGGCGGCCGAGATCCTGCCGACGCTCAGTCCCATGGCGTCGGACACATCGATCCGCTGCCCGCTGCTCATCGTGCATGGGGCTTTGGACCACCTCGTGTCTCGCGAGGACGCGCGGAGCCTATTCGACTGGGCTAGGTCCACAGATAAGAAGATGATCGTCTACTCGGACGGTGATCACTGCGTCTACAACCACAGCGATGACAAGCACAACTTGATTTCAGACTGGGTTTTAGAGCGGCTTGTCACCGCCAAAACCTAATCGGCTCCAATATAACTCGGTTAGGAGATCCTTATGTTGATCATCGACTCCCAGATTCATCTTTGGGACGGCGGCCAAGCGCCGCCGCACCACCGACAGAAGCCCTATCTGGCGGAGGAAGCGGTCGCCGACATGGACGTGGCGGGCGTGAAGGCCGCCATCAACCACCCGCCGGGCTGGGATGCGGACTCCAATCGCTACGCGATCGAGTCGGCGCAACGCTACCCTGATCGTTTCGCCACGCTCGGCTGGCTCAAGCTGGACCGGCCGGAGGCGCCGGACCGGGTGCGCAACTGGCGCGCCCAGACGGGCATGATCGGCTTGAGGTTCCTCTGCGTCGCGCCAGACGAACGCAACTGGCCGACGGACGGGACCATGGACTGGTTCCTGCCGCTAGCCGAGGAACTGGGGCTTCCAGTCGCTGTTGCCGGCCCGGTCCTGGTTCCTCACATCGAGCGCTGGGCGGCTCAATATCCGCGTCTCAAGCTCACCTTGGACCACTTCGGTCTCGTCAGCCTCACGCCAACCGGTGGGCTGGTGCAGGCGGAAGGCCTGCTGGCATGGAGCCGGTTTCCGAACGTGAGCGTCAAGCTTACGGGCGCCCCGGATTACGCATCGGATGAATACCCCTTCAAGAGCATGCACGATACTATCCGTCAGCTCTACGATGCTTACGGTCCCGAGCGGCTGTTTTGGGGGACCGACATCACCCGCCTGAAGTGCACGTGGCGGCAGGCCATCACCATGTACACCGAGGAGCTGCCGTGGCTGTCGGACCACGACAAGACCCTGATCATGGGCGAAGCCTTCTCCGGCTGGTTCAATTGGTCCCCGCCAGCCGCCGCACGATGACCAGAACAGCCCGCCTCGCTCTGTGGCTCGCAGCCACTTCCGTCTTGGTCGCCGGCCTTGTCACGACCATGCTGATCTTCCCTGGCCAGCCGGCCGGTAGCCACAGCCTTCGGTTCGACGGGTTCATCCGCCTGCCGAAGGTGAAAAACGCCGGTGTTCTCACCCTGCTCGACTATCTGACGGTGTCCGGCGACGACCTGTTCGTCACGGGCGTCAGCACCGGCGACGTCTACAAGGTTGGCTTGCACGCCGAGGCGATACCCAGCGCCGCCGACGTCTCAGTCTTTGAATCGCAGCCTGCGGCCCATGGCGTCGTCGTCGATCCGACGAGCCATCTGGCCTTCGTTACGCACAGCGAGGCGAATACGGTCGACGTTTTCGATCCAAGGACGATGCGACGGGTCAACCAAATACCGGTCGCGCCTGACCCGGACGCACTGGTTTACGACCCGCTGGCCAAGCTCGTGTACGCGGCGAGTTCCAGCGGAAAGACCGGGACCTTGATCGATCCGGCCAGCCAGAAGGCCGTCGGCGTCATACCCCTGGGCGGCGAGCCGGAGTTCGCGGCGTTCGATCCTGGAACTGGCCTGCTCTATCAGAATCTCGCCGACGCCGATGCGGTCGTGGCCATCGACGTGGCCAAGCGATCGGTGACCCAGCGATGGTCGCTGAGCGGCTGCGCGTTTCCGACCGGCATGGCCATCGATGCTGCGGATCGCAGACTGTTCATCGCCTGCGGCAAGAGCTCGAAACTGGTGATTTTCGACCTCAGTCTGCACCGCATCGTGAGCACAGTCCCGGTCGGCTTTGGACCGGACTCAGTGGCGTACGATCCGATCTTGCGCCGGATTTACGTCACCGGACTTGTCGGTGTGCTGACCATCGTGAGCCAGGACTCTCCTGACGCTTATCGGGTGGTCGATTCGATTTCTCTGCACTTCAATGCTCACACTCTGGCCATCGATCCGGCGACGAACAGGCTCTATGTCGGCTACGCCAGCCTCGTCATTCCGCCGCGTGTCGCGGTGTTCACGCCCAGCCGGTAGCGGCGTTGCGTCGCCACCCGACCCGCGACTGTGCCTTGAGCAGGACACCCAACCTCAATGGAGGCGCACCTGTTCGCCCATTCGGCCATGCTGACAGTGACCGATCTTATGAGCGCACGGCCTAGAAGAACAGACGGCCGCCGACGAGCGCCAGGGTCGAGGCGAGGATCGTGCGCAGCACGCCCTCCGGCGCCCGCGACGCCAGCAGGCTGCCGATGATGATTCCTGGGACCGATCCCACAAGCAGCGAGCCGAGCAAGGCGAAATTGATATCGCCCATCAGCCAATGGCCGAATCCGGCCAGCAGGGTCAGCGGCACGGCGTGGGCGATGTCCGAGCCGACCAGCTTGGCCGCTGGCAGTTTCGGGTAGAGCACCAGGAGCACGGTCATGCCGATCGCCCCGGCGCCAACGGAGGACAGCGACACCAGGACGCCCAGAACGACGCCCAACGCGATCGTGAAGATCGTGCGCTGGCCAGGCTCGAACTCGCCCACTCGGGCGGCGAAGAATTTCAGGATGATCCTCCGGAAAAGTAAGGCAATGGCGGTCAGCATCAGCGCCACACCGAGAACGGAAGTGATCGCGCCGTGGCCGGTCTCGGCCTTGGCATGAAAATGAACCATCGCCAGAAGCGTGAGCGCGGAAGCCGGCACGCTGCCGGCGGCAAGTCGCCCGACGATCCCCCAATCCACCGTCCGGCTGGCGCCGTGCACCGCCGTGCCGACGCTCTTGGTCGCCCCAGCATAAAGCAGGTCCGTGCCCACTGCCGTCGCTGGATGGATGTGAAAAAGCAGGATCAACAGAGGCGTCATCAGCGAGCCGCCGCCCACGCCGGTGAATCCAACCAGCAGGCCGACCGCGAGGCCGGAGAGGGCGTAGAGCGGCTGGATGTGGGAAATGAAATCCATCTTTCACCGATAGGATTTAAGGAATAAACTCTAGCTAGAGGCCGTCCCTTCCTTCGTCAATCCAGGCGGGCGACGATTTTGACTCTCGGCGGTCCGGCGGCGAACCGGCCGATCATGGCCGCCTCGGCGAACCCCGCCTCGCGCACCAATGACAGGACCTGCGCCACCTTCTCCGGCGGAACGGCGATCAGCAGGCCGCCGCTGGTCTGGGGATCGGTCAGCAGATCCAGTCTCCACGGTTCAAGCGTCTCCGGGCCTTCGACAACGTCGCCGTAGCTGGCCCAGTTCCGCGCGGAGGCGCCGGTGCGCACACCCTTGCGCAGGAAACCCTCGACGCCCGGCAGCACTGGGACCGACGCCGGAGCCAGTTCGAGGGTCAGACCCGAGCCTCGGGCCATCTCCAGGGCGTGGCCGAGAAGGCCGAAGCCGGTGACGTCGGTCATCGCGCTCGCCCGGCCGGCGAGATCGGCGCCGACGGTGTTGAGCGCAGTAGTGACGGCGATCAGCGCGGCATAGCCGGCGCCGTCGAGCCTCTCCTGTTTCAGGGCGGCGCTCAGCACCCCGACGCCCAGCGGCTTGGTGAGGATCAGGACGTCGCCGGCCGAGGCAGTGGAATTGCGCAGCAGGCGGTCCGGATGGACCAGGCCCAGGGCCACGAGGCCGTAGATCGGCTCGGCGCTGTCGATCGAATGGCCACCGGCGATGGGGACGCCGGCTGTGGCGCAGACCTCGGCCCCGCCGGCGAGAATGGCGCGGATCGTCTCCGCCGGCAGCTTGTCGATTGGCATGCCGACCAGCGCCAGGGCGAGGATCGGCTTGGCGCCCATGGCGTAGACGTCGGAAAGGGCGTTGGTCGCGGCGATCCGGCCGAAGTCGCGCGGATCGTCGACCACCGGCATGAAGAAGTCCGTGGTCGCCACCAGGGCCAGGTCGGGGTTGAGCCGCCAGACGGCGGCGTCGTCGCTGGTCTGGGTTCCCACCAGAAGATCGGCGAAGCCGTTCATCGCTGGCTGCTCGGAAAGCAGCTCGCGCAGCACCGCCGGGGAGAGCTTGCAGCCGCAGCCGCCGCCATGCGCCAGCGAGGTCAGGCGGACGCTCATGGCCGTGTCTCGAAAGAAGCGACAATGCCGGCGATCCGGCGCGCCGCCTCGTCCTGCCGATCCGCCGAAAGATCGTCCATCGCCACCTCTCCCAGGCTCGCTCGCTCGTCCCTGCGGCGGCCGCGTTCGTAGGCCGGATCATAGTGAAGCTCGGCAAGCTCGGCGGCGAGGGCGGCGAGATCGCCGGCATCGACCATGGCGCTCCAGGCGGCCACGCGCTTGCGGCCATGGCGCCCAGGCAGCGCCGCCAGAGCCTTCTTGAGGGCGTCCCGATCGAGGGTGATGTCGGCGTAGGCGCTCAGCAGGTAGCGCACCCTGGCCTCACGCGGGGCGGAAAACTGGATCCGCGGCGCGCCGGTCATCGCTTGCCAGAGCGCCGGCGGCAGGGCGATTTCGCCGATCTTGGAGGATTCCGCCTCGACGATGACCGGTTGCCCGGGTTCCAGCCGCTCGAGTTCGACGATGAGGCAGCTCTCGAACATCTTCTGGCTCGGTTGGGGGCGCCCCGGCCGGGCGCCGAAGAGCGATCCGCGGTGGCCGGCGAGACCCTCGAGGTCAAGCGTCTGCACGCCCAGAGCAGCAAGACGCCCGAGGATCTCGGTCTTGGCCGTTCCAGTGAACCCATCGAGGAGGACGAGATTCTGCAGGGGCGGCCCGTCGTAGAGGCGGGACATGACCTGCCGCCGCCAGGTCTTGTAGCCGCCGGCGAGGCGGCTCGGGCGCCAACCGACTTGCTCCAGCACCGTGGCCATGGCCAGCGACCTCTGGCCGCCGCGCCAGCAATAGATCAGCGGCGCATAGGAACCGGGCTTGTCCTTCAGCGGGCCCTCCAGATGGGCGGCGATGTTGCGCGCCACCAGGGCGGCGCCCAGGCGGCGCGCCTTCAGGCGGGAGTCCTGGACATAGATCGTGCCGACCTCGGCCCGCTCGGCGTTGGAAAGCACCGGCAGGTTCACCGCGCCGGGCACATGGTCGAGGGCGAACTCGGCCGGCGTGCGCACGTCGACGATCTCGTCGAAGCGGCCACGGGCTGCGGCGTCGAGTTGATCGGTGACCTCGCTCATGGCGCTAAGATTGTCAGCCAGGGCTCGACCTGTCGACGCGCCCGGTGCTGGCGCGCCGCTATGGCCGGACGGATCGGCGAATGATCGGACACCGGTCAGCAAAACATCGGCCCGTCATCCTGTCGCGCCACGGCGATCGGGGTCTTTTCCAGCTCAGTAGGCGCCGGCTTATTCGGCGGCCAAGGTTCAGGGATCTAAGGGAATGTCGACCATGCTTGCCACGGCAGACGTTCGGCGTGCGCCGACGCTCGAGCTCGTGGGTCCACCGCCGGCGGCGGTGAAGGCGCGCCAGCTTTTCGAGGAGGCGAGGGCCGTCTCGCTCGATCACCTGCGCGATGTGGACGAGACGATGGTGAGCCTTGGCGAACAATTGAACGCCATTGTCGAGGCCGGCGATCTGTATGCCGTGGGCCTGCGCGAATTCGCCCAGAAGCTGGCCGAGGACCTGACCTGGAAGACCAAGACCCTGCGCATGCTGTCGCAGCGACAATTTCTCAGCTGCGCCTGACCCCTGCGGAGGGCCCCGGCCCGTGCTAGAGCCCGGCGATGGCGGGAAGTCAGGATTTCGAGGCCGATCCGCGCAACGAATCGGTGCTGGTGTGGCTGAACGGCGCCTTGGTTCCGCGCACGGAGGCCCGGGTGTCGCTGTTCGACGCCGGGTTCGGCATGGGCGACGGCGTCTGGGAAGGCCTGCGGCTTCACA
The DNA here is from genome assembly GCA_036491275.1 of Caulobacteraceae bacterium. Classification (GTDB taxonomy): domain Bacteria; phylum Pseudomonadota; class Alphaproteobacteria; order Caulobacterales; family Caulobacteraceae; genus Acaudatibacter. Next base: position 17,612 of record DASXCH010000183.1, read on the forward strand.
AGGGCCGGCTGCTATTCCTGGAGCGGCATCTCGACCGGCTATTCGAAGGCGCCAAAGCCATCCGCCTCGACATCGGCAAGTCGCGCGCCGAGATCGAGGCGGCGCTCGCCGAAACGCTGGCGGCCAACGCCATGACCGACGGCGTGCATGTGCGCCTGATGGTGACGCGCGGCGTCAAGTCGACGGTCAGCCAGGATCCGCGCAATGCGCTGGGCGTGCCGACCATCGCCATCACCGCCGAGCACAAGCGGCCGGCCAACGCCGACGCCGGCCTCGCCCTGGCCACGGTCTCCGTGCGCTGCACTCCGGCGGCGATGTTCGACATGCGGCTCAATTCGCACAGCCGGCTCAACCTGATCACCGCCCTGCTGGAGGCGATCGAGGCCGGCGCCGATGAGGCCCTGATGCTCGATCCGGCCGGGTGCGTGTCGAGCTGCAACGCCACGAACTTCTTCTTCGTCAAGAACGGCGAGATCTGCACCTCGACCGGTGAGTATTGCTTCAACGGCGTCACCCGCGCTCAGGTGATCGAACTCGCGCGGACGAACGGATTGCCGTTGCGCCTGGGCGCCTTCCCGCCGGAGGCGGCGCGGGCCGCCGACGAAGCCTTCGTCACCGGCACCATGGCCGGGATCACGCCGGTGAAGGCGAGCGATGGGGCCATCCTGCCGGCCTGCCCGGGTCCAGTCACCCGTCAAGTCCGCGCGCTCTATGACCGGCTCAAAGACGAGGATGCGGCCAGGTGAGCGTCAACATCGCCATGTGGTCGGGCCCGCGCAACATCTCCACGGCGATGATGCGCGCCTTCGAAAATCGTCCCGACACGGAGGTGATCGACGAGCCGTTCTACGCCGCCTTCCTCGCTCGCTCGGGAATCGACCATCCCATGCGCGCCGAAGTCCTGGCGGCCTTTGAGACCGATCCGGTCCTGGTCGCCGACGCGCTGTCGCGAGGCGCGCCAGGCGGATCGCCGCTCTATTACCAGAAGCACATGACCCACCACATGCTGGCGGGCTTTCCGCGCGGCTGGATGGAAGGTTGTCGTCACGCCTTCCTGATCCGCGCGCCCGAGCGCGTGCTCGCCTCCTATGCGGCCAAGCGCGCCGAGGTGAGTCTCGAGGACATCGGCTTCGTCCAGCAGGGCGAAATCTTCGACGCCGTCGCCGATCGGCTGGGCGCCGCGCCGCCGGTGATCGACGCCGACGACGTTCTGGCCGATCCTCGCCGCGCCCTTTCCGCGCTATGCCGCGCGCTGGGCGTGCCGTTCGATGAGGCCATGCTCGCCTGGCCGGCCGGCCGGCGCCCGAGCGACGGTCTCTGGGCGCCGGTGTGGTACGACGCGGTCGAGCGCTCGACGGGCTTTTCCGCGCCTGGCGGGCCGCCGCCCGGCCTAGCGTCGCCACTGGCTGCGATCGCCGAGGCCGCGGCGCCGATCTATGATCGCCTTGCCCGTCACCGCTTGGCCGATTCCCTTGCCGCACCTGCGCTGGGCGGCTAAAGCCCAGCCTATTGCACCGGAGGTAGAGCGCATGAGTCTGGAAGCCGTCGCCGCCATCCTGGTGTTCCTCGCCGTCCTGGGCGGCCTCAACTATTACGAATTCCACCGCCTCGACTGACCGAGCCGGCCGCGGCTGGGCCCTGGTCACCGGCGCCGCGCGCCGGATCGGCGCGGCGTTGGCCCTGGCCACCGCCAAGGCGGGATACGATGTCCTCGTCCATTACGGATCGTCCGAAAGTCCCGCCGAGGACACCGCGGACCGCATCCGCGCACTCGGGCGCCGGGCTGAGACGGCCCAGGCCGACCTTACCAACGCCGAGGCCTGCCGCGCGCTCGTTGAACGTGCGCCCGGGCCGATCACCCTGCTCGTCAATTGCGCCTCGGTGTTCGAGCCGGACCAGGCGCAGGGATTCGACGCCGATCGGTTCGACCGGGCCATGGCGGTCAACCTGCGCGCGCCCTTGATCCTCGCCCAGGCCATGTCGGCGGCGTTGCCGCAGGACGGCGCCGGCCTCATCGTCAACATCGCCGACCAGCGGGTCTGGCGCCTGACGCCCAACTTCTTCAGCTACACACTCTCCAAGGCGGCGCTGTGGATCGCCACTCAGACCCTGGCCCAGGCCCTGGCGCCCAGGATCCGGGTCAACGCCATCGGCCCCGGACCGACCCTGGCCTCGGTCCACCAATCAGCGGAGACGTTCGCCGCCCAGGGCCGCGCCGTGCCGCTGGGACGGGGCGCCACGCCGGAGGAGATCGCCGCCGCCCTCGCCTATCTCATCGACGCGACCTCGGTGACCGGCCAGATGATCGCCGTGGACGGCGGTCAGCATCTTTCCTGGCGCACGCCAGACGCCCTGAACGAGGTTTCTGACGAGGGTGCGGATGACTAGGGCCGCCTCGCACATCGTCACGACGAAGGTGTTCGTCCGCGGTCTCGAAGTGCGCGCGGAGATCGGCGTCTATGAGCGCGAGCGGGGAATCACCCAGCCGCTGGTCGTCGACATCGAGGCGGAGGTCGAGGCCGCCGGCTGGCGCCATCTCGAGGAGACGGTCAATTACGAAACCCTGGCGGCGCATGCCGCGGCGATCGCGGCCGGCGGCCACATCGGCCTCGTCGAAACCTTCGCCCAGCGGCTGGCCGAGGCCTGCGTCGCCGAGCCCAGGGTGCGCGAGGTCAGGGTGCGGGTCGAGAAGCTCCGGGCGCTGGAGCCGGCCGCCGCCGCGGCGGGTGTGGAGATCATCGCCCGCCGGGGCTAAGATTGGCCGGCCACGCAAGGAGCGTCCGCCATGTCCGACGAACACGAGACGCCGCCGTCCGAAATTCCGCCGCCGCCCCCGCCGCCGCAGGCGCCGCCGCCACCACCGCCAGAGTCTCCGCCGCCACCGCCGCCAGAGGCTCCGCCGCGGCCCCCTCCTCCGCCTCCGCCTCCGACCACGTCCATGGTCGCCAGCGTGACCCGCGACGAGCGGCAGATGGCGTTCGTCGTCTATATTCTCTACCTCGCCCATTTCGTGCCGGTGATCGGCTGGGTCTCGGCGATCGTCGGCCTGGTTCTGGCCTATGTGGAGCGTGACAGCGCGCCGGCTTGGCTAAAGAGCCACTATACTTTCCAGATCCGCACGTTCTGGATCGGCCTGCTCTACTGCGCGGTGTCGCTTTTCCTGATCATCCTGCTGATCGGAATCCCGCTGCTGCTGGCGGCGTGGATCTGGTTCATCGTCCGCTGCGCCCTGGGCCTCTCACGCCTGCTACGCAACGAGGCATATCCCACGCCGGAGAGCTGGACGGTCTGAGGCTCGCCTCTACGCCGGCTGCAGCTCGCGACGCACCAGCAGGGCGAAGTCATCCATCAGCGACAGGCTGATATTGGCCGGCGTGAAGCGGTACTCGCCCACCCGCGCAACCGGCGTGACCTCGGCCGCCGTGCCGACGATGAAGCACTCGCTGAAGTCGGCCAGCTCCTCGGGCCGGATGTGGCGCTCGATCACCTCGAAGCCCTTGGCCTTGGCGA
>DASXCH010000184.1:0-1700 GCA_036491275.1 Caulobacteraceae bacterium
CAGGCGCAGGATGCGCTTTCGCTCGCGCATGTCGATCCGAGGGTCGTTCCAAATCCTTGGGAACTGCTCAGCCAGCTCCAGGACATGGCGGCGCATCTGAGCATCGAGCGCGGCCGCTTCTTCTTGTCCGCGCCGTCCATAGTCCGCCACGACGTCGGCATGCAGCCGAAGCTTCTCATTCCATTCTGCTTCGAGGGCGTCGACGACGAGCCGGTTGTCCGGATCGACCTTCATAAAGCGCCGCCGCGCAAGCTCAGCGTCGTAGCGGGTTCGCTCGACGTGCTTGCGGCGCAAGGCGTCGGTCTCGGCGGCGCGTTCCTCCAGTTCGCTCTGAACAGCGAGGGTGACCTCCAAAGTCATCGGCGTCATCAGCTCGACCAGCAGCGTGCTGATCGCGGGATCGACGACTTTGCCAGGCACCGACTGGCAAACCTTTCCTCCCTGACGGGTGGCGTTCTCTTTGCAGACGTAGGTCACGACCGTTTGACCGTATTCCAGGCTGTAGCGAACGCCCATTCGCTCACCGCAGACGCCGCACAGGACGCGGCCTTTGAAGCAGGCCTGGTCCCTCTCGCACGGGTCCTGATCGGCGCTGAATCCCATAGGCTCGTCCATTGTCAGAAAGTCTCTCTTGGTTGGCCTTGAAGCGTTCCCAGTTGATGTACCCCGGGTGGAGATCTGGCATGACGAATTGCCAATCCTCCATGGGCGCCTTGATCTGAGAGACGCGGCCGTCCGGCCTGCGGCGTCCGCGGGTTCGTCCATAGACGAAGGCGCCGGCGTATCGCGGATTATGCAGCACCTGAAGAATGCGGGAATGGCGGGGCGGAGCCCATAGCAACTCGCCCTTGTTGGGCTCTTTGCGTAGTCGCCGCGGAAACAGGATGCCTTGGTCCAGAAAGAACCGGACTGTCCTTGTGGCGCTGCCCGTTCGGTCAAAGGTATCGAATACTAAGCGAATCGCCGCTTGCACCTCAGCGTCCGGATCGAGATCCAGTCTCCCGTCGGACCGATAAATCAGCCCGACTGGCGGCCCAATTTCCAACTCGCCGCGACGAGCCTTGTTGAGCTGGCCGCCGCGCATCCGTGCACGTAGGATATGTAACTCGGCCTCGCTCATCGTGCCTTTCAGTCCGAGGAGAAGCCTGTCGTTGAAGCTTGCCGGATCGTAAACCCCGTCTTCATCGAGGATGAGGGTGGCGGTGAGCGCACAGAGTTCGATAAGCCGGTGCCAGTCGGCCGAGTTGCGCGCCAATCGCGAGACCTCCAGGCCCATGACGATGCCCGCCTTCGTGAGCGCCACCTCGCTGACCAATCGCTGGAAGCCATCACGGGCGATGGCGCTGGATCCGGACTTGCCGAGATCGCAGTCGATGATATGGACGCGCTCTGCCGGCCAGCCTGATGCTATAGCGCGATCGCGCAGCGCGTACTGCCGCTGCGTGCTCTCACCGTTCTCGGCAACCTGGCGCAGCGTCGACTGGCGAACATAGAGATACGCATCGCGCCGGATGTGATCGGCGGTTATCTTGAGGTCAGGCATGGGTGGGCTCCGCGCTGAGCGTTACGACAAGGCTGGCGAGTATGAGAGTGAGTTCGTTCCTCGAGATCGCGCCTGCGGTTGGCGGCCAACGAGCGGCAGGGAGAGTGGGCATAGAGTCGGGCGCCTCGTAGGAGGTTTTTATCCAGGCTGCCATGCC